>JBGUTP010000016.1:0-185836 GCA_045133095.1 Candidatus Enterousia sp.
CCTTTGGTCTTTAATGATGGAACGGGGAACTTCTTTTGGACTGTTGATAATGGCGACGGTTCGTATTCTTCATATGCTTGTTACTATACTAATTAATAATCTTCCCCCTGTCATACATTCCTTATTAAATTCTCACCGCCGTACACCACGAAGTTTTAACAAAGTGGTGTCATCCCGCGGCTTGACCGCGGGACCCAGGTCATGTAATCACCATTCGTCATCCCGCGGCTTGACCGCGGGACCCAGGTTTGGCAAAAAAATAAAGCACGACCTGGTTCCTGTGGTCAAGCCACAGGATGACATAATTTTTATTCCAAAAAATTATGTCTATTTTTTTGTTTTCAAAGAAAAAACTTCCCCTTATTGCAGGGCAGGATGGTCTTTAAAAAATAAATATGTCATCCCGGTGCATAACTTACGCCCCCAGGTCATGTAATCCCCCTTTGTCATCCCGCGGCTTGACCGCGGGACCCAGGTTTGGCAAATAAAATAAATAATTTCTTATAAAAGATTATTTAAATCATCATACAAATCACGCCACTCAGGATTAAAATTTTCAATTAAATCTTTTTTCCAATTCCTTTTCCATTCTTTAAGACGCTTTTCATGCCTTATCGCTTGTTTTACGTCTTCGAAACGCTCAAAGTAAACTAACTTATCAACATTATAACGCCTTGTAAATCCCGGCAATAAATGATTTTTATGCTCAAAAACCCGTTGGGGCAAGTTACTTGTAAATCCGACATACAATGTACCGTTCTTACAACTTGCCATAATATAAACATAATAATATTTTTGCACACACATCACAAAATCAGCATACATCACCTGGTTCCTGTGGTCAAGCCACAGGATGACATAATTTTTATTCCAAAAAATTATGTCTATTTTTTTGTTTTCAAAGAAAAAACTTCCCCTTATTGCAGGGCAGGATGGTCTTTAAAAAATAAATATGTCATCCCGGCGCATAACTTACGCCCCCAGGTCATGTAATCACCCTTTGTCATCCCGCGGCTTGACCGCGGGACCCAGGTTTGGCAAAAAAATAAAGCACGACCTGGTTCCTGTGGTCAAGCCACGGGATGACACCACTTCGTTAAAACTTCGCGGTGTACGGCGGTGAGAATTTAATAAGGAATGCATTGGTCATGTTGCGGAATCTGGGTCAGTCCAGAATTGCCCTTAGTTCCAACATATCATCTGGCAAAGGTGCCTTGAAACGCATGGCCTGACCCGTGGTGGGGTGGGTAAATTCCAGAACTTCGGCGTGCAACATTTGACCGTCGTGCGTCTTTAGAAATTCTAACAGTTCGGGGTCGCGGACACTGCCCAGGCGGGTCGCACCGCGGCCGTAAAGCGGGTCGCACAATACCGGAAAACCATGCGCAGACAGATGAACACGTATCTGGTGCGTGCGACCGGTAAACAGCGTGCAGCGCATCTGGGTCACCTTGGTGCGTGGCCAGACGTTCATAACCGTAACTTCGGTATGTGACGGTTTGCCACCAGATTTAACCATGGTCATTTTTTGACGATTGCGAGATGAACGCGCAATGTTGCCGGTGATGTCTGCAGCCTCCCACGTGGGGATGCCCCAAACAAATGTTACATATTTACGTGTCAGGTCGTGCGCAGAAAATGTCTTGACCAATTCGCGAAACGCCGCGTCTGATTTCGCAAAGACCATAACACCACAGGTGTCTTTGTCCAGACGGTGAACAACGCCAGGACGCGTGTCGCCACCCAATGCGGACAGATGCGTGTGCGATAAAATATTCTGGACCAAGGTGCCGGTCTTGTTGCCCGCCGACGGATACATTACAACGCCACGCGGCTTGTTTATTACAATGATGTCGTCGTCTTCGAATAAAATATCCAGGTCAAAATCAGATGATACATTGTCCGTCGCAACGTCTGTAACCGGGTCCGGTATTTCAACCGTAAAAGTATCACCCGGACGAATGCGTTCGGAAAACTTTGGCGACACGCCGTCCGCGCGGGTTACGGTGAAACGCTGAATCTCGCTGCGGGAAAATTCCGGCATTTGTGATGATAAAAACTTATCCAGGCGCGTTATTTCAATGCCTTCGGAAACAGTAAAAGTGCGAATTTGCGACATAATAATTTAACCTATTTATAATCAGACCAATCGGGACCAATGGAACACTGGGATAAATCAATCGTTAATTCACGACCACGACCAGTTGTCGGACATGTTAAAATCCCAGTAGTGGTCGCTTCGTCCGCATCACGCGTGGCATTGCGATAGGCAAACTTAATTTCCGTAGGTGCCGCAACACACGCAATGCTTAAATGTTCGTGATTTTGACCGTCAGGCCCAACCCATACGCGGACCCAAGACCCCAGTCCATAACACGGGAAACCATCCAGATAATACAAAACCAGACCACGACCAACAAGTTTGCGGTCCGGAATAAATGTTCCACGATATTCGTTCAATGTCAAACCGGTGACCGCCTGCCAGTCTGTGCTGGTGGAAAAAATGCTGACCCGCGGAGAAGTCGGCGCATCAGCCGCAAACAGCGGCATGCATGTCATTGCAAATAAAAATACAATTAAACGCTTCATTTCATGTCATCCGTCGGTTTGGGAACATCTATCTGGGCAAGTTGGGCAAATATCTTTTTTACCCCGGCAGGTTGGGGTAATAAAACATGACTGAAACTTACCGTGTCACCAGAATCCAATAATGTCGCAGACGGCATGAACTTTTGACGCGCCAAAACGCGACCGTCCGAATCAGTCGATACTATGATTAAATCAGGAACACCATAAATCTCGTCCGAAATGTTTGTAATCGTACCATTTACAACAAGACGCGTAATGCCGTCGGAATCAGTCGTGCTGTCTATGCCGGATACCGTCGTTACCAAAGGACCACGATTCGCATGGGTCGCCTGATGACGAGTGATAACCGCAACCGCAAATACAATCGCAGATAATAACGCACACACAGATGCAAAAAACATCAGCCAGGTGTTCTTGCGCGGGGAAACAGCAACCGTCCAACAATGACCACAGACCGCACACTTGACATCAGATGCAGGCGCGGCGTCTATGTTATATTCTGTTTTGCAAAAATCACATTTTATCTTCATGTCTATCACTTTATACCATATTTTATTCTAAATTCAACCGACGATATTTCCCAATCACACGTGTCTGAATTTCTTGCAGTGCAGACATGTAATCGGAAACCGTGGCGTTCTTGTTCGATGAAACAGAACTAAATATTTGACCCGATTGGGTGGCGGTGCCGTCTTCTGTTAATACCGCTAATCCCGCCATGCGATTCAATTCAACAAAGGTCGCATCTTGGAATGATGCAATCTTAGAGCCAGCATCCCAATAATATGACGAATCAACAGGGTCTTCTATTCTGTCAAAAACAACAAGGCGCGACGTCATGGAACCTGTATAGCCAACAGTGACAAACATCGCATCTATGCGGCCCGAAGTCATGTCAAGCGTCTGATTTATCTTTAATAAGGCAAAATCATCTGATGAATCAACGGATATGTCGCCCAATGTCATGTTCGTTACCCATAAATTATTCGCGTTCAATGATGATAACTTTGCCGTGTCCGATAGCGTGTATGAACCTGATACCTGCATGTTCTTGGAATCCGATGACAACATGCCAGATACAGTCGCAGATGCCGTTTCAAAAATACCATCAAGATTTGTTCTATGCTGAAACGTTGTTGTGTCCGATACAATTGTCTTGGACGTCATGCCTTCGGTAAAATCTGAAAAATCGGCATTCAAAAACGTTGCGTTTACCACATCGTGACCCGCAAGATTTAATGCAGTCATCATCGTCGCATCAGATGGGTCGCCCGATGGAACACGCCACAGATACAACGCACCATCACGATTAACAGACGTGGTTTCTATGATACCATTATCTATGTCTGTGCCAAGATCAATCGAATCCGTATGCCAGGCACCAAACGAACCGTGCGCACGTGTGCCATCAACAAAGCCCATGGTGCCACCAGAAAGACGTACAATCTCACGCGTGCGAAGAGGCGAAACATCATCAGAAACACGAACGATTACACCCTGAAGTGATGCAGAATCATTTACGTCATTGGACTTTAATATGCGAAGTTGATATTTTTCGTCACCTTGGGATAAAATAGTTTCCGGTACGCCATAGGGCGCAAGGTCCGCAACAGATACACGAGTAATGTTACGACCAACAGTTTGCAACAATGTGTCACGATTTTCAATAATATAACGTTCAAGCGCAACCTGTAATTCGGTCATCTGATTTACAATGGCAATATTCTGAGTGCGACGAAGCGAATTTTCGTGATACTTGAATATAAACGGAATCACAACCGCAGCCAAAGCAACACTTAACAGCAATTCAACCAAAACACTGCCCCGAGAATCGTTATGTTGCGATAAAAATATGTTCGAATGTTTCATTGTTCTATGGCACTGTTATTGTTGGGGTTGATGTGGATGCACCACCCTGCCAGCCAGATGACATAATCTTGCGAAAGGCAGACGATGATGGCATCGCAGGCATGTCGGCACGTGATACTGTAAATTTAGAAAATTCAGGCGGTCTGGTCGAAGGAAAAACCCAATCACCAATCTTTAGTGGTGACGTGGTTGACATTAATAATTCACCAGAAACAGTCAAACCAAAGTTATCATAAAATATCATCTCTTCGGCAGATATGAATGGCGCAATTACCGCGTTCGCAGATATGCCAGTAAAATCGCTAATCGTTCTGGATGCGTCTGACTTTAAAACTAAATCCCGGGCAACGTTGACAGAATCGGTAATCGACACCTTGTCCGCGACAACGCGACCCGTCGTCGTATAGCCGCCGCCATTTATATCCTGGGCGGTAATGCTTTTAAAGCCAGATACGTCACCAGATACACGAACCGAACCTAAATTAATATCGCGACCATCCATGTTCGCGCCCGATGAAAAATATATGGCGTTTGATGTCAATTCATCTGTATCTATGAAGGCAACATTGGCACGACGTATCGTCGCAGAATCTGCAATCATGGACGCAACATTATAAACGTTGTGATGCTCCATATTTAAATCACGCTGCATAACGTTTAAATCATCCGCACCAGACGATGCACGATGCAAATACTTTGATGTATCTTCGCCAACTACATCACGTGAAATCCGATAAATCAAATCGCCAGGAACAAAGTCAGGCGCAGCAACCGCCCACGTGTCACCATAAGCAACACCATCAGGCGATACAATTGCCGCATCAGAACCAATATGACGCGCAATCTGGGTGGCACGAAGTCTGGAATCAGAAACTTCAAAAGCAAGATATACATCAGTTGTCGCGGCACCAGATGTGGCATATTTATCAATAAAGCCAGATGCCGCATCGGCAGATATCGCCCCAAGTTCTGTATCCGCAAGACGAATCTGGGCGGTGTCTGGCCAACGGTCTTGGTTCATGCGAACAAAATTTAACGCAGAATCACGAACCGACATAATACGGCGCGCAACCGCAATATCATGAATCATGTGATTCGTTTCGTTTATGCGATTGTAAACAAAAGGGGTCGCCATGGCAACAATAGCCATGGCCAACAGTACTTCTATGATACTGGCACCACGCATTTGTGTTAGCGAAGATTTTAAATCAGATACAACCACTGCCACCTGCCATTAAACATTGTTTTATATCGATACGTTTTTCCAAGCGTTGCCAGAAAACATACTGACAAATTAAATTCTGTGCCAATGAACGCTTGTCATAGACGCCTTCAAGTTTTTTTATTATGTCCGCACATTCAATCGTATCACCATCATCAGATGTGACGTTTGCAATTATGTCAAACGAATCATTGTTTATACCAGACACCAATGCGTCTGGTAACAGGGTCGTGCCACCCGGACGAACATCCAAGATTACCGCACCGGATTTATTGTCGTTTAATGCACTGGACGTCTGGTCGCGAACCGTGATGTTTGATGTGTAAAGAGTCCCAACCTCTAGCCCGGATTTTGTGTTATAAGTCAAACTGTCATCTTCGATAAAAACATCCTGACCGCGTGTCGCAACAAGATAGGAAGAAATATCCAGACGCTCGACCGTAAAATTTATGTAATCCGATACCACAGACCCGCGAACATGCCACTGACCCGGCCCTGAAAAACCAGTATGCCCCGCCGTCATTGATAATTCATACAAAGACACATCCGTCGCATAAAAATTGCCCGTATCGCCAAACATCGATATCGTGCGTGACGTTACAGAATCAGCGTATAACGTTCCCTTGGTCAGGGTCAAAGCAGATTCACCAGTCTTGCTTTGAAACACGGTCTTGGCAGCAGACATTTTGGCGATATTGTTACGAACCTTTTTACCAGATTCAACCCCTGTTATGGTTAGATTTGGGATTTGCGCACTGAAAAATTCACCGCGAACGCCAAATAAATTTCCAACACCATCAAAGACAAAGCCGCCCATATCTAAATCAGCAAGAAAACCACTGTTGTCTATGTCGGGTTCATTACGACGAACAACATCTGAATAAACGTCCGATAATTCAATGCCAACATTTACACCGTCTTCCGTTGATGCAGCATAAAAACCAACACGACGCGCCAATTCCGCACGGGAAATGCCATTCAAATCACCACCGGTCAATTCAAGATATGCAGATATCGCGTCGGGGGTCTTGTTGATAACAAGGGCTATGTCCTGACCCAACGCGGTACGCGGAACAAACCCCAAAGGCAAGCCATAGGGTTCAAGCATGTCCGAAAAATCTTGACCAGAAATAACCGTGGTGTCGTATGGTAAATCACGCGCGTTTTCACGAATAAATATTCGTGCCGCGGTTTGTGCAACCTCTATTTGATTTGTCGAGGCATACATGCGGGTGTCCGTGTCACGCCCCGCAATTTGCCGCGCCAAAAACGGAACAAACGCAAAAATCAACCCCAATGCCAACAGGGCCTGAAGTAAAAAATTTCCGCGTTCTTGATGCAAAATTTGTTCCTCCTATGGCACCAGAATAGCAACAGAAAAAAATTATTGCAATCAGTTTTAAGATGATTTAAAATTTATTCCGTTGAGGGCAAGTGATAAGTATATAAAACTGTCATAATTGCAAAGGTTTATTCCCATAACAGAACAGCAATTTAAAAAAGATAAAACATGCAAAATAAAAAAAATCAATCTAATGTAGGACAGATGATTCAACGCTGTCATAAGTGGCGCCAAAAAAGAAAACAATATATTGACCAGGCACGTCAGACATCTGATGAAATCGAACGCGAACGCCTGTTGCAGGCAGCCGAACACTATGGTCGCATCGTTAATGCAGAGCAAGGAAAGATAGACTCGTCCCGAGATTCCAAAGAAAAGGCCGCCGCACAAGCCGCAATAGCGGCAGAGGCAGACAAAGAAAGTACAGAATCTGCCGATGAAGAAGAACCAGGATTTCCGGATTTTATTACTAATTTAAAATAATCAAATAAAGCGCGCAATACTGCGCGTTTTATTTGTTGAATTTTAGACTGGGTTTGCTATGCTTGGCAACAAAGGAAGTTTTAGCATGGATAACAATTACACAGTTTTAGCCCGCAAATATCGCAGCCAAGATTTTAAAGGACTTATCGGTCAGGACGTTCTGGTCAAAACATTAACAACGGCAATCAATACGTCACGCATTGCACACGCATATATTTTTACCGGGATTCGCGGTACCGGAAAAACAAGTACTGCACGAATTATGGCAAAGGCTTTGAATTGCCTTAGCGGCGACCGCGCAACCCCAGAACCATGCGGGGTTTGTGAAAACTGTCGCGCAATTGCCGCCGGGCAACACATTGACGTTATGGAAATTGACGCAGCGTCACATACCGGGGTTGATAATATGCGCGACATCCTGGATGGCGCACAATACAGACCCACAAATGGCAGATACCGCGTTTATATAATCGACGAAGTTCACATGCTGTCACAGTCTGCGTTTAACGCACTGTTGAAAACACTGGAAGAGCCACCCGCACATGTTATCTTTATCTTGGCAACAACAGAAATTCGAAAAGTGCCAGTTACTATATTGTCGCGCTGTCAAAGATTTGACCTGGTGCGTGTTCCGGTCGATACATTGAAAAAGCACTTCGCATGGATTGCAGAACAGGAAAACATTGAACTGTCAGATGAAGCAAATGAACTATTGTCGCGGGCGGCGGACGGTTCCGTGCGTGATGGGTTGTCGTTGCTGGACCAGGCGATTGCACAAACAGGTGGGCATGTTACCGAAGATGCTGTGCTGGATATGCTGAAACGCGCAGACAGGGGTGTTGTGGTCAACTTTATGAAAACGTTGCTGTCGGGCGATACGGCGGCGGCACTGAATAAAGCCGACGAGATTTACAACAATGGTGCAGATTTAACAATGCTGTTGACCGATATGATGGAATGGACACATTGGGCAACACGTATGCACCCATCACTGCACGCGGGCGAAGTGACTAATTCGCCATACACCGCAGACCAACGTGAACAAATCTATGATATCAATACCAGAATCAGCATAAATGTGTTGTCGCGAATTTGGCAGGTAATGGTCGCCGCAGTACCAGAAATGCAGGCAACAGGAAACCAAAAGCAATGCTTTGACATGCTGATTGTGCGGTTGATGCATATTGCAGATATGCCTTCTGTGCCGGAAATTATAAAAAAACAAGAATCTGATAACAGAATGCGCGAAGTAAAAAACATTCTGGCAGACAGAATGAATCAAGGCGCACAGGCGACAGGTAATGCATCACCCACAACAGGGGCAAGTAAACAAAATTATTTGGTGATACAAAATTCTGAACAACTTGCCGGCGCATTACAGGAAAGCAAGGAAATATTGCTGTATTCTTATTACAGCAGCAATCTGGAGATTGCAGAATTTGAAGATGGAAAAATCAAATTCTTTGACCGCAAAGGGGATGCAGAATTTATTCATAAACTGACCAAGTGGCTGGCAGATAAAACAGGACATCAATGGGTTCTGACACGACAGGAACAATCATTGCACACAAACACAATCAGTGAAAAAAAACAGGAAGAGTTAGAGGCGGACCCACTGGTGGCAAGCGCGATTAGCCTGTTTGAAAATGCAGAAATCATAGGAGTAAAATAAAATGAAACAAGAATCTGGACGGTCTTTGATTGAAGTTATTGGGGTGCTGGCTATCACCGGGTTGATGACCGTATCTGCGATGGGAATTTACAGAACAATTCGCGCGAACCAGGTGCGAACAATCGCAGGTGAAGAATTAGAACAAATTGCAAGCAATACAAAACTGCTGATGGAAATGGCAGGGTCTTATGAGGGAATTAGTGTTGACTATTTGATAAAGGCGGGCGCACTGAAATCCAACAAAGCACCAATCGGTGGCGACGAATGGTCGGTTATCGCCAGTGCAGATGGTTTGTCTTTCTCAATAAACCTGGTTGATTTATCCAGCGGCGAATGTGATTTCTTTTCCGCATCAAAACCAAAATGGGCAAGCGCAATCTTGGTCAATGGATTCGAAGCAGAAACCGCAGACAACTGTTTCGATTCCGGGGCAAATCAAATTTCTTTTATCGTGGAATAAATGAACGTTATAAAAAATATATCTTTATGGTGTTTTATTGGCGCGTTGTCCGCATGCGCCCCATACAGCAGCCCCGACCGATATACATGGGCTTCTTATCTGAATGGTGCCAGTTTTACAGACATGACCGAAATGTCGCGAGTGGCAAAACGGCCTGTGTATATGGGGGCGGGTGGAAAGTTAATCGGCAACGCCACCAACACACCTGCAACAATGGAATATGGTGACAAGACAGTAAATGATAATATAATTGCAACACAATATATGGCAACGCTGGAATATGCGCTGTATGACGCACTTAGAAAACCAGGCATTTCCGTTCAGCGTGCAGGAACTGATGTGGTCGTTATACTGGTGCGCGACGCAATAATGAAAATGAATGTCGCCGATATTTCACAGACGGGCGACGACACACTGAAAACCGTGGCAAAAATATTAAAAAAATACGATGCTACATTTTTAGAGGTCGCCGGATATACTGATGCAATGCGCGACAAAAAAGCCGCACAGGCGTTGTCACTGGATATGGCACAAAGAACCGCGGTTCACCTGGCGCAGCATGGAATCAATACAACCAGAATGTTTATTGTCGGACGTGGGGCGGCACGACCAATCGCCGCACAGGATGATATCGGCAGATTAACCAACAGACGCGTGGAAATTCGTATTGCACCGGCACGCTGAATAAGACTGAAATCCGGGTAAAATTGTTGTAAAAAAACTTTCCATTTGTGTTTTTTATTGCTATACTGCCATCATATCAAAACAAAGGATGGAAAAATGGTAAAAAAATCAAATGATAAAGATGCTGTAAAAAGCTATAAAAAGACTGGCATTGTGGCGGCGGTGGTTGTGGCGGTGGCTGCACTGGGCGTTTGGGCGGTAAGCGCACTGAATTCCAATGACGGCGCAAGCGTTCAAGAAGCAATCGAAGTCGTGTCAGAAGATGCCGCAAATGGCGCAAACATGCGTATCGCAGTTGTGCGTATGGATGCTATTCAGGCAGAAGCAAAGGCATTGAAAGACCTGAGGGCGCAAAAAGAAAAATACGAAAGCAAACTGCGTGACGAATTGACCAGCGAACAGAAAGCGTTGGAAAAAGAAAAAGCAGAAATCGAAAAATCACAAGATGTGCTTTCCCGCGAAGCGTTGCAACGTCGCGTTGTTGAATACCAAAACAAGGTTACAAAACTGCAACGTGATTTAACAGAACGCGCACAAAGTGTGGAAGTTTCTTTCCAAAAAGCATTGAATGAAATGCAGAAAAAGCACCTGGACCCAGTTATCGAAGGCATTATCGCAAAGAAAAAATTGTCGTTGGTTATTGATGGTCGTATGGCGCGCACAGGCGCAGATGCAGAAAACCTGGATATAACAGATGAAGTAATTCAGGCGTTGGATAAAAAAGTTTCCAGCGTAAAAATGGAAAAACCACAAGGCTTCTAAAAAAACACCCCCGATTAATTCGGGGGATTTTTTAGCAACAAAAAAAATTCCGCCAAACGGCGGAACTTTTTATTTACGCAAACCTAATTTCTTAATCAGATTTTCATAATCAGACGGATTACGCTTTTTGATGTACGCCAACAATTTTTTGCGACGATTAACCATCAATAACAGACCACGCTTTGAATGGTTATCTTTGTGATTAGCCTTCATGTGTTCTGTCAAATTGCGAATGCGTTCTGTTAAAACCGCAACCTGAGATTCAACGGAACCACCATTATCTTTGTCAGATATTTTGTATTCCTGAATCAATTCAGACTTTTTTGCTTTTGTAATGGACATTGTTTTTTCCTTATGTTTTTTGTTTTATATTGTTCGCTTTGGCCGCAGGATGTTATCAAATACCGAACCTATGCCAATGAATTCTTCACCCGCATAAACACGATACAGCGAATCCAGGGCGACCACCTCGATAAAACCGCCGTTCTTGTAAAAAGACGCGTCTTTATCAGATAGATTCAGAACCGGAATGTCCCCCAGTCCAAAATCCACCGGTTTCAGGTATTCCCCGAAATTTCCACTATTATTAAACACTTTTTCTAAAAAATCAAGTTTTACAGCATCTTTTATGTCAAAACCACTGGAATAAACACGGCGTATCATGTCCACAGTCGCAACTGTATCACATATTTTCGCAATATCACGCGCAACAGAACGAACATACGTCCCAGGCGAACAACGCATGCGAAAGTGCCAAGACGGACCATCACGCCCCAGATATTCTATGAAATAAATATGAACCGGACGGGGCTTAATATCAACACAGCCACCAGAACGCGCAATTTCATAGGCACGACGGCCATCAACGTGGACCGCAGAATACATCGGTGGAATCTGCAATACATCGCCCGTCAATTCAGGTAAAATCGATTTTACAAAATCAACATCAGGAACAATATCAGTACGATTGATTTCATGACCTGTGATATCTAATGTATCTGTTTCAAATCCAAACTGACACGAAAACAGATATTCTTTGATTGATACACATTGAACAGAATCTATGAACGGAATCATTTTTGTCGCATCCCCCAGCGCAATAGGTAAAACACCAGTTGCCATCGGGTCTAATGTGCCAATGTGACCAAACTTTTTTACCCCAAGCATACGCGCAATACGACCGCCCGCCGTTCGCGAAAACAGCCCGGAATCTTTGTCTAAAATAATCCAGCCGGACGTCATGTTATTTGACCTTGCTTATTTCGTAACGCGTACAAAGTGCAGTTTTTATAAATTTATCAAATGCGCTTTTTTGTTTGCCCGACAATGGCGGATAAATTTGACGCGCACGGGAATTTACAACAATATAATCAGCAGACAATTGTTCAACCTTGCCCGTGCGGGCATTTGTAACCCTAAGCCCCCCTGGGGTCGCATCACAGGTTTCAGATACAAAAAAATGCAGTCCGGGTTTGGCATCCGTTTCAAATTCATGACCGTCGATATTACCAGACAGACGCGTAGATACGGTAATTACAGGAACACCCATTGTACTGCAGCCAGAATACCTGCACAGCGCGCGAAAGTACTTATTGATTTCCCGAACCTGGTCGAATTCTGCCACAGGTGGTAATAAAATATCATGACGAAATCTAATCACTGTTTCAATTTTCATTTCTTGATTCCCTTTTAACCAAACAATGTCAACTGGGGCGGTGGTAAATCATCAGATACACGCGCCTTGCCACGATTGTTTGGCGTGTTTGTCGCAGCCGGTTGCACAATGGATTCGGCATCCGTTGTTGCCGTACAACGCGATGTTTCAAGTGACGCCAAAACCTTTTCCGCACGCGCCACAACCGATGACGGCATGCCAGCCATACGCGCAACATGAATACCATACGACCGATTTGCAACACCTGCAACTATTTTGTGCATAAAAATAATCTCGTTATTATGTTCACGGACATCAATGGTCAAACATGAAACATGCGGCAAGGCACAATCCGTACCACATGCCAGTTGCGTTAATTCATGATAATGAGTGGCAAAAAGTGTTCGTGGCTGTAAATCATTCAGGTATTCTAATACCGCCTGGGCAATCGCCATACCGTCGTATGTCGCGGTACCCCGCCCTATTTCGTCAAAGATAATAAACGAATGCTGGGTCGCACGATTTAAAATGTTTGCCGTTTCTGCCATTTCTACCATAAAGGTGGATTGACCCGCCGCCAGATTGTCAGATGCACCAACGCGACTGAACAACTGGTCGCAAATACCAATCGTGGCAGATGTAGCAGGAACAAATGACCCCAGATGAGCCAAGACAACTATCAATGCGTTCTGACGCAGGTATGTTGATTTACCCGCCATGTTTGGTCCAGTCAACAAAGCAATTGCGCGCGCGTCAAGATTACAATCATTTTTTACAAAATTATCCCCACGGGTACGCAAAACGGATTCTATGACCGGATGGCGACCGCCGGTGATATCAAAACTGCAATCCGATGTGATGCGCGGACAGGTCCAAGAATACTTATCCGCAACCAACGCCAAAGACGACCAAACGTCTGCATCCGCCAATAAATCAGCAGACGATAATAAATCATCAGCAATCGCACGAATTTGTTCGATAAATTGCGTTACTATTTCCGATTCCAGCGCAGAGGCTTTTTCCGCAGCACTGCGCACATCATTATCTAAATCAATCAGGCGAGATGTGGTAAAGCGCATGTTGCCAGCCATGGTTTGACGATGGATAAAACCAGATTCTGGTGCCATCATAATTTCGGCACGAGATGATGGCACTTCGATAAAATAGCCAAGAATATTGTTGTATTTAATCTTAAGAGTATTTATGCCAGTCTGGGCAACATATTCCGACTGTAACGCGGCAATGGTTTCACGCGCGCCATTGGATAAACTGCGCATGTTATCAAGTGCAATATCAAAACCATCGCGAATTACACCGCCATCACGAAAGAATGTTGGCAATTCATCCGACAGGGCAGATGATAGGCGCAGACACAATGTATCGTGCGTGTTTATGCGTTCAAATAAATCACCAAGATATGAATCAAGACGCGTGGATAAAACCTGGGCGCGCGGCAAGACCCGCAGAAAATCGGAAATATGGCGCATATCACGCGGAGAACCACGACCAGACAGCAGTCGCGACAGCGCACGACCAACATCAGGAACGCCAGATAAAACATTACCTATCAGCGACATGACATCAGGATTTAAAACAAAATGCGAAACGTGACCTTGGCGTTTCTTTATTACGTCCGGGTCAGATGATAAATTGCGCAGATAGGCACGTAACTTACGCGCCCCAGCCGCAGTTTGTGTTTCATCCAGAACATCTATCAGGCATACACCACCATCGTTTATCGGGGCGTCTATTTCAAGACTGCGCCAGGTGGCAGAATCTATTAATAACTGATTGCCGGATTTAAAGGTGTATGGGGCGCGAAAAGTTATTGTGGATTCACGCTGAGTATTAAACAAATAACCCGCCAGCAGGCATACCGCACTGTCAGAATGACTGGTGACCGATGCACCGTCAACCGCACCACCAAAAACGCGACTTACAATCATGTCTATGTCTGCACGATGATACAATTTTTCATACACAGGTGTGGATTTAAACAAGTCACGCAGTTTTAAAATCGTCTTTTCTTCGGCGGTGCCAAATGGGAAAATTATTTCCGCAGGCGATATGCGGACCAAATCATCAATTGCGTCGCGCGTTTTGCCCACAAAAAATTCCCCAGTCGATATGTCACAGCCCGCAATGTCATATTCACCAGAACCAACAGGTGTTATCGCAACCAGAAAATTTGATTTCTTGGGCGTTAATAAATTTTCATCCGTTAATGTTCCCGGTGTCAACACACGAACAACACGACGTTCAATAAACTTGTGACCGCGGGCTTTGGCCTGGGCGGGGGTTTCCATTTGTTCAACAAGGGCAACTTTATAACCACTGCGAACAAGGCGACCAAAATAATTGTCCGCCGCATGCCATGGGATACCACACATCGGAATATCAACCCCATCACCATCCGTGCCGCGCGCCGTCAAAACCAGACCAAGCGCAGAACTTATTATACGCGCATCTTCAAAAAACGATTCGTAAAAGTCGCCCAGCCTGAACATCAACAGCGCATCTGGATTTTCCGATTTCATATCCACATACTGTTGCATTACGGGGGTTAGTTTATTTTTTTCTGCCACGATTTATCCATTTGGTAAATTAAAATTATGCGCCAACTTTTAATGTTTCGATTTTTAATTCCGCCTCTTTTAATAACTGTTCACAATAGGCTTTTAATTTTATGCCCTGTTCGTATGCCGCGACAGAATCCGCCAATGGCAATTCGCCAGATTCCATTTTTTTTACCAAGTCCATTAATTGTTTGTATGCTTCTTCGAAAGATAACTTTTTTTCGTCCATAATTTTCCCCTTAGATTTAATGTGACTAAGATACAAAATAAAATACAAACTTTCAATTAAAAATCCCCCATGACGGGGGATTGTTTGCAATTATTTGTTTGGAATAATCTTGATTTCAACACGACGATTTTGCGTGCGCCCCGCGGCAGTCGCATTGGACGCAATTGGGTTAGAAGAACCCAACCCCATTACTTCAAATCGTGATGCTTTGATACCCTGGCCCTGAAGATAAGATGCAACAGATGCCGCACGTTCACGTGACAAATTTAAATTGTATTCTGCACTGCCCGTGCTGTCGGTATGGCCAGAAACCAATACCGTTGAATTACTGTATTTCTTTAACACTTTGGCAACAGAATTTAACACAGGATAAAATGATGAATTGATATCCGCAGAATCTGTTTTAAATGTGATATTGCCAGGCATAATTAAACGAATGCTGTCTGATTCTTCTACGACCTGGACACCGGTCGATACCAATTCCGCACGCAATTCAGCGGCCTGGACATCCAGATAATAGCCAACACCACCGCCAACCGCACCGCCAGCCAATGCACCAATTAAGGCACCTTCGCTGCTTTGCGTGCTGCCTATTAATGCACCAGCAGTTGCACCAATCGCAGTTCCCCATGTGGATTTCGCAGTCTGCGATTCGCCAGTATAGGGATTAACCGTCGCACAACCAGAAAGTAAAGCCGTTAACGCACAAACAGAAACTAGTTTTTTCATAAATTTCTCCTTTTTGATTTATCGCATGCGCGTATTGTAAAACATATTATTGCAAATTACAAAAATAAAAACGCCTGAAAGGCGTTTTTCTATCTGAGACGAACCGAATCGCGTGCCATCATCTTTGCGCGTACATCATTAAAACACAAGACACTGTCGCGGGACAATGAATCCTGTGGCGCAGGCAAAGACACCTGTTCACGACGTGCAGGTGCAGATGATAAATTTTGCGTTTGCGATTCATCTTTGGAAAAATAGGAATTTAAATGCAGAACAATAACGGTCGCAACCGCACACAACAAAGTCTGTTCGTAAAATTCCCGCATAGAATTTTTCATTTTCTTTTTGTCCTTTTTACTTTAAAAAATCCGCCAGACGGCGGTTTAAAAATTTGGTGGGTGTTGAGGGACTCAAACCCCCGACCCTCTCGGTGTAAACGAGATGCTCTAATCAACTGAGCTAAACACCCAAAGCGGACCCATAATATAATATATTTTTTTATTTGTCCAGCACTTTTTTGCCATCTG
This sequence comes from Candidatus Enterousia sp., assembly GCA_045133095.1. Taxonomy (GTDB): domain Bacteria; phylum Pseudomonadota; class Alphaproteobacteria; order Rs-D84; family Rs-D84; genus Enterousia. Next base: position 16,799 of record JBGUTP010000016.1, read on the forward strand.
TCGCCGAGTACGACTGTCCCGCAACAGCAACAACACCATTTTCATACACAGGAACGGAAACATCCGATAATTCAGTGCGCCACATGACATCGCCATTGGATAATGCAACCGCGTATAATTTACGGTCCGCAGACACAACAAAGGCATAGGTTTCTGTTATGACAAACGGCAAAGATACCGCCATGTCCAGACACCATATCTTGTCACCAGTCGATGCCGACAGTTTACAAAACGCGTCGCCCAAACCGCCCGCATAAACGTACTTCCCAACCGGAACAAGAGGCGCAACAATGTCAACCATTGACGCACCACCAGTCAAATTACTGGCCCGATAGACGTCGGCAATCCATGCAATCTGACGAGTCTTAGGATTAACCTTGATAACTTCGCCCGTCGTTAGACCCGCATAGATGTATTTGCCGCTGCATATCGGGCGTGGGGTGCCAGCAACCGTGTTAGTGGTCGGAAAGCCACTGAATATACGGCGGTCGCCATCCCAGACAACATTTGACGCGTCCTGAGTATAAGGACATTTGGAATTGTCAATCGTCACAACAGATGTAGGCAAATCCGTTATTTCACGATTTTTTACATCAATGCTGGCAGATGAAAAAATCGCCGTACGAACCCCGGGCAATATCGGGTCATGCTTGTCACAAGCAATTAACAACGGTAAAACCAAAGCAAACAGTATTATTTTGCGCATGAATTTATCCTGAGGTTTAACGCAATGTTTGTGCAGTAGCAGATATCACAGATGGTGCATCTTTGTCCTGAATAATTTTGTCCAGCCATTTTTCAGCAGATGCCGCGTCACCTTCGGACAGATATTTCTGGGCAATGGTCAGGCATGCCGTATAGTAATATGGTGAAGATTTTGTGTTTAACGCAGACAGATAATCTTTGACCTGTGCCGCGGTCATATCGTCGCCACGAATGCCGATAATATGCAAACGCGCCAAGTCACGAAAATCACGCGTGTCGCCGTCCGTCGCCAGACGTTCCAGTTTTGCAATATCCTGGTCCAACAGATATGCCTGGAACAAGGCAAGGTCCGCCGTCGCACCAGATGTATTTTCCGCCAATGCCGCCAGCGCATTCGCATCCGCGTTCGTCAACGCTGTCTCATAGACCGCCGCCGTCGCCAATTTATTTGCCTGGTGCGTGCGAATACCTATCTGAATACCGGTTGCAACAATCATTATCGCCAACGCCCCCGCCAGCATTGCTTTGGAATATTTCTTAATAAACTTTAAGGTCTTTTCATTGTTCACATCTTCCCATACTTCACGATACAGGGCGTCTTCCATGTGTTCCGCACGTGTTTTCTTGGGTGCTTTGATGTTTTTATTTCTTTCTAAGATTGTTGCCATAATATATTCTCCTGGGCTTGATAATTTTCAATTTATGTTATACTATAAAAGTTATGAAAAAGGAAATCAAGAACGCTTTGCCAACAACTGCAAATAACAGTATCGTCGCCGCACGTGGGGTTAATGACGAAACTGGATTGGCACAATATATTCAAAATATTCAAAAAATCCCTGTATTGACCGCGGAACAAGAATATGAATACGCAATGCAGTGGACTAAGTTCCAGGATAAAAACGCCGCAGAAAAACTGGTCGCCAGTCATTTAAGACTGGTCGTGTCGGTCGCGTACGACTATAAAAACTATGGCATTCCGGTGGGGGAACTTATCGCCAGTGGAAATATGGGACTGATGCAGGCGTTACAGAAATTTGACCCAGAAAAAGGTTTTCGATTTTCAACATACGCGATGTTCTGGATTAAAGCCGAGATTTATGAAACTATTTTGAATAATTGGTCTATTGTGCGAATTGGAACGTCCGCAAACCAAAAAAAGGTATTTTTTAATTTGTCACGCGCAAAACGCGCACTGGGAATTATTGATAATAATTTGTCCGATGAACAGACCAAGCAAATTGCAAACTATTTGGACGTGCCAGAAAAAGATGTTCAACGTATGGCAACGCGTGTGGGCGCACGTGATGTGTCGCTGAATGCGCCACTGAATTCCGATGACGGCGCAACAGATATATTGTCTAATATGACAGACGACAAAGGCACAATCGAAGATGCATTGGAACAAATGGAATTTAGACGCAAGGGATATGAACTGCTGAAAAAGCACATAGAAAAAATGCCCCAACGCGATAGGGAAATTCTGACCGCACGCAGATTAAAGCAGCCCGCCGCAACGTTAGAGGCACTGTCAAAAAAATACGGAATTTCACGCGAAAGGGTCAGACAAATCGAAGAACGCGCATTTAATAAACTGCGTGATGCGATACTGAAAGAAACCGAAGGACAAATGTAGGATGTCTGTTTTATCCAAAACCTTTATAACGGCGTTGTTGGTCGCCGCAACCCCCGAATTGGCAAACGCGTTACAATATAACACTGATAAATTTGCATGGAAACTGACCGGGTTCGCAACGTCTGGGGTTATTGAGCCTGATTTAAATTCAACACTGTTTATCGGCGATTGGCGCGTGCGTGGACAAATGAACTATGTACCGAACAACGAATACAAATTTGGAATTGTATATGCGTTGGACCAGGCAGCGTTAGATAAAGGAAAATGGGCAAGAGAGGCATTCACCTATGTGGAATCCGCAGAATATGGGCGTATAGAGGTGGGGTTCACTGATTCTATTGCACGTAAATTAGGGGTTGGGTTGCCTGATGTGGGTGGCCTGCGCATAAACGACAGACCTTTGTACAACGAAAAAATACACGCCGACGGCAGTATCATCCCTGATACAACACTGACATCAGGGCGCGGCGCATTGCGATTAAACGCAGTTACCAGTCCAGGTGAATATGCACAATATGGTGTGTCTGTTGCAGGAATTACAGACGACTATGATTGGGCAGTGGATGCAGGATTAAAATTACGCAATTCAGCAGGCAAGGTAAAGACAGCATACTCGTTGGGAATGTCGTTCATTGATAACCCAGACAACTTTGACCCAGAAGTTTATCTGCCAGGTGTAAGTGCTGATTGGCGCGCACAGGTGTCGTTGGGGATGAATCTGCAATACAACAGTTGGATTGTAGGTGTGACAACGCGTGCAATTTACGACCAAAATCCACGTGGTGATGTGTCAGATGGAATTGTCGCAGGAATTGGTGCCAGTTATGACCTGATGAAATACAGTGTGTCTTTGACCTATATGTTTTCAGATACAGGAATCTGGGACAGCGATATAAATGATTTTCAGGACCACACACTGATTGCTTCGTTCAGATATAAATATAACGAATTTGTTGACGTGTGGATGTCGGGTGGCACGACGGTGAGAACACCCTTTATATCCGCCGGGCTTAGATTAACGTTTTAAAAAAACACCCCCTTAAACCGGGGGATTTTTTTAACGCTGTTTTGATTTATATTCAGACCAACGAAGCGCGTTATCAACATAACTGCGCGCACGCGACAGGTCCATCTGACGCGTTCCTGGTTTCATAAGGCGACCTTCGGCATCAATCCAGGTGGTATAGTCAGATGGCAATTGTTCAGATATCAAATCCAGATTTTGCGCAACATTTTCCGGCGATAAGCCACCGGCGTAACCCATCGGATGCGATGAATACACAGGTCCATACCAGGCATCTGGGGATTTACCATAGCCATAAGAAGAATCATACAACAGCGAAAAATTCGCGCCCGTGTCATGCAATTTGGCAACTTGGTTACTGACCACGGAATTATAGGGGAAAATAAATTCGTGGTCTGGAAAATCATGGATAAGTTTGGCGGTCTTGTTCGCATCAAATGCATTCGTGCCATCACCGATATTTAATTGAATGCGACGGACGGCGGGTGCGTTTGTGCGGGCATGACGCAGCATCAGCCATTCTTGAATTTCTGGGGGAATGCGCCCAGAACACATGTCATTGCACCAACTGTAATTCACGTGCAGCGCAACGTTTAACGGTGTGTCAATATTTGAAACCAATGACATTAGTTGCTGAAACCATTTGTGGCGCGGACGTCCCGTCGCCATCGCGCCAGGAGATGCCTGGACCCCTATTTCAATTTGCGGCGCGAAATGTAACAGGCGCATCATTTCAGATACACTGATATCTTCACGCGGGTCAGAACATGTTATATACTTTAAATTCATTTGTTCCCCCTGGCATTATTAAGGCGCAATTGACCACATGCAGAACCGATGTCTGTGCCACGTTCGCGGCGAATACGTGTATGTATGCCGTTCTTGATTAATATATCTTGAAAACGGTGAACCGAATTGCCAGATGGGGATGCAAAATCACGTTCATCAACCGCATTCCACGGTATTAGATTTACCATACAATTTTTCCCCGCCAGCAATTCTGATAATTTTTCGGCATATTCTGGGGTCGCATTATATAAAACCGTTTCGCCATCGGCGTTCTTTTTACCCAGCAAAATATATTCTATCATCAATTGACGATTGTGATTATCGGTAAAACGCCAGGCGGCATCTAAAACATCTGATAATTTGTACTTGTTATTTATTGGCATAATTTGCGAACGCAATTCGTCCGTCGGCGCATGCAATGAAATCGCCAGGTTTATTGGTCGCCCCCATTCTATAAGGCGGTCTATGCCCGGAACGACGCCACATGTCGATAAGGTTATGCGTCGCCAGCCAATACCCATATCATGATTCGCACGTTCAATAAATCCAATTACGTTTTCGGTATTTTGCAAGGGTTCGCCCGTTCCCATTATTACAATATGCGAAACGTCGCCATTGTTTGGGTCGCCATTCGGACGAATTGGGGTTGATAAATTCTTGTCCATGCGCAGTTCCCATTGCGCAACCAAAATTTGTGAAAAAATCTCGCTTATTGTAAGGTTTCTTTTTAGCCCCAATAATGTACTGGCACAAAAACGACAGCCCATAGCACATCCTGCCTGGGAACTGACACAAACGCTGTTACCATATGTTGTACGCATAAGAACACATTCTATTTGTTCGCCATCGTTTAATTCCAACAAAAATTTAGTCGTTTCACCGTCTGATGATTGTAACTTTTGGACAATGCGCACAGGCAAGGTTCTGGCACAAGCGTCCAAATCCCGGCGCAGCGTTTCGGGCAAATTACGCATAGATGCAAAATCAGGCGCACCACGATTTAACCATTCACGAATCTGGCGCGCACGAAAACGCGGTTGACCCATGTCTGTTATGAATTTTTCAAGTTCTGAATCTGTGTAATCAAATAAAATCGGTTTCATAGTTTATATCTGTCGTCGTTGATTATAATTACTGCCTTTCTGCGCAGTTGCTTTAATTGCTGGTCCGCCAGGAACATAGCCTGTTTATAGGTGGTATTTTGTTTAATGATTTCATCAAGATTTTTATATTCTGATGTTTTCTTGGTACTGCATACCAACAGGACTGAATCATCAACACGTGGCGACCATGTCAACAATGGCAATGATGCAACACGGGCGCGAATGTCCGCAGACAGTTCATACTGCAACGCGGTAAATTTTTGCGGAACACCACCCAGGGATTCTGCCATCTGAAGTGCGGCATCACATGATTTAGGTTTGGTCAACTTTTGCGCAATGTCTGATGGAATATCTGTCAGACGGACAATCGTCATTTCAATAGGCAAGCCATGTTCACGCGCCAAGCCCGCACGTTCGGCGGCAAGGTCTTCGGATGTAACGCTGACCGTGGGCATTACAGTGCGCGCAACGATTATCTGCCAGGCGATTTCCGCACGCAATGCCGACATTGCAATATCACGTTCGGTACCGGTTAAATCTGATAAATTTAATTTTTTGAATTCCTTGGATACGGTGTCATCATCTGGGACCGCGTTAAAATTTGCCGCATACGCCAGTTTTACATTGTCGTCAATTATGTTCTGAAGCGCAACACGGCGATTGTCTGTTGATGTTTTGCCCTGACGCGCCATTAACTTAGTGCGCGCAGTTATGTCTGAATCAGTTATAGGGGTGCCATTCACGGTGGCAACAACACTGGCCCCAAATGCAGAATTTATACAAAACAAAGACAAAAACGCATAAATGCTTTTAGTTATTTTCATTCCTTTTTTCCTTTCTTAATACTGCTGACCGTTTATGGCCATGCCAAATCTGAATTGGAACGTAGTTGTTCCGACATAGTCCTCTTTAATCGCGTTATCACGACGATATTCAACAGACAAATAATAACAAGGATGTGTATAAAAGAAACCACCTGAATGACGCTGAAATTCGCCAAGTTCCATGTTATAAACCATATTCCAGCGCAATGCCCAACGTTCCGTCAGTTGAACGCCTGTGCCGATTATCGCTTCGTTAATGTCGGTGTTTTCTGTAAAATCTGGACTTAGGTGTTGCGACCAAATATGCCCCAGATTAATAAAGTTTCGTGATGTACCGACATTCGCCGTGGTTTCCAGATGACGTAACGATAAATCAGACTGATTCAAACGAAAACGAGATGCAATATTTAACCAGCGCATATTGTTATAACTGATGCGACCAACATAGTCCGATGAACCATTGTGAAATCCACCACGCAATTCTGTTTCCGGACGTTCGGAAAAATCATAAGATTGACCCAGGAATAATTCATAGGTGTCGCCCTTGGCACTGAACGCCGCCCAACGTACACCATAGTCCGCATAAGTTCCATTTTCCCACAGGTCCAGACCCGAAAAACGATTATCCGAAAACAATGTCGTGTCCGTTAAAATCGTTCCCGCAGAATCATTGTTCAACGCAAATCCTTCACTGTCCAGGTGGCGCATAAATGTGATTCTGGCACGTGGTTCTATAATCTGAGTCCAGGTGTCAGACGGTTTGAACATAGGCAGCCCCCATTCAAGATATCCACTGGGCAAAAATCTGTGCTTGATACCAGAATAGACTTCGTTATCAGACATAATGGTATTATCAAAATTATACAAATCGTAACGCGCAGATACACTGGCGGTAAGGCGATTGCCACCCCACAATGTCCAAGGCGAAGTTATACGAACGTCGCCAATCATACGCTGTGCCGATGTGCCATCGCCAGATATCCCCAAAACATCACCACCAAATGTCGCATAGGTTTCACCAAAAAATGGCGCAGTTTGATGAACCGCACGAATGTTCGGCAAAATATCACCATCTGTTGATGTCTGATTACCAGTACTTTCACGTAGTTCCTGGAAAATATGAGCGTCCGCAACAACATAACTGCTTTGCCCAAACAATTCCAGTTTTGCCCCGGAATCTAAGTACGGCTGGTCATCATAGAACCCATATTTTTGAAGATAGGTCTTGTCAGATGCACGTTCCAAAAATATCGTCGCACGCGCATATTCGCCCAGTTCAATAATATCATCATTAAAGATATGCCAACGATTCTCGCCCGCACGATTATGCGTAAATGAACCCTTGGTACGATATTCTGAATGAGATGCATTCAGGCGATGTTCCAATTGAAACAATGGGTTTTCCTGGGTCAAATACGACAGGGTAAAGGTCATATCGTGCGTGTCAGACAAAGATATGTACAGCGGAACATTTATCTGAGTCCCCATCTTATTCGTAGATTCAAAGTCGGGCATCAGAAAACCAGTCTTGTATTTCACACCAGGGTCCGGCATTTCAAAATACGGCCACCACAAAACAGGAATATCATATGTGCGTAATACCGGACTGTAGAATTTCAACATACGCTCTTCCATATCATGGATAATTTTGTACGTTGTAATTTCCCACGCATCACCATAGGCATCGCAATCATCGCACGCAGTAAACATGGCGTGACGCGCAATCGTCAGGTTGCCTTTGCGTGTAATATTGTCTGATTCAACATACACGTGATTGCCCAGCCATAATTTAATATTGTCACCAGATAACTGTTCACCCTTTTGCGTGATATAGGAATCAGTCAAGGTCATACGTTGACCAGACGCATTTACAATTTCAGTATTGCCAGATGTCTTTATCGTTTCCGTCTTGACATCATATTCAATACGGTCCGATATAATGGTACGTGGTTCATCCAAGTCCAAAGAAGCCGCAGAATGCGCAGCCATTGGTAACAAACACAGTAATAAAAAATAATTTATACGCATCATTTCTTGGACAACACCATTAAAATTACCCCCAACAAAACAGCCAACCCTGCCCCCAATAACGCAAAGCCAGTCAGACTGCTTATCATGTTAGACGCAGACATATATAACGCCATAACACCCGCCATCGCACCAACAGCCACCATTGGGGCAAAACTTGCACGACGACGCAGCAAGGACGAACGAAGTAATACCAACACGCACAACGCAGCCAATATCAAATTCATAACAGGCGTATAAAAACGACTGCATAATTCTGATAAAATCAGTTTGTGCTGTTTCTTGGTTTCCGCATCAAACACAATTCGCATCAGTTCCATTGTTGGAATGCGACGCACACGGAATGACGTGTTACCTTCCTTGTCAACAACATTCAAATCCATGTCGAACGTTTCAAATGTTCCCGTAACCATGTTTTGACCAGATGACTGCAACGAACCATTCGTCATAACCAGTGATAAACCGCGTACTGTTGAAACCAGTTTTCCTTTTTCTGCAAAAATAGTGCTGGGGGCATTTTCGTCACGCATATCCGATAACATAACCTGACTTAAATCATGACCAGAAACCTTGTCCACATAAACAACCAAGCCGTTGGAAATTTCTGTGAATGCACTTTCTTGTAATTTCATGTGCGCCATACCATACTGAAGATTCCACTGAGTATCATAAAATAAAGACTGACTGTGCGGAACTATCCATAAATTTAAAACCAGATTTAATACAGTCAACACCGCCCCAAGACGTAACGCAGGACGCGCAATTTGACGTGGCGACAGACCAGATGCAGCCATGACCGTTATTTCATTGTCCGCTATCATTTTATTGTAAACAAAGATAACCGCAATAAAACAAACAAAGGGGACAATAATTGATGCAATAAACGGAATCATTAACGCAGTAAGCCCCAAAAAACTGCCAAGGTCAATGCCGTATTTCAACAAAAACTTCATCATGGACATAATTTGCATCATCCACGCAAGCCCCGTCAAAACCAGCAGCAGCATTATAAAAATCACCACCAATTGTCGTAAAAAATATCTGTTTAAAATCCTCATGCTATGCAGTATAAAGTATAAGTTGCGCGTTTTCAAGACACAAAAAAGCCCCCATTCTTTCGGGGGCTTGGATTTTACAATTGGGCGCGAACTTCTTCGACCTCGTAACATTCAACACGGTCGCCTTCCTTCAAGTCATTGTACTTGTCAAAAGACATACCAAATTCAACGCCACCAGACACTTCCTTGACTTCGTTCTTTTCACGGCGCAGTTGTCCAATTTTACCATCATAGATAACGACATTGTTGCGCAGCAGACGAACAAAGGCATCTTTCTTGATTGTGCCTTCGGTCATGCGACATCCCGCAACACGCGTACCCTTGCCCACCGTAAACAAGGCAATAACGTCCGCATAGCCGATAAATGTTTCGCGCTTTTCAGGTGCCAGTTTACCAGACAAGATTTCTTTGATTTCGTCGGTAATACGATAAACAACACTGTGATAGCGAATATCAACGCCGTTATTGCGCGCCATGTCACGGACAACAGAATCCGCACGCACATTAAATGCAATTATTACCGCGCCAGATGCCGTCGCAAGACGGATGTCACCTTCGGTAATCTGACCAACGCCAGACGACAAGATGTCAACACCAACTTTGTCTGTGCTGATTTCTTTGACCATGTCTGAAATCGCTTCGACCGAACCTTGAACGTCGGCACGCAATATTACAGGCAAAATCAACTTCTTGTTTTCGTCGCGTTTGGCAAATAATTCTTCCAAAGACGAACGTTTAACCGCGTTGGCTTTGTCTTTGGCCTGTTGCGCGCGATATGCCGCAACTTCACGTGTTTGCGCCTCGGTATCCATGACGCGCAATTCGTCCCCTGCCCCAGGTACACTGTTCAACCCCAGAACCACCGCAGGCTGACCCGGTTTAACAGACTTTACGCGTTCGCCCGCAGAATTAATCAAACCACGTACGCGACCAAATGTTTCACCAACAACAAATACGTCACCAATCTTTAATGTGCCTTGGCGCATCAGGATAGTTGCAACCGCACCCAGACCCTTTTCCTGTTTGGCTTCGACAACATAGGCGACCGCAGACATATCAGGGTCCGCCTTTAATTCCATCATTTCCGCCTGAAGCAAAATGGCTTCTTCCAACTTGTCCAGACCAATGCGTTTGGTTGCAGAAATTTCAACACACTGAACATCACCACCCATTTCTTCGACCTGAACTTCCTGTTGCAACAGGTCTGTTTTTACGCGCAATGCATTTGCTTCGGGCAGGTCAATCTTGTTAATCGCAACAATAAATGGAACATTAGCCGCACGGATGTGATTAATAGCCTCTATCGTTTGTGGCATAATAGAATCGTTTGCAGCAACAACCAATACAACAATGTCTGCCATTTGCGCACCACGCGCACGCATCGCCGTAAACGTTTCGTGACCAGGCGTGTCCAAAAAGGTTATCATTTCGCCAGACTGTGTTTTTACTTCGTATGACGATACATGCTGGGTAATACCGCCCGCTTCGCCGGCGGCAACGTTTGCGTTACGGAACGCATCCAACAAAGATGTTTTACCGTGGTCAACGTGTCCCACAACCGTCACAACCGGCGCACGTGGCTTTAGATGTTCTGGGTTTGGTTCGCGTTCCAGAATTTCCGCATAAGGCTTCATTTCTACGCGCTTGACCGTGGCACCAAATTCAGACGCAATCAATTCGGCAGTGTCAGCATCAATAGACTGATTCATTGATACCATCATGCCCATTTCCATCAGTTTCTTTACAACGTTACCAACCTTTTCAGCCATTGCCGCCGCCAAATCTTTGACGGTGATTGTATCGCCCAATGTGACAACGTGTTCAACCTTTTGCGGGGCAGAAAATACCGCGCGTGCCTTTTCACGGAAACGCTTTAGGGACGCTTCGCTGCGGCGGCGGTTTGCGCCACGAATGCCAATTTCATCTTCGTCTTCGCCGTCACCCATAACAATATCGTGCAGATGGATTTTGCCAGACTTTTTGAAATCTTTCTTAGAATTTCCAAATTTACCCGGACGCGTGTCTTCGTCTTCGCCACCACGATTTTTGCGCGAATTTTGTGCCGGCGCATTGTTTGTAAAGACCTTTGGTGTGGGCGCAGGCTTTGCACGCACAACCGGGGCTTCTTCGACAGTTTCGACCGGGGCAACATTATTTTCACGCGCAGCCAATTGTTCGCGAACCTGTTCGTATTCACGATTAGCACGTTCAATTTCCGCGGCGCGCGCCAGACGTGCAGCCTCTTCTTCGGCTTCACGCTTTTTGCGTTCTTCTTCACGCGCCTTGGCCGCCGCCAGAACAGCACGCAACTTCTCGTCCGAGGCATTGCGCTGCTGAACCGGTTTTGCAGGTTCGTCACGTAATTCTTTGCTGCCAGGTGCAACAACGCGACGACGACGTTCAACAAATACCGCGTCGCCCTTTTTGCTGCGTACTGCATCCGTTGTTACAGATTTTCCCAGTGTTAATGTTGCCATGGTTTAACAAACTCCAAATTATTTATTATTCGTTGCCTTGTTTAATGTCATAAACCTGTTCGCGCGCCTTCATGATAACACGACCCGCCAAGCGTTCGGACATTGTGTCTTCACCCAAGATTTCAACCAATTCGTCCGCAGACAAATCCGCCAGGTCTGTTAATGTCTTGATGCCCGCCGCACCCAATTTCATGATTGTTGGACGCTTTACAAAATCAAAAGTCAACAAGTCATCAGTCATGCCCAAGTTATGACCTTGGTCAATGTAGTCTTGTTCGATTTTGTTCAGGTAATCCTTGGCGCGCTTTTGCAGTTCTTCTGCCAATTCAGAATTAAAGCCTTCGATACTTTCCAATTCAGAAATGTCCACAAACGCAATTTCTTCGATTGTACGGAAACCTTCGGTTATTAACAGATGCGCAATCATTTCATCAACATCCAACCCGCCAATAAACAATTCTGTCTTTTCCTTGAACTCTTTGGCGCGACGTTCTTGTTCTTCGGTTTCATTCATAACGTCAATATTCCATCCGGTCAACTGAGATGCCAAACGAACATTTTGACCACGACGACCAATCGCCAGCGACTGTTGATCTTCGTTTACAACAACCGCGGCACGATGAGTATCTTCGTCAACGATGATTTTTGCGACCTTGGCAGGTTGCATGGCGTTGACAATATAGACCGCAGGGTCTTCGGAATACAGAATAACATCAATCTTTTCGCCGTGACATTCGTTGCTGATTGGGTTTATGTGTTCACCACGATGCCCAACAGTTACACCAACCGCATCAACAGATGGGTCCGTGGATTCAACCGCTATCTTGGCATGAGAGCCAGGATTACGCGACACAGAATGAATCTTAATCACACCATCGTAAATTTCTGGGACCTGCTGCGTGAACAGTTTTTCCATAAACAATGGATGGGTACGCGTCAAGAATATCTGATTGCCGGTATTAGAACGTTCAACATTCATAATCAATGCGCGGAATTTGTCACCAACCGCAACGCGTTCCCCAGGAATCAATTCTGTGTTCTTGATATAGCCTTCGGCGCGATAAACACCACCACGCGATTCACCAATACCGACGTAAACACTGCCGTATTCAACACGGGTCACAGTAACATGAACAATGTCACCGATTGTATCTTTAAATTCTTCGTACTGACGGCCACGTTCCGCATCGCGAACACGCGCTTTCATAATTTGATTTGCCGTTTGAAACGCCATACGCCCGAATTCTGGTTCTGGCAAGATATCTTCGACAACGTCACCAACCTGAACATCTTTTGTATATTTTTTTGCCTGTGCCACAGTCAGCATAGTATTAGCATCATATTCTTCACCCATGGATTCTGGGGATTCAATAACCGTGAACAAACGCTTAACATGTATTGCGCCGTTTTTACGGTCAATGCTGGCAGTGATATTAAATTCTTCGCCGTATTTATGTTTTGCGATTTTTGCAACCGCAATTTCCAGTGCTTCGAACACAACTTCGCGGTCAATTTGTTTTTCTTTGGCCAAGGAATCGATATTGAATAACAAGTCCTGGCGTGGCATTGATGATACAAAAGACATTCTGTACACTCCTTATGCGTTATCTGTCTTAGTGAAAGAGCGGGGTTTTTGTCACCCCGCTCTTAAAATTTATTTAAGAACACTGTTAATTATAAAGTCCTTTTGGCAAAACGCAAGCAAAAAACAATATTTTATATTATTTGTGGCGTAACAGTTTTTTTTTATCTATAATCGCCTTGCTATGATGAAACTAATTAAAAACTTGTTTGGACCGGCGGCAAGCAAAACAACAGCCGGCGCATTGGCGGCTAAATTTGGATTGGAACTGCGTGGGGATGCAAACACACCTGTGCGCGGGGTGGCACCTATTGCAGATGCCAAAGCAGGACAATTGGCCTTTTATTCAACAGAACAAAACAGTAATGCGTTTAAAATACTGCCTATAGAGGTTTTGCAAAAAACACGCGCAACCGTTATTCTGGTTCAGCCAGAACAGGCAAAGCACGCGCCAAAGGGGGCGACACTGCTGATTACGGAAAGTCCACGTGGAAATATTGTTAAAATCTTGGGCGAGATTTATCGCGAAAAACCACGCTTTGGCATCAACAAAAATGCACATATCGAACGCGGGGTTTTCTTTCGTAAAAAAAGAACTAATTACGTCGGACAATTCGCAACAATCGAAAAAGGCGCGGTCATTGAACCAGGGGCTAAGATTTATCCGTATGCGTATATTGGTCGAAATGTAGTTATTGGTAAAAACACCATCGTTCAAACTGGGGCGCATATCGAAAATGCAACCATTGGGGCAGATTCTGTAATTAACGCCAATGCCGTTATCGGTAAAGATGGGTTTGGATACACAAGACAAAATGGACACAATATCTTTATTCCACATGTTGGACGTGTCGTTATTGGCGAACGCGTGTCTGTTGGCGCGAATACTTGCATAGACCGTGGCGCAATGACAGATACCAAGGTTGGAAACGGAACTAAAATCGATAACCTGTGCCAGATTGCACACGGCGTTGTGATTGGTGAAGAATGCTTCTTGGCCAGTGGCGTCGGTTTGGCGGGTGGTATTGTTGTAGGTGACCGTGCGCTGCTGGGGGGACATGTCGGTGTGGCAAATGGGGTCAAGATTGGCAATGATGCGTCTGTCGGTGCAAACAGTGGTGTATTCCGCAATATTCCAGATGGCGAATCACACATGGGATATCCGGCAGGACCAGGTACAGAATTTATGCGTCACTATGCATGGTTGAAAAAGCAAATGAAGAACGAGAAAAAATAATAAAGATGGGGAGAAATCGTATGATTGATGCAAAGGAAATAGAAAAAATAATACCACATCGCGGTGATATGCGCCTTATTGATGAAATTCGCGAATACACTGATACCAGCGCGGTCGGTATTAAATATGTGCGTGATGATGAATTTTGGTGTGCGGGGCATTTCCCAGGCAATCCTATTATGCCGGGGGTTCTGCAGGTAGAAGCATTGGCACAGACCGCGTGCTATGTTGCGTTTAAACGACTGAACGAAGAAGAACGCAAGGATATGCTGGGGTATTTTACAACAATGGAAAAAATTAAATTTTCACACATGGTAAAGCCAGGCGACAAATTGGAATTGCATGTGGAATTATTGATGACCAAGATGAAATTACACAAATTCCACGGTATTGCGTTTGTGGGTGGAAAAAAAGTGGCGGAATCTACATTTACCGCAGTGTTACAAAAAGCCTAAAAATAAAACCCGCAAATGCGGGTTTTTATTATGGCATTGGAACGCCGGCGGTTGCGTCGCCCATAACCTTGTCTATTAAATCATCTGCCTTTTGTTTGGCATCGCGCAACGCGGACATGACAACACTGGAAACCGTGTCCACGCCATGCGCCAGAACACTTGGATGAATTTTAATATTTAAAACATCATACTTTCCCGTCATATCAACAATGCACGAGCCACCTTCGGCAATGCCCTTGATTGTTGTTTTTGCTAACTGGTCCTGGGCGGCGGCAACTTTGTTTTGTAATTCGGCAGCCTGTGCCATTAACGCTTCCATATCCATGGTATCCCCCCTGCTCTATTTTTGTTTTTCGTTTATATGCAACATTTGTAAAATTTTTGGCGGAACACCACGAGATTCTGCAACAACCGGCTTTAATTCCAGTGATGGGATAAAGGTATTGTTTGTATATTGAACTATCTGGTCCAAAGGCATATCAAACCCACGAGATGTTACCAATGGAATATAACGAACATTCCCAGATGGCGTGTCATGGCGCATCTGGATTTCCGCATATTTCAAGTTTGTATCGCGCTCTTGCCAGATTCCCAACCAAAAATTCTGCTCTAAATAACGTTTGAATTTTGGAACGTCTTGGACGACACACCCCAGGTGCGTCGCCCAATCTTTGTCCGTCCAATTTAATTGTTCAGGTTTCATATATCAATGCCTTATTTCTTGATTTCTTCGCCTGTTTTCTGGTCAATACCAACCATAGACATGCGTGTTTTGCCACGTTTGTCGGCACCCAAGAAACGGACATAAACCGTATCGCCTTCTTTGATTTTTGTGTCTTCAATTTTTGCAATACGTTCGCCTGTGATTTCAGAAATATGAACCATGGCTTCGAATCCGTTCATGATTTTTACAAACAGACCGAAATCTTTCATACCAGATACGGTACCTTTGTAAATCATGCCAACTTCTGGTTCGGCAACAATGTCTTTGATGCGTTGGATTGCATTGTCAGCATCTGCCTTATCAGTTGCCATGATTTTAATTGTACCGTCATCTTCCAAATCAATAATCGTGTTTGTTTCACGGACCAGTGCCTGAATCACAGAACCACCTTTGCCGATAACTTCACGAACTTTGTCCGGGTTGATTTTCATGGTGTATGCCTGGGGTGCATATTCAGACACAGATGCACGTGGCTTTTTGATTGCTTTTTCAATCTTGCCCAAGATGTGCATACGACCGTCTTTGGCCTGGGCCAAGGCACGTTCCATAATTTCAAATGTAATAGATGTGATTTTGATATCCATCTGCAGAGCGGTTACACCTTGGTCCGTACCGGTTACCTTAAAGTCCATGTCGCCCAGGTGGTCTTCGTCACCCAAGATGTCCGTCAGAATGGCATAATCATCGCCTTCTTTAATCAGACCCATTGCGATACCTGCAACTGGACGCTTCATTGGAACACCACCGTCCATCATTGCCAATGTCGCACCACATGTCGTCGCCATTGACGATGAACCGTTTGATTCCAAAATGTCAGATACAATACGAATCACATAGTCAAATTCGGCGCGTGATGGCACCATTGGATGAACCGCACGCCACGCCAAGTTTCCATGACCAATTTCACGACGACCAGGTGACTTTAACCCTTTGCATTCGCCAACAGAATAGCCCGGGAAGTTATAGTTCAAGATAAAGTCACGTTCTTCGGCACCGTCCAAAGATTCAATTGGCAATGCATCTTTGCCACCACCCAATGTCAACGACACCAACGCCTGCGTTTCGCCACGTGTAAACAGCGCAGACCCATGTGCGCGTGGCATTACGCCTAATTCGATTTCAATTGGGCGGACCGTTTTATTATCACGACCGTCAATACGTGGTTTGCCCGCCAAGATGTTGCCACGCATAATACGCGCAGTCAGGTTTTCAATAACTTCATCTGCCCAAGATTCTAATGTGGACGTGGCACGTTCGGATTCTGGGAACAATTCTGGGATACGCGCCTTGGCAGATGCGTGAATGTTTGCCAATGTTTCCAGACGAACCAATTTTTCTTTAATCTGTAACGCTTCTTCGATTTGAGGCGCAAACTGTTCGAAATCAGATTCCATTGTCAACTGTTCCGCGGTCTTTTCAGGTGTTGCCCAGCGTTCTTTGCCAGCCTTGTCCGCCAATTCGTTAATTGCGTTGATAACCGCCTGTTGTGCATCAAAGCCGAACTTTACCGCGCCCAATACGGTCGCTTCGTCCAGTTCGCCGATTTCAGATTCAACCATCAGCACGCCGTCTTTGGTCGCAGCCACAACTAAATCCATTTCGGAATCTTCGGTTGCCTTTTTAGATGGATTCAAGATATATTTGCCATCTGCATAGCCAACACGCGCCGCACCGATTGGTCCCTGGAATGGAACACCAGACAATGCCAATGCCGCACTGGATGCAATCATCGCCAAGATGTCAGGCTGATTCACTTTGTCATAAGAGAAAACCTGGGCAATAATTTGCACTTTGTTTTTAAATGTTTCAGGGAACAGCGGACGGATTGGACGGTCAATCAAACGTGCAGTCAAGGTTTCGGCAGTTGATGCCTTGCCTTCGCGACGGTCACGAGAACCCGGAATGCGACCCGCAGATGCAAATTTTTCTTGGTAATCAACAGTCAATGGAAAGAAGTCTTGACCTTCGACCGCAGATTTTTCAGCACACACAGTTGCCAAAACCATTGTTTCACCCATTGTCGCCAAAACAGAACCATTCGCCTGTTTCGCCATACGCCCTGTTTCCAGGCGCAATGTCGTATCGCCATAAGGAATTTCAACCACAACAGGATTATTTAATTTTGCTTTTTCGTCTTTCTTGAATAAACCAAATACCATTTTTTTCTCCATTTTATTCAGTTTGTTTATCTTGCGAAGAAAAATCATTCGTTTATACATTCTGTGCCAAATGTACAAAAGAATAATTTCAACTTCGCTGATGTTGATTATAAAGCATATTTGGGTCTTTGCAAATAAATTTAACAGTATTTAGACACGTAAAAATCCCCACCGCATGGTGGGGATAGTATCGCATATCACAGTTTAATTTGCAGCCGGCGCAGGTGTTTCAACAACCACCGCTTCGGTAACTGTCGCGTCAACCGCCGCAGGGGCAGCAGGTGCGGACAATTCTGAAATCAAAGATTGCAATCTTGCAACTGTTTCGGCATCGCCCAACGCAACTGCAATCGTGTATGAAGATTCCAGGTCACTGCGTGCCGCATCTACATTGCCCAGATTCAAATTCAATGCCGCAGACTTTTCAAAATAACTCATGGCGCGACTGGATAAAGATTCGCGTTCTTCCATGGTTGGCGCACCCTGAATCTGTTCCGAGATAACACGGACCGCAGACGAATAATCATTGATAGCGTCCGCATATTGACCCAGTGCAGTATATGCCTCGGCACGGTCCGCATATACAGTTGGATTAATCACACCATCCGGATAAGACAAAGAATTTGTGTAATCAGCAACCGCACCCTGCCAATTCTTGGTCCACAAATTTAACTGACCACGTTTGGCATACAAATCACGCATCTGCAAAACCTGTGTCGGGTTCGACGAGTTCGCAGCCAATGCATTGTTGATGTCATTCAACGCCGCACCATAGTTTTCCAAACGGGTATTCAACAGCGAACGGTCATAATAGGCAACCGCATTCGCAGGGTCCTTGGACAAGGCAGTGTCAAAATCCGCCAGCGCATTTTCATAATCGCCAGATTGCATGTACGCTTCGCCGCGCAAGATGTATGCATCAACAGACGCCGCACCTGAATCAATTGCCGCCGTCAAATCGACAATTGCATCGGACAAAGCACCCGCCAACAATTTTGTTTTGCCACTTTCGTAAAAATCACCAGATTGCAATAATGCCTCTTCCGTGATTTCAACCTTGGCAACTGTTTGTGCAGGATTGTGAGAACGACCCAAAATATAAAATGTTGCCGCAATGAAAAACAAAATTATGAACCAATAAACATAAATCGACAACGACCATGCATTAAAACATGGTTTGGCTTTGGATTCTTTGACAGTTGGCTTAGACGCCACAGGGCGTACTTTTACGCGCTTTGTAGATTCAACTTTGTTTTTTGCAGGTATTTTTTTCATTTAAATCTCCCTTCCTTTTAATCAAATATTAGAGAGATTTTAACATTTCGTCAATTGTTTTCTGCGATATTTTTTCAATTTTTCCAACAGGCAGTTTTCCTAGGGCTATTTTTCCATAAGAAATGCGATGCAATTTTCGCACAGGACAGCCGCACGCACGAAGGACTATGCGCACTTCGTTCTTTTTGCCTTCGGTGATTGTAATACGCAAATTCTTATCTGGTAATACATCTATTTTCATTGGTGCATAATGAATGCCATCAACAGTAACACCACGACGCGCACAATCAAGTCGTGAAAAATCATTGCAATTTACGGTCGCAATATAGGTGCGCGCTATGTTCGACGATGGTAATGTTAAACGACGTGCCAAGTCGCCATCATTGGTCAATAATAACAAGCCAGTGGTCTTGTAATCCAAACGACCAACATACTTTAACCCACGATATTCCACCGGCAGACAATCATAAATAGTTTTACGACCACGGGTGTCACGAACAGTGGTCATTGTGTTTAGCGGCTTGTGAAACTTGTACAACTGTGTATCAGTGCGCGCCGTGACAGGTGCGCCATCAACGCAAACCTGGTCTTGGGGTGCGACAAAAAACACCGGCGTATCAACAACCGCGCCATTAACACTGACACGACCGGATACAATTAATTCTTCGGCGCCACGACGTGACGCAACCCCAGAATCTGATAAAAATTTAGCAAGCCTGACCGTCATTTACTTTAACACCTTGGAAATCGCCACAATGGCGGCAACCTCTGCCCTGAGGATGGTCTTGCCCAAAGAAATCCCACAGGCACCCGCCGCATCTAATGCCGAAAATTCGTCGTCTGAAAAACCACCTTCGGGCCCCGTAAGTATAGAAGAGACAACCCCAGGCACACAAGCGGATTGTTTGCCGTATGCCGCACGTTCGTCCGCAAAGACAATGCCAGATAAATCCAGGTCAGAAAATTTAACCGGCGGCAAAATCTTTGGAACCGTGTTTCGGTTCGATTGTTCCGATGCTTCGATTACTATTTTTTCCATGCGCGACCAATTTATATGGTTGGCATTTGTACGCGCCGTTATCACAGGTAAAAACGCCGCAACCCCCATCTGAGTCGCCATGTTCATTAAATCGTCCGTGCGCTTAATCGGCGAAAACATCAATGTCAAATCGTTCGATGGGTCACGATGTTCGGTCTGGTCACCTATAATCAAGTCCTTGCCATCCGAAGACAGAACAGCGTTATATTCATTACCATTACCAAAAACCAAACAACGGTCCGTTCGCATAACACGCGACAGATAGTGCGCCGTTTCACGCGATATGGAAATTTGCGACCCAACAGATATTTCGTTGCCAATAAAAATACGCGGAATATTTTTCATCTTTTTGCAATTCCTGATTTATAAATTATGTTTTTTCTGATATAATCTTAACACCATGGCTACGAAATTCAACTTTTTATCAGCATCAGGCAAAGGCAAAGGAATTAGCATATTCCGGTCAAGTGCATACAAAGAACACGAACAAACACCACAGGCACGTGAATTCTGGTCAATCAGATGGGCGATTATCATCTGGCTGATTGGGGCTTTGATGTTCGCGTGCGCATTCCCAATAGAACATATCTGGCGATATGGGTGGAGTCCGGCAACCAAACACTGGGTCGGAATTTATCTAAGCCAGATGTTCAGCACAATGGGAATGAGTGTTTTCGCACAAATCCCAGCATGGCTGACACGCTGTTTATTAAGACCAGATTTTGCATGCATAACGCCACTGTTGCCAATTATCGGATATTTCTTTTTGTCCGACGCAACAATGACAGACGAATTTAACCCACACAGCAAAGATAAATTTGATTCCAAAACATCACGTGTCGCCAACGCAGACGACATCAAAAAAATGGCAGCAGATTACAAAAATAAAGAAGGGCTGTTTAATGGGTTCATGATGGTGTTGGGATACTTTAAGGGCAAAGCACTGAAGATGGATGAATGTTTGTCGGCACTGCTGTTGGCACCCGCCGGTACCGGTAAAACACAAGGGGTCGTTATTCCAACTATTCTGGGATGCGATAACGTTTCTATGATTATTAACGACCCGAAACCAGAATTGAAATTTGACACGTCTGCATATCGCGCAACAATCGGTCCGGTGTTTATAATAAACTGGGCGGCACGCGACGAACCAGAAAAAGGTATTTATTATCCAGCGTGGAATCCGTTGTCGCCGGAAAACCTGCCAGATAACGCAGAAGAAAAAAGCACCTATATCCAGGTTATCGTTAATTCTATTATTGAAGAAAATGCCAAGGACCCACACTGGTCAAACACCGCGCGCGCGGCATTGACCGGCTTTATCAACTTTATCGTGTCCAAGGTTGAACGTGCCAAGGCAAACGATTATTTCTATAACCGTTTAAAAACCGGGGCGTTCGATGCACAAGATGCGGCGGTTTTGATGGATTACTATATGACAATGACATCAGACCAAAATGCGTTCGCGGCGATGGCACTGTTACAAAAAGGACAATTAAATATAAATAACTATGTTCATGTTGGAACATGGGGCGGATTGCCCCAGGAATGGCATGGGTGCGAAGCATCTATTCCGATGTTCCTGGCGTGGTACGTCGAAGGCCAAATCAAGGTCGGACAACAAATCGAAGAACGAAAACGCCAGGGCGACCAGATGGTTATGATGGCAGACCCCATGAAGGACTTTTTGAACGAGGCGGTAAACGAAGCGCAACTGTACGCATACGACAGCGATGCTGTATCTGCCCTTATTAACCTGGCCAATACACCAGACAAGGAACGCGGGTCAGTAATTTCTACGATGAATGCGGGACTTAATATTTTCCGTCACCCCGCAGTAAATAAACACACACGCCATTCTGATTTGCACTTTAGTGATTTGCGCGGAATGGTTGACCCACGTGATGGCAAGGTAAAGCCAGTGACGGTATATCTGTCTATGAATGTGGCAGACGCACCCGCGTTTAATGCGATTACATCTATGTTCATTGAATTATTGTCTAACTTCCTGATTGCTAATAAACCTGAAATGGTCAACCATGGGAAAAAGTTAGGACCATATCCAACATTATTCGTGCTGGACGAAATGCCAACTATGAATAAACTGCAGGCGATTATCCAAGGTCCCGCCGTTGGACGTGGACAAAAGGTGTCTTACCTGATTGTAGGTCAGGATATCAGTCAGATTTCTGAAAAATATGGTGACAAGGCGGCGGATACTATTATCGCAAACACGGCAGCAAAAATTATTTTACGTGTCAATGACCCCGCAACCGCAGAACGCTTTACCCACATGATTGGTAAAAAGAAAACCAAGAAAAAAGAAAAAGGACCAGATGGAAAAGAAGTAGAGGTCGATAAGGAAGAAGACTTGTTCAGTCCTATGGATTTGATGACACTGGCCAAAGGAAAACAGTTGGTCTTGTTCCAGGGGTTTTATAACCGTCCAATCGAAGCAGATGGGGAATGGCACTTCTATCGCAAGACCAAGGTACAGATAGAAATGAATGATAAAGTCAAATTGGGGGAATCGTCCCCAATACCAGAATATCTGATTCCAAAACACCATCGGGTTTTGCGATACGCAGGTGCGCCGCGCGCATACGACCCACAGACCAAGACGGTCAAGGAACTGGCATAAAAAAAACACCCCATAACGGGGTGTTGTTGTTTTATACGACTGATTTATTTAGCAGGCGCGATAATAATGGATTTGGTGCGTTCGTCTGGCTTTGATTTAGATTCCAGATTGCCTTTGTCACCAACAATTTCAATAACGCGGGCAAACAATTCAGGAACCGCATCTTTACCACGCGCCAAAACCTTTTTGGAACCCTTGGTCATAACGGAAATTTTAACTTTGTTACCTTCTGCCAAAAATTCAAACACTTTTTTTAATTTGATGTTCAAATCGTTTTCTTCGATAAAGGGCTTAATCCAGACTTCTTTTAATTCGGTTGTTTTTTGATTCTTACGTGCCTCTGATGCGCGCTTTTTCTGTTCATATTTGAATTTGCCATAGTCCATTATCTTGGTAATTGGAACCGCACCATTAGCATTCATTTCAACCAGGTCAAGCCCCTGGTCCATTGCCATTTGCAGTGCCTGAGACGTTGGCATAACACCAAGATTTTGACCATCCGATGTAATAACCTGAACGGTCTTTGCAAAAATCCGATTGTTCATACGCGGACCCATGTCGCGACGATTATCACGGTTAAATGTAGGTTTAATGTTAAGCTCCTTTGTTAGACATGCGTGAATTATTAACTATTATTCGGCACTTTTCAAGATATTTCGAACATTTTGTAACGCATCCCAAACGTCACGCTTGGCAGCAGGCTTTAAAATTAAATAATTTGGATGAAATATCGGAACAAGTGTTGCACCACCCGGCATTTCAACAGGAACACCATGTGACTTTGCCAGATTTACCCCCGCCAATTGTGCCGCCGGCAATGTCCCAAGTGTTAAGATTACGCGTGGATGAATCAACTTAAGCGCACGGTCAACAAAAGGACGTGCCAATGACAATTCTGATTCACTGGGGGCGCGACCGCCGGGCGTGCGCCAGAAAACCAAAGGCATAATAGATGTGGTCGCACGGCTTTGACCAATGGCGGACAGCATCTTGTCCATCAATTCGCCCGCCGCACCAGATAATATACCCCCCGTGGCATCATCATCCGATGATGGCATGTCTGTTACAATCAATAATCCGCCCTGCCCCACGTGTGGCAAGACCGTATTTGTCGCACAATCACGCAAAGGATGCTTAAATTCACCTATCATGCGGTTAAGTGTCGCCATGTCATTTGGACGCGATGCCATGGCACGCACAGTATCAATGGAAATACTTTGACTGGGTGCAATTGGTGGCACGACCGCGGTGGCTGTACGCCCTATTTCCGCAACAATTGCGGCGGCAACCGCTTCGCGGGTTTGAGGTATGGCAGGTTTTGGCGCAGCCTTGGCCGCAGGCGCAGTAAACGGCATATCGGTTATCTCCCATTGTACGCCCGCTAATTCTAAATCACGCAGTGTGTTATACGACATTTTGTGTTTTTCCTTGATATTTCATACATTTTATAGTACAATATACCACGAGCAACAGAAACTCAAGGGAGTAATTTCATGAAATTAAAAAACTTTGCTTTGTTGGCAGGCGTTGCTGGCCTGTTGGCAGCGTGCGGCGGTTCGACAAAAATCGTAGAACCTGCTGACTTGAATGAACAACGCGTATTCTTTGGTTTCAATTCTTATGAAATTTCCGAAGATGCGAAAAATAACCTGTTGGGTCAGGCGTTGTACATGAAAAACCATGACGATGTTAAAATCCAAATCGCAGGTAACTGTGACGAACGTGGTTCAACAGAATACAACTTGGCATTGGGCGCACGCCGTGCAAACGCAGCAAAAGCTGTTATCGTAAACGACGGTGTTGATGCAAAACGTATCTCTACTATTTCGTATGGTAAAGAACGTCCATTGGTTCAGGGTTCTGGCGAAGAAGTCTGGAAATGGAACCGTAATGCCACAACAACAGTTAAATAATTGTTGAAAAACATTAAAAAACGCCGGCAAATGCCGGTGTTTTTTGTTTGTTTTGATTCTTAATATAATTATTGACAAACAGTTTTTTTGTGACACTATTCAACACATGTCAATGATTAAAGATTTTTATGAAAACACCATGGATAAAATTTGCTTTTCGCGCGAGATAGTGCGAAACATGCCTTATACCATGGTTTTTAAAACCACACACTGGTGTTGGTATCAATGTGCGCACTGCTTGGAATCTTGCGGTCCAAAAATGCCAAAAAATTATATCCCCGCTGATGTAATTAAGGAATATATTAACCAGGCAACGCATGATGCGCAATTCAATAAAGAACTAGTCTTTACAGGCGGCGAAATTTTTAGCGCATATCACAACTATGATACTAATTACGTAAAAGAACTGCTGAATTGTGGTCTGTCACACGGCTGTGGCGTCGATATTAAAACAAACGCCGGATGGGCAACAAAAACAAATAAATATCGCGAACAAATTATATGTGACCTGGCGGATGTTTTAACACGATACAGCCCAGGAAAAATAAACGTATCGCCATTGCAAATATCTTTATCGCTGGACAGATATCACCCAGATTGCATAACAAAGAATGCACAGTTAATATCAGACCTGTCACGCGCACAACAAAACAGCGTGTGCATGGTACACATCACAACATTTGATAAGGACATGCCGATGTTTGGTGAACTGATAAACAAATTAAAAAAAGACGGCAATCAAATTATGGAATTACAAATGGTTGGTGGTGACAGAACATTCTATGCCATTAATGACCATGTCCTGATTTATTGCAGCAGCGCACAATTAAATAAACACGGTCGCGCAAATAATTTGGACGATGCAGTTCCTGTTGATATGCCACAATTTAAATTTTTATGCGATGGCGCAAAACCTTCTGTTCTGATGGCGTTCGATGCATTTGGTAATGTAACATTGGGCGAAAACACCGGACGCAAGATTCATACACCATGGCGCGACAACAATAAAAATCCCCGGGGTTTACCGGCAATTAGACGCGATTTAGTTAAATCTGCACAATATGAAGATTTCAGAATCTATATTCGCAATTTAATCCCAGGATTATCTAAATAAAAAATGCCGGCATTTACCGGCTTTTTTAAACATTTTTATTCGAAAGTTTTTCAACCAATTCAAACAATTGCGGTCTGGTGGAAAAAGATAAAGTTATTTGCCCTGCCCCGCCACGCCGCTCTGTTATCTTGACCGCAACACCAAGTGATTTTTTTATCTGCCCTTCCAATGAATGCAGGGTCGCAGAATCTATGGTTTTTTGTACGTGGGCGCGCTTGTTCTTGGCGCGGGGTGCATCTTTGACCAATTTGTTCGCATCGGAAACAGACATCTTCTCAGCAATAATCTTATGCGCCAGTTCTTCTGGATTTTGCGCAACCGATATAGTGCGGGCATGCGATGCAGAAAGTTCACCCTGCTCTACCAAAGATTGGACAGATTCCGGCAAAGATGTCAAAGATAACATATTGCGAATATAACTTTCTGATTTGCCAATCAAACGCGCAACGTCTGGTAATTCATAATCACAACATTCCATCAAATTTTTATAGGCAAGTGCCTCTTCCATAGGGTTTAGGTTTTCACGCTGAACATTTTCTATCAGTGCAATTTCACGCGCATTTGTATCATCGATTGTCTTAACCAACGCCGGAATTTCATTTAACCCCGCCATCTTAGATGCACGATAACGACGTTCACCGGCAACAATTTCATACATGTACGGACGCCCCGTAACGGAACGTAATAAAATCGGTTGAAGAACACCTTTTTCCCTGATAGATGCCGCCAGGTCAGACAACTCAGCATCTGTGAATGTTTTACGCGGCTGGTCAGGATTTGCACCAATTTGCGCCAATGGCACAGAACGCACAACAACGCGTTCCCCAGGCGTTAATAAAGAGATGTCCGGCATCGCACCACGAGACGCAGCCAAATCCGCAATTCCACGTCCAAGACCAAATTTAGTCGCCAATTTTTCCCCCTTCGGTTCGTTCTACAACCTCGGTCGCGACACGCAAGTATGCCTGGGCGCCGGTAGAATTAAAATCATAAAACAATGCAGGTTTGCCATGTGATGGTGCCTCGGATACACGGACATTGCGCGGCACAACCGTTTTAAACACCAGGTCGCCAAACGCATTGCGCACATCATCGTCAACCGCACGAGTCAAACCATAACGACGGTCATACATTGTCAACAAAACGCCCAAAATAGATAACCTTGGATTCCAACGTTCTTGAACCAGGGCAATTGTATCACGTAATTGCTGAACCCCTTCGAGAGCAAAAAATTCACACTGAAGCGGAACAATAACAGAATCTGCCGCCGTCAACGCATTAATTGTTAAATACCCCAAAGCCGGCGGACAATCCAGCAGAATATAATCATAATACCCCAGTATCGGCTGCAGAGCATCACGCAATCTGAATTCACGATTTTCCATGTCAAGTAAATCAATGTCCGCGCCTGCTAATTTCTGGGATGATGGCAGCAAGTGAAGTCCAGGAACCGCCGTTGATAAAATATTGTCCGCCGCCGCCGCAGTCCCCATTATCACACCATAGGCACTTTGCGCATGCGCCGCACGTTCAAAACCAAGCCCCGTTCCGGCGTTACCCTGTTGGTCAAGATCGATTAGTAAAACACGCTTTTTTATCGCCGCCAAAGACGCACCGATATTTATTGCGGTTGTAGTCTTTCCAACGCCACCCTTTTGATTAGCAAATGCAATTATCTGTGTCATTTTTCCTTTCCATAGATTTCCTGCTTTTACCTTATTAAAACGCACCGATTCGGTCAAGAGATTAAAATTCACACCACAAAAAATCATTTAAAATCAATAAAATAAAGTTTGTTTCACATGAAATACACCAGATTGACAAAGCAAACTTTTGTGATAAAATACCAACTATGAAAGTGAAAAATGTTTTGATTTTGCCTGCTATTTTCGCCTTGGGTGCTTTTTGTACCACAATTAGCACAGATAAAAAACATGCAAAAACACCGGTAAACACCGGGAATTTTAAACAATTTGAAAGTATCAAATATGTATTTGATACACTGATTGTTACAGATGAAAACTTTAACAATAATAAAATTGAGGCCGCAGGTATCTTTTGGCCATATCAAAATAAAATTTCCGTTCGGCATTTTAAAACAAACAGTAAAAATAAAAATCTGGTCAAATATTGCGACGGACAAAATTCATTAATGCCACTGAACCTTAGACACGAACAGGAACACGCAAGAAAAGCACACCTGACGAAACAAACGTTAAAATACACACCGCACACGCGCGCCAGAATTGCCGCAATAAACGAAATCGTCGCACCATGTGCCGAAATCATAGAAGCCGCAGATTACCCACACAAACACAACACACAAATCCCCGCACATAAATTATTTACAAAACATGCAACTGAGATGATTAACAAAATCAACCCGGGTGCAGCCGTCGATTTTAACAACCAAACAGTCGCAGACATCGTGCTTATGTGTGCATTAAACGAATTTGTAAAGAAAACCAAGCAAGGTTTATACGTAGCAACAATACGCAGGGAATTTAATAAAACATACGAACCAAAATATACTCCAAACAAAGAATGCGATTTATTAAACGCCACACTGTTTGTACCGGACATCAACCTGTGGGGACCATTATGGGATTTTCACACCGCACGTGGACCGGTCAACCTTTGGCGCGCAGCCAGCCCTGAAACCAAACAGAATTTCATACAAACAATCGACAAAATAATTGAACAAATCCCCGGCAAAAACTATGCTTTTTTGACTTTTCAAAAAACACGCTAAAAACATAAAGTTAATATTTATTTCACGTGAAATTACCGGCAAAAACGCACAGAAATTATAAACCCGTCACCAGTGCGCGATGGGGTCAATTCGTATTCAAACCGATAACGCTTTTCAGCCTCTGCAATTTCAGCCGGAATTTCCCGGCCTTTTAATAAGAAAAGCCGGCATTTTGTTGATGCAACATAATCCATTATCTTGGACAAGGATGCAAATGCGCGCGCCGTAAACACAATATTGCCGGGTTTTGCCGGCATTTTTTTAACAAATTCTTCGACACGACCATGATAAACAGTCAAATTATCTAACCCCAACGCATCTTTGACCGCATTTAAAAACGTCGCCTTTTTCCCAATCGATTCGATACAAGTAACACGCCAGCCTAAAATCGCCAAAACGACCCCAGGAAACCCGGCACCACTGCCCAAATCAACAACGTCAACGTCACGAGGCAAAACATCCGCCAGTTGCGCA
Organism: Candidatus Enterousia sp.; assembly: GCA_045133095.1. Taxonomy (GTDB): domain Bacteria; phylum Pseudomonadota; class Alphaproteobacteria; order Rs-D84; family Rs-D84; genus Enterousia. The sequence goes on from JBGUTP010000016.1 coordinate 45,808, forward strand.
GAATCTGCGATATGACGATTTTCTATGTCCGATAACGTACTGGGCGCGACAAGATTCATGCGACCAGACCATTCGCGCAACAATGTGGCATACTGTTCAAATTTGACTTTATTGTTCATAAGCGGTATTCTAGCATAGTCATGAAGAAAAAAGAAAGCCTTAATATAAAATTTAGTTTAATTGCGGCAATTGTCGCATTAGGCGCCCTGACATGGGCATACAACGTACATAATCGCACTGCGATGCCACACAACGTAAACTTCCCAGAAACCAAGTATGGGGCGTTCCTGGCGGCACAACACGCGGTTTATGTGAACGACTTTGCAAACGCACTGAAATTCGCAGATAAATTTCAGGATACAGATTTGCACGCTGTGCAAAATTCCAAGTTGCTGATAGAGTTTTTGGCAGGAAAAATGCCACAGGATGCAGCCTTGTTAAAGTCTGAAAAAAACATGGCAGCACAGTTGATTTATGATGCATACCTGATTCAAAATGATAACTGGAAAGAATTACACAACAGACACAAAACAGACAAATCTGCGTTGGCGGCACCACTGAGAATATGGTCCGCAATCGCAAATGATTGGCGAACCAATACGTTTAATTTTATCGAAACTCTGCCAACAAACGCATCTTGGAAGGCTTTTATTCGCGGGCAAATTCACGCCGAATTGGGCGACGCCGAAAAAGCCGCTGAAAACTTTGCACAGGTAGATGCAGAATTTATGAATATAAACGATTACCTGTATATGATGTCTTTTTATACGCATCATGATATGCAAGAAAATGCACAAAAACTAAAAGCCGATTTTACTTCAAGACCCGGCGGAATGTTTATGACAAATTTTGATAAAATTCCAGACTGGTCTGTGTACAGCGGATACAAAAATGCACTGGCGTTTAGTTTAGTTCAAAACGTTTCGCACACTCAAATTATGATGAAGTCTGATTTGGCAATGTTACTGCTGAGATTTGCACAAATAACCGCGCCAGACTTCGCAAACAATAACAATGCCGTTGATTATTATCTGGGGCAATATTTCTTTAATAATGTCGGGGATTATGAAACACATTTTAAGAATATAAACCCGGAAAGCCCTTTCTTTGTGTTTGGCGCACTGCGTACCGCAGACAAAACAAACAATATTAAAGAACTGGAAAATATATTAGATGAAAACCCACTGTTTGTACCAGCGGTAAATAATGCCGTTGGATACCATATACAGCATGGAAATAAACGTGCGGCGTTGAATATTATTAAACGTGCAATAAAAGATGAAAACCTGAATGAAGAAGGCAGGGCTTTCTTTATCAAGAGTAGGGCGCAAATAAACTTTGCGTTCGGCGACCTGGATGCGGCACAACAAGATTTAACAGAAGCAGCAAATGTTTTAAATCTTGACGCAGAGATTGCATCACTGCAGGCAAAAATCTGGGCGGCACAGAACAGAGAACTTGATAACGCGTACGATTATGCAATGAATCTGGTGCTGGCCAATCCGACAGATACACTGGCGTGGGATACGATGGGGTGCGTGATTGCAGTACGAGAAAATGTTGACGAAGCACTGGATATCCTTACACGTGTCGGAGAGGTTTCAGAAAATTATTCGGCACTGTTTGAACATATCGGCGATATGTATGTATTGAAAGGCGAAAACGACAAGGCACGCGAAGCCTATATGCGGGCGATTGATTTATCGGATGATGGACTGACCGTTGTGCCTAATGTGAAAAGGAAAATAAGGAAATTAAAATGAAAGTAGGTATTGTTGGAGCAGGGGCATGGGGTACAGCCCTGGCGGTGGTTTCTGCGCGCGGCGAAAACGATGTTGTTTTATGGTCGTATGATGGGGAATATAAACACTGGGATAATGTAAAAATGCCAGAAAACATTCGTATCACCAAAGATATGAATGAATTAAAAGATACTGATGCATGGCTGGTGGTAACACCATCTGCGTTCTTTCGCGAAACATTAAAAAAAGCACGTGATAAATATAATGGTCAACCTGTCATAATCTGCACCAAGGGCGCAGAGTGTACCACCGGGCAATTTATGTCCGAAATCCTGAATGCAGAATTACCAGAATGTGTAGAGTTCGGGGTACTGTCGGGACCGCAATTCGCAGGCGAGGTTGCACAAGGCGTTCCAACGGGTTCGACACTGGCGGGAACAAATGGCGCAATCGATGCAGGTATGCAAATCTTTAATAAACTGTATATAACACCAAGCGACGATATTGTTGGGGTTGAACTTTGTGGTCTGGGCAAGAATGCAGTTGCGTTAATCTGTGGATACAACACCGTTGCCGCAGGCGAAAATGAACGCGCACTGATATTTACACAAACATGGAACGAAGTGGTTGATTTGGGTTTGGCAATGGGGGCAAAACTTAGAACATTTTTAGGTTTGTGCGGAATTGGCGATTTATATCTGTCCGCAACCAGCCCAACAAGCAGAAATTTTTCAGGCGGGATGGCAATTGCAAAAGGTACACCGCCCGAAGGAACGGTTGAGGGAATCTTTGCGTTGTGCGGATTGATAAAACGCGCCGAGGCATTGAATGTAAACGTGGGCGTATTAAAGCAAATGAAAGCAAAAATGAATCTTTAAAAAAAAGCCGGTAAACACCGGCTTTTTTATTCATGACGAAGACTGTCAATCGGATTAAGTTTTGCAGCCTTCATGGCGGGCATTACCCCAGAAGACAACCCAACAATCACCGCAACAGATACAGACAATACAACAGGCCAAATACTGAACGGTACATTATAACCTAAAACAAAGCGACCAACCCCCTGGGACAAGCCAACACCTATTAAAAGCCCTATCATTGAACCGATGAAAGATATCAGGACTGATTCTGATAAGAACTGAATTATTATCATGCGTTCGCGGGCGCCTATGGCTTTGCGTATTCCTATTTCGCGCGTACGTTCCGCAACAGACACCAACATCATGTTCATAATGCCAATCGCACCAACTAATAACGACACCGCCGCAATCGCAATCAGCAACAGTTTCATGTAACCTGTGACAGTCGTCATCGTTTCCATGATTTGCTTCATATCCATAATTTGAAAATCATCAACAGCATCGTCTTTCAGTCTGTGACGCTGACGCAAAAGGGCGGTCATTTGTTCTATCGCCATTGTGTTGTCCGAATCTGCAAATAATTTCAGCGCAATCATATTAACAGAATTTGGAAAACGCGACCCCTGCAGTCTTTTTTTCAGTGTAGTAATTGGGATAATTATCATGTCGTCTTGACTGCCCATTGCAGAATCACCCTTGGCACGGGTCACACCAACAATAACAAATGGCGTATTTTGGACACGAATGACTTCGCCAACCGGGTTTTTAGGCAACCCTAATTCTTCGGCGGTTTCCGGTCCAATAACCGCATAGGTTGATGCATTTCTGACCGCGGACATGTCAAAAAATGTTCCATATTCCATCTCTATATTTTGAACAGTTGTGTAATCTGGGTAAACACCAACCATGGATGTAGCCCAGTTTTTGTTGCCATAGATTGCCTGGGCGCCACTGTTTTGAACCGGGGTAACCGCCATTACATCTGGTAATTTACCTATGAATTCCGCATCTTGGATAGTCAATGTCTGCCGGTTGCCAGTTCGGACCCCCGCCTGTTGCGCAGCACCAGCACGTATCATTATAGTATTTGTGCCAAGCGATGAAAACTGGTCAGTAATTTGCTTTTGCACGGTTTCACCAACCGCAACCATTATCACCACCGCCATTACACCAATAATAATACCTAAAACCGTCAAAAATGAACGGATTTTATTGCCACTGATAGAAAGCCAAGATTCTTTTATAATATCGCCAAACGTCATGTTTACACCTTATAAATTTCTGTCGTCACGGGGAACTTTGCCGTCATAATTTATCTTGCCGTCGCGAATGTGTATCAGACGATTAGCATATTTTGCAATGTCAAATTCGTGCGTAATCATAACGATAGTTATACCCATTTCTTCATTTAATTGCTTAAAAAACTTTAATATTTCATTACCCATTTTACTGTCCAGCGCACCCGTTGGTTCGTCCGCCAAAATCAGTTTCGGATTACCCGCCAAGGCACGCGCAATCGCAACACGCTGCTTCATACCACCAGATAACTGAGTCGGTAAATACGATTCAAAATTTTCAAGTCCAACACGATGCAGCATCTCACGCGCGCGGCGGATGCGTTCGTCCATAGGTAAACCGCGATACATCAATGGCAGCATTACGTTATCAAGAACACTGCGTTTGGACAGCAGATTAAACTGCTGAAAAACGAAACCAATATGCTCGTTCCGGACGATGGCTAATTCATCAGACGTCAAGCCAGTAACATCTTGGTCGTACAATTCATACGTACCAGACGTCGGTGTATCCAGCGCACCTATGATATTCATACACGTTGATTTACCAGACCCAGACGGCCCCATAATTGCAACAAATTCACCAGATTTTACCGTAAAATTTATATCAAACAGAACCTGCTGTTCACCACCAAGTTCCAGTGGAAAACTTTTGTTTATGTTTTTCAGGCATATTATATTTGCCGTGTTTGTTTTTTTCATTTTCTCTCGCCATAAGTAATTGGTATTATTATAACACCACAGACATAATGGCGCAAATAGTCTGTTATTTTTTTTATAAGAAAAAAGACCGGTAAAAGCCGGTCTTTTTGTTATAGCAAGCAGGCAAGGGTGGCACTGGTATTTTTCAACATAAACCAACCAATTCTGTAATCTGTCGCGTACACAGTCATCATAAACAAGGCCAGGATACCGATAACTACGATAACATTGCCTTTCTTGCCACGCATGCAATACAAAGAGATGTTATAAAACAAAAATAACACATAGATATCTACCAGCATGCTGATTACCCAAATAGATGTACAATTAAACGCCAATGCGTTCAATACCAATATCATCGGATAAATGAAAAATATTGATGCCAAACCCTTAATCGCAATTTCCCAGTCGCGTTCCCCCCCAGTAATTTCAGACACCAACATCATTAAGCCGCCCATAACAAACAGCAAAGCAACCGCCAACACAGGAACAATTACAACCGCAGTAAATACAGACCCCAGGGTTACAGTCGCACCACCCATTAACCGAATAAGCAGCACTAAGCACCCACCCAGCAGACCGTACATAAACGCCTTGAGCATGGATTCTTCCATATTTCCATCGGCGACAATCTTGGTAAAATAGCGTTTCGGATTAACGATTATATTCCTGATATGCTTAAATGCGTTTTTAAATTTCTTTATCATAAATGCGCCCCCATTTGATTATTTATATTTTTGCTTTATAATTATAAAAAATCAATGGAAAAAGTTATGGTAAAAATAGTAATAGCAGGACGCCCTAATACAGGGAAATCGACTTTGTTTAATGCGCTGACGGGAACACGGGACGCGCTGGTTCATGACAGACCAGGTGTCACACGCGACACCATCAGTGGAACTTTCCGTGACAGGGCATATACGCTGTATGATACGGCGGGGTTGGAACGCGCAAATGCCGGAATTGCCCAGGATTCTACGAACATGGCAATTGATGCGGTGCAAAACGCAGATGCTGTTTTGTTTGTCGTAGATGGACGGGTAGGGCTGACTAATGAAGACCTGGATTGGGCAAAATTGGTGCGCAGAAAAACACGCGCCCCTGTCAAATTATTGGTCAATAAAAGCGAATCGGATAAACGTCTGGCACCAGTTCATGATTTTTATAAACTGGGGTTTGGTGAACCGGTCTTGGTTTCCGCAGAACACAAACGCGGATTTGATAGTATCTATGAATTTGTCGATAAAATCGCAGGCGATGTCGCAAACGCACAAGTACCAGAACAGGAAAAAGACAACCGCTTGAAAATTGCCGTACTGGGGCAACCTAATGTTGGAAAGTCAACCTTTGTTAATCGTGTATTGGGCGAAAAAAGACAAATTGTTATGGATGCACCGGGAATTACGCGCGACACTGTTAAAATTCCAACTAAGTTTTATGGGCGCGATATCATATTGATGGATACCGCCGGGTTGCGACGCAAAGCCGGGGTGACCGATGATGTGGAAACACTGTCGGCGTTAAAATCACTGGATGCGATTGAAAAAGCAGACGTTGTTATTTTAATGGTAGATGCCACACGAAATATTGAAAATCAAGCACTGGGGATTGCAGCACGCGTGTATAACGCGGGAAAAATTCTGTGCGTGGCACTGAATAAATGGGATTTAGTAGAACCTGAAATTCGTGATGAAAAACTGTTGAAATTAAAGCATCAGTTTTCTAATTCTTTTCACCAGATTATCAAGCCTATGATTTTGGCTGTGTCCGCAGAAACCGGAATGGGTGTACAAAATATGTTCCGGCGCATATATGAACAGTGGGATATTTCCATGGCACAGGCACCAACAAGTCTGATTAACCGTATCATAGAAAAATTAGTCGCAGAAAGACAACCGCCTTTATCGCGATTGAAACGACCAATGAAAATTAAGTTCGCCAGACAAACAGGACGTCATCCTATGCGTATCACTATAAATGTAGGCGGGGCGTCAGATATTCCAGAATCTTATACAAGATATCTAAGACGTGGTTTGGCAAATGCACTGAAGTGGGAACATCTGCCGATTATAATTGAATACGATAAAGCAGAAAATCCATACGAATAAAAAAACCGGCTTTTGCCGGCTTTTTTATTACTTTTTTTAGTACATTGTTTGCAAGACGTGTTTGTTCTTGTCCAGATTAGATAACATTTTTCCACTGCCACAGGCAACACACGCCAGGGGATTATCCACCACAAATGCCGGCAACCCCGTCGCCGCGCGAATCGCAATGTCCAGCCCACGCAACATAGAACCACCACCAGTCATCGCAATACCAAGGTCTGCAATGTCTGCCGATAATTCCGGTGGCGTTAATTCCAGTGCCTGACGCACTGTATCAACAATTTTAGACACGGTTTGTGCCAGCGCACCCGCAATTTGGGTTTCCGTGATAACTGTTTCACGTGGCGTACCAGACAACAAGTCACGCCCCTTTATCTTCATGGTCAGTTCATTGGCCTTGTCTTTTGGGGCAATAGCGGTACCAATACGCTTTTTAATATCTTCGGCAGTATTTTCACCAATTAACAGATTCTTGTTCTTTTTAACAAATTCAATAATATCGATATCCATCTGGTCGCCAGCCGTACGGACCGCATTAGAATATACTATGCCGCCCAATGACATAACCGCGACCTCGGTCGTGCCACCACCAATGTCCAACACCATGGAACCCAGTGGCTTTTCCACAGGCAAACCAGCACCAATAGCCGCAGCCGTCGATTCTTCGACAATAAATACCTTGCGCGCACCAGCGGCATCAGCCGCTTCTTGGATGGCGCGGCGTTCAACCTGAGTCGCACATGATGGCACACAAATAATAATCAATGGCGCCGCAAGTGGGTTTTTATGATGTACTTTGCGAATGAAGTATTTAATCATTTCTTCGGCAACTTCAAAGTCCGCAATAACCCCATCGCGCAATGGACGAACCGCAGAAATTGTGCCAGGAGTACGACCAAACATTTGTTTAGCCTCGGTCCCAACAGCCAAAATCTCTTTCCGACCCATTAGACGATTTTCCGCAACCGCCACAACCGATGGTTCGTTTAATACAATGCCACGACCCTTGACGTAAATCAGGGTGTTCGCAGTTCCTAAATCTATTGCCATATCAGCAGAAAAAAATTTCATCAACCAGTTATACATAGTTTTCCCCATAAATAAATGATTTTTCAAAACTATAAATCACGACATGCAAAAAATCAAGGCGTGCTAATAAATTTATTTGATTTATCCTATATTGTGGTATGATAGGCGCACTATGATAAGAGATACAATTAAAAATCATGCAGATTTTGCAGCCAGCGAAAATGACCCAGTGGCAAAAAGTAATTTCTTTCTGGTGCGGGCAAAAAAGGCTAAGTTTAAAGACGATGCAAGATATGGATTGATTGTAACAAAAAAAACTTTTAAGCACGCCGTCGATAGAAATCGGGCGAAACGCGTTCTGCGTGACTGGATTGCGCATAATGAAAATATGATGCGGCCTGAATGGGACTATGTATTCGTTATCAGACGTGGCATTTTAGATGCAACCAGAACAGATGGACGCGTCGCAATGAAAAAAGCACTGCACTTTTTGAAAAAACAAAAAATCGATGAACAATAAAACCAGTCTATCCGCACGGTGTGCATGCGCACTGGTGCGAATGTATCAATGCATGATTTCGCCCTTTATCGGGGGCAGGGCAGCATGCAGATTTACCCCAACATGCAGCGAATATACAAAACAAGCAATCAATAAGTACGGAACAATAAAAGGTATTTGGATGGGCGCAAAACGTATTTGCAGATGCAGACCAGGGGGCGGGTGCGGATATGACCCTGTGCCTTGACAATGAAACAGAATATGATAAACTTTTGTTTCGTACAAGACAGTTAATTTTACATAAAGGATAGAAAATGTCTTTTCGTGCAACCGTTGAATCTATGTCTAAAATCATGGACGATATGGGGATTACAGAACTAGAACTGGAACGTCAATTCTTGTTCGGCGTTTATCGTAAACATATTCATTTATCAAAACAGCAAGTGACCGCAGCCGTCGCAACAGCGACTTTGCCAGTGGTGGACGCCGATAATAAAAAGTCAAACAAAGACGCACAAGAACCAAGCGGATACGCATTAAAATCACCAATGGTGGGGGTTGTTTATCTGGCACCAGAACCAGGGGCGGATGCTTTTGTTACGGTCGGAAAACAGGTCAAAGCAGGCGATACCGTCGCATTGGTCGAAGCAATGAAAACATTTAACCCAATTAAGTCTGATAAAGATGGTGTCGTGAAAAAAATCTTGGTTTCTGACGGCGCCGCAGTCGAATTTGACCAACCTTTAATCATTATCGAATAATCAAAATGTCACAAATAAAAAAAGTATTAATCGCAAATCGTGGCGAAATCGCGTTGAGAATCATTCGCGCATGCCGTGATATGGGTATTCGTACGGTCGCGGTATATTCAACAGCCGATAAAGACGCCATGCACGTGCAATTGGCAGACGAGTCTGTGTGTATCGGTCCCGCAGCAGCCCGCGATTCCTATTTAAATGAATCCGCTATTTTGACTGCGGCACTGCTGACCAATGCAGATGCGATTCATCCGGGGTATGGGTTCTTGTCTGAACGTGCGGATTTCGCACAGAAAGTAGAACAGCACGGTATGATTTGGATTGGCCCCAGCCCAGATATGATTGTAAAAATGGGCGATAAGGTTAATGCAAAAAAAACCGCCGTCGAATGCGGTTTGCCGGTTGTTCCTGGGTCTGACGGGGCGTTGGCATCGTTGGAAGATGCGTTGAATACCGCAGAAAAAATCGGATATCCTGTTATGCTTAAAGCCGCGGCAGGCGGCGGTGGACGCGGAATGCGCCCCGTAATGTGTGCCGAAGAGATGGCAGAGGCTTATCAATTAACCAAGAACGAAGCAAAATCCGCGTTTGGTGATGATACGCTGTATATGGAGAAACTGTTACTGCATCCAAGACATATTGAATTTCAGGTTCTGGGTGATAAACATGGTAATGTTGTTATATTTGGCGAACGCGACTGTTCTTTGCAACGGCGCAACCAAAAGGTTATGGAAGAATGCCCCGCAGCAGTCCTGTCGCAGAAACAACGCGACGATATGATTGAAATATGCAAAAGTGCCGCTAAGAAAATGGGATATACAAACGCGGGAACTTTTGAATTTATGTTCGAAGATGGAAAGTTCTATTTTCTGGAGATGAATACCAGATTACAGGTGGAACACCCGGTGACAGAAATGGTTTATGGTGTGGATTTAGTTCGTGAACAAATTCGTGTCGCAGGGGGCGAAAAGTTAGGCTATACACAGTCTAATGTTATCGCAAATGGACATGCAATCGAATTTCGTATTAACGCAGAAGACCCAGAAACGTTTATACCAAACCCAGGAAAAATCACTTTGTATGCACCATCTGGGGGGTTGGGGGTGCGCGTAGATAGCGCGGTTTATACCGGATATGTAATACCGCCAACATACGATTCTATGATTGCAAAGTTAATTGTTCATGCACAAAACAGACCTGCGTGTATTATGCGCGCAACACGTGCATTAGACGAATTTGTTATTGAAGGGGTTAAAACAACCATACCATTGCAAAGAAAACTGTTAAATAATAAAGATGTTAAACAGTTAAAATTTGATAATCATTGGTTGGAAGAATTCCTGAAAAAAAATTAACAAAAACACCGGCAAATGCCGGTGTTTTTTATGTCATTCCAGGGTGCTTAATGGGTGTTCGGTGGCACAAATAAACATTATCATTTGATATACATCTGGGCGAACATTGTATAACAGCATGCTGTTATAGCCCGCTTCGGTAACATCAAGAATATTACACATTTGGTATATAGGGATATTATGCGTCTTTCTGTATTCTTCTATTTCACGAATTATCGACATAGAGTTATCCTTTGATTATGTAAACAAAAAACCACCACAATAGGGTGGTTGGAGGTAGAAATCACGACACTTCGTGGCTCGGGTATTCGATATATTAGCCGACCTCCAACCATGGGTTGGAGCGTTTTACGCCTGCGCAGGCGAGTGTGTCGCGAGATTTCCAGCCTCGCATAATAGGTTCCCTATTACAATTGGTATTATATCCCAACACAATTATCATTTGCAATTATAAATTTCTTTGTTATAATAGGCGGCGCATGGGTGGTTAGCTCAGTTGGTTAGAGCGTTACGTTGACATCGTAAAGGTCGTTGGTTCGAGTCCAATACCACCCACCACGAATTTTTCCCAGTCTTACTGGGATTTTTTATTTCATGGTTCCAGCATGGTACCGACATCAAAAATCTGGTTTTTCCAGATTTCCGGCACTCTAGGGTTTTTATTCGAAGCAAAAAAATCTAAAAAGTGAGGGTGGGACGTGTAATGGGACATGTAAATATAAAAAATCTTGTTCTGCGGAATAAAATTTATTACTTTCGCATTTCTTTTCAAAAGAGTGATGGTAAGTTCAGTTCTATAAAAAAGAGTCTTGGAACAAGCGATCTAAATTTAGCTATTCAAAGACTTGCATTAGTGAAAAAGGAGTATTTTATGAAAATAAACAATGTGGAATTGGATACCACAAATCTGATTAGCATAGATCAATACCTAGCCAAGATTGCACCAACAGATGAAGAACGTGCTAAAGTTATAGAAAACGAATACAAAAGTTTATCCGATAGCCAAATTATTGATAGATATTTTAGGTGCGAAGAAATTATAATTCAAAGCCAAACAGGATCAAGTAACACACTAAGTGAAAGGTGTGATGCGATGACAGCCGCGACATTAGAACGCAACAAACTGCACATTCTGATTCATTATGTTCGTGCAAAAAACAAGCCCGATATATTGCGACAATTTGAAATGCACAAACGGCTATTTGTTCCACAACACATCTCTTGGGATCAAATGGTAGGTGGCGTACAACAAACAATAATCCCAACATGTAATAATCAATATTCACCGCGGTACTATACACAAATGCCGAAGAATACTATACGGGAAATTTTGACAGAATCATTAGTAAGCAACAGTAAAACCATACAAAAACGTTTTCCGCAGACATTAGCAAACTTATTGAAACCGGTAAATCTGTCTTTGGATGATGATTATTCAAAGCTGAACGACAAAAAAATTGTGGCAAAAATCGTTGAAGAGCTAAAAAACAGAACAGATCTAAATAATGATTCTAAAAATAAAACTATGGATGTATTACGCAAAGTGATAAAGCAAGCTCATAAAAAGGAACCCGATTTTTATATGAGCGATGGTTTACTTTATTATACAGAAAAGCTACCGGAAACACCCGCGGGAGAAAAGAATGTGTACGGGGTTTTTGATGAAACACAGTTGAGAAAAATGTTTGATCCGCAAAACGAATTTTTCAAAACACATCCTGATGAATTATTAGCATGCTTGATTGCTTTGTATTCTGGCTCTCGCACAAATTTGAGTGTGACTTTACAATTTGGTGATTTTATCAAAAAAGATGGTATTGATTGTGTTTGGTTTCGGGAAAATCATAATAAAAAGAACAGAAAAAACAAAGCAAGTGAACGAAAATTACCTGTAGCACAACAATTGCTCGATTTCGGGTTAGTTGATATGATCAAAGCACGTCAAAAAAAGATTGGTGCAAAAGATACGGATTTTATATTCGATCGTGCAGCAAGTTTGAAAGATGATCCAGGAAAGAAATTTATGGCACCATGGTTACGCTTCATACGCAATGATTTAGGTATTGTTACTCAAGCTGGCGAAACATATTCTTTCCACTCTTTTCGTGATACTGTGAGCAAATATACAAAAAAACTAAAGCTGGACGATTCTATTGTGGATGATATTATCGGCTGGGAAGGAAATACAATGAGACAAAAAAATTACCTCAAATATACCACAGAAGAACTAAAAGAAGCAGTCGATAAAATTGTTTATCCAGAGGATATATTACATTTAGAAGAATGGAAAAAAATAATTCCAGATCTTTACATCAATCCAGAACACATCAACAACAAACGCGGGAAATATAAACCACACATAAAAATTGATTGATTATACTAAAGTCGCGGAATGATAAATTTGGAATTTTAGTATTTTCTATTTCCGAATTTATCCACCCGCACGGTACCAAGTGCGGTATGAACAACCACTTCTTCACCGCGGTGATATGCCCCTTTGGCATTCGGGAAGATTTGACTTCTTCCGCTATCTGTTTTTACTACAATATCGTTATCTTTTCTTCTATAGCTCAAATTACTTTTTGTTTGCATGTAAAATCCTTTGTTTATTACTAGAACTATTTTTATTCCCATCCCATGCGTGTAACAAATCTTGTGATAGTCATTGGTTGCACATCCATCAATTTAGCAATTTTATATTTTGATATTCCAGCGTCTAGTAATTTCCGGATGCGTTTTTTATTTTTAGATAATTTTAGTTTTTTAGATTGAGCTGAGGCAGGTCTTCCCAATCGCTTACCAGATGCCCGAATATTGTCCAGCGAAGCCTTGGTACGTTGACTGATAAGATTACGCTCAATTTCTGCCGATAACCCAAAAGCGAAAGCCATAACCTTTGATTGAATATCATTTCCGAGACGATAATTTTCTTTCAACGTCCACACCTGACAATTATTATTCAAACAAATTTCAAGTATATGCATAACCTCTAACAACGATCGTCCTAGCCGCGAAATTTCCGCCGCGATTAGAATATCGTTTGGTTGCATTGTGTCTAATAATTCACCCAGTTTGCGTTTCTTTAGAGGCTTTCGTGATGAGATTGTTTCTTCTATCCATTGATCTATACAAATGTTTTGTTGTTCTGCGAATTGTGTTAGTTCATGTCTTTGGTGTTCCACTGTTTGCTTATTTGATGATACGCGAATATATCCGATTATTGCCATTTTTGATCCCTTTATGTTGTAAAATTCCTTGCTTTTTTATAGAACGTTTTTTTCAACATATTTTTAGCTTGATTGAAATAGTTAGAATACAAACAAACAAAAAAACGCTAATCCCAGAAAACGTGGATTCTTGAGCATTCAAAAAGACTAAATATCTAGAATTGCCAAATCCATAACAAAACGTTGGTTTATGTAAGAATTTCCATTGAAAAGTGAACTCGTATCAACACATTGGAAAACTTACCATGAGAAAGAACACAGGGCTTATTGTTGCCAATACCGCGAAAAAAGATGAATTCTATACAAGTTATGATGACATAAAAAAAGAACTTGTAAATTATGCTAAGTATTTCAAAGGCAAAGTCATTTATTGTAATTGTGATGATCATTATGGTATCGGAAAAGGCACACCAAAATCTAACTTTCTGAAATACCTTGCCGATAATTTTCAAGCTTTTGGAATAAAAAAAGTTATCGCCACGCACTACGAAGCCGGAAAAAAGTCAACAATGTATATTCTGAACAAAGATAATACTGGCGATGGTATTATTTGCAGTGAAGATATAGAAGAAATACCTTTGAAAAGTGACGGCGATTTTCGTAGTCCAGAATGTATAGAATTATTGAAACAAGCCGATATAGTTATAACAAATCCACCATTCTCATTATTTAGGGAATATGTCGCACAATTGATGGAGTACAAAAAGAAATTTATAATTATCGGGAATCAAAACGCGATTACATATAAGGAATTTTTCCCGCTAATCAAAGCAAATAAAGTATGGCTTGGTATGACAATGGACAGCTCGAACAGGTGGTTTGCTGTGCCAGATGATTATGAGCAGTATCATAAAATAGAAAATGGTGTAAAATATGCTTTTGTCGCGGGTGTAGTTTGGTTTACCAATTTGCCTCACAGCAAGCGAAATGAGCGAATAGAAACTGGTAAATCGTACCATGGTTTTGAATCAATGTATCCAAAGTATGATAATTATGACGCGATAGAAGTGAGTACCGTCAGAAATATACCAATGGACTATACCGGTATGATGGGTGTACCAATCTCTTTTCTACATAAGTATAATCCAGATCAATTTGAAATCATTGGACTAGAAAGATATACAGCACCGAAAGAAATCTTGGTTGGTGGTAGATTAGCTATAAATGGTAAATCAACATATGCTCGTATTTTGATAAAAAGTAAAAAAGGTGGACAAGAATGACTATGACAATAACAACACCAGTTATAACTATTCGTGAACTGGTAAAAAATTATAAAGATAGTGGCGATAACGGTGTTGTTGCCTATCATGGAACTTTGAATGTAAGACCAGCATATCAACGTGCGTTTGTATATGAACCAAATGACCGCGACCGTGTTATGATGTCAGTTTATAATGGACTTCCCCTGAACAGTATGTATTGGGCAATAAACCCTGATGGTACTTATGAGGTAATTGATGGGCAACAACGTATTATTTCAATATGCCAGTTTATCACTAATGACGATGGACACGGTAATCCAATCGCGATCAATTTCAATGGTAAAAACAATCAATCTTTTGAGGGATTGTCGCCAGAAAAGAAAGAAGAGATTTTGGATTATAGATTACAAGTGTATTTATGCAACGGAACTGATGATGAAAAATTAGAATGGTTCCATACGATAAACATTGCCGGCAAACAAATGACTGAACAGGAATTGTTGAACGCAAACTATACTGGTTCATGGTTATCAGATGCTAAACAGTATTTTTCTAAAAAGACCAACAACAAAGCATTGAGTATATCGTTTTGCAATAATGATGATAGGTGTATGCTAGTAAATAAGGATGCGGTTGCCGCGAACAGACAAGAATTGTTGGAACTGGCTTTGCGTTGGCGTATAGCTAAATCTGAACAATACCCAGAAATAAAAGATTACATGGCACAACATCGATTTGATGAAAACGCAGATGAACTTTGGAACTACTATAAATCGGTTATTGAGTGGGTCAAAAAAACATTTCCAGAATATCGTAGAGAAATGAAAAGTATTGATTGGGGTACTCTATACAACAAATATAGTAACAATAAATACGACCCCGCGGAACTAGAAGCAGAATTGAAACGATTATTTGATTTATATAATGTTGATCCTGACGGGCTGAAAAAAAGCGGATTTTATGAATATGTGCTATCAGGAGACCGCACGTTGATATGGCATCGTATATTCAGTGACAAACAACAGCGACAAGCTTATGCCAATCAAGGCAAAAAATGTGGTGGGCGTTGTGGACGCGAAATGCCTTTTTCCGAATTAGAAGCTCATCATAAAGTCGCCTTTGTTGACGGAGGAGAAACAACGATAGACAACTGCCTAATGTTGTGCCATGATTGCCACGCGGACATAACAGCACAGCAAAATCATGATAAATAAAATCGATCCAAATCAAAAAACGCTCAAATCTGGGCGTTTTTTAGTATCAAAACCAAGTATACTTGTATTATACAACAAAAAAGTGTCTAAATGAAGTTTTTTTCTTGACTTTTAGACACAAAACAGTATAATCCAACTGAACTCAAAGAAATTACTTATACAAAAAGGATGTAAAAAATGAAATTCTTATATGCTAGAACCTCCAGCGTGACCCAAAATCTCCAGAGGCAAGTATTGAATGAAAGTGCTTATGATCGCACATATATGGATCAATGTAGTGGAAAAAATACAAATCGCCCTCAATTACAGGCTATGTTAGATAATTTGAGACCAGGCGACGAAATCACATGCCATAGTTTAGATCGATTGGCTAGAAACACGTTCGATTTGCTGGCATTAGTCAAAGAAATTATAGAAAAAGGTTGTTCAGTGGTGTTTGTAAAAGAAAATTTGAAGTTTGAACCAGGGGAAAACAATCCTATTAGCAACCTAACTCTGCAAATTCTTGCTGCCATAGCCCAGTTTGAACGCGAGCTAATCAAAGCTCGTCAAGCTGAAGGTATAGCTATAGCAAAAGAAAAAAAGAAATTCAAAGGATCAACAGAGAAATTATCTAAAGATGCAGCTAAAGAATTGAAAGAAATGGTGTCTACTAAGAAAATATCAATCAAAGATGCAATGAAACGTTATGATATTTCGCGTGCAAGTGTTTATAACTATCTGAAACGTGAATATAAAGACGATGATGACAAAAAGGATGTAAAATGAGTAATGGTGTAAAATTTGAATGGGTAAATGGTGGTAAAGACGTAGTAATTCGTACTTTGTCTGGGAATTACCTCTACACAGTAAAAAACGCTCGCGATGCATACCACCAGGGGTCAGATATTATAGTCCGCGGTAATTGCTATGAGACTATAAGATTTTTCCCCAATGGTATAAGATCCTTTTCATAACTTTATTTGCGTTCTACGGGCATTTTTAGCGATTTCTACACTATATTTTGTCCGTAGAACACCTGCTAGATCATTGTAGGTTTTTACAGCACGTGTTTTTCTTTGATTTTTATTCCGTTTTTTCTGTTTTCGCGGCTTTGGAGGAGTGAATAATGTCCGCGGAGAATATATCTTATCTGTGTGCAATACCGGTTCTTTTTTATCAACCAGATCCGTCCAAGTTGGTATTTCGTGAACTGGCTCGTTGTCGTGCCTGATTTTCAATATATATGGTCGCTTAGGAATATCGTCAACAGATTCTTCAAGGGGATCTAACCAATCTTCAACAACAGGCACCCTAACAAGCCCGTCAATCAATTCTTTGGTGCAATAATATATGGGGTGCCAAATATCTTTATAGGGGATAAGTTGCACAAGGTAATCGACGTTCCCATACAAATGGTGTTTCTTTTTGAATCCAGCACAAGCCCTTTGCATACAATCTTCTAAAACATCAAATGGTACCTGCACACCAGATTGATCCATAAACGTTCCCAATACATGTACATGCAAAGGTTCTGTTTCTGTCTTGTCCTCACAAAACGCATCAAAATCGTAAAGATATTTATAAAATTGTCTTTTGTGATTCAATAGGTGTTTTTCGAACAGAATCAATAAAGATCCAATTCTATCGGCAAAGATTCCTATATCATGCGTCTTGAATTCATAAGGTAAATTTATAGTAATGTGGTAAAAAGGGGTGCCGCGGGGGATTTTATCAAATAGTTCTTGTTGAATAGTCTCTAAGTCCTTTATCAACATCTCTTCTTTTCTTTCTTTATTCATTGTTATATTCCTATTGTATAAATTATCTATTAGGGGGAAATTACGATAAAATTTTTACTGGAGAACAGTCGGAGATTCCCCAGTGTTTTTTCCAGATTTCTGCCGATCACATAGCCGCAATGGTTCCCATTTTGATAGTTGGGTGACAGCTTTATCGGTCTTTTGTATACCTGGCGTTGCCGCGAAACATTCAGGTAGATTTTTTACTTGAAATTACATTGTTTTTTCCTATCTTTTGTACTGATTAAATTTCCGAGAGCTCGTGAATGGTATAAAAAGCACCTAAGCTAACATGGCTCTGGATTTCAGTTTTGTTCAAATAATAGTTACCCGCGGGATTTCTATCCTAAAAAGAAGAAACCCCAACAAGCAATTCGCAAAACTTGGTGGGGTTACATCAGTGAAACTCAATAACAAAGTCTGCGAATTTATTTAGGCAAAAAACCAGTCTGATCTTTCACTGATGTCCGGTTCATTGCTTTTTCAAATACTTTTTACTTTCTCATGTTCTAAATTCTTTTTATGTATTCGTATTTATTATGTAGCTCAATTTCTATTATTTCTTGATATTCGTAATGTTATATTTTTTTATTATTGTTTTTTTATTTCTTTATCGTTTATTGTGTATATTTTATAAAAACCAACAGAACATCAGTAACGCGACACAGAATAAAACATCTGAATTTACCGAGCATCCCGTTTGATTCACAAATTAGAACTATTGTTGCATTGAAAATATACTTTGTCTGAAATACACAGTGAAAAAGCTCAGAAAAAACAAGCAAGAAATGTTATAAAGGCGTGGGCGATAGTAATAACTAACAAAAAACTTTGCCCGTCTATTGACATTAGCATTTTTTCAAGATATACTGTGCCACTGAAAGCTTTGGGGTACATTTAGTGGTGCAAAAATCACAAAAATGGTACCAGGGAAAACAAAAAAGGGCGGTTTTTGGCGTCTTTCAGATTTGTGGGAACGAGACCAATACCACCCACCAGATTTAATAAAAAACACCGGCAAACGCCGGCGTTTTTTTATTTCTGATGTTTTTTACAACCAATCAATTCTTTACGATGTTTTTTATAGGCGCGCACTTCGTCCACAACATTTGCCGGTGTCATTTCAACCTGGGCGGCAACCAATGGAAAGCGATGATTCAATGGCAATCTGTACGAAGATGACAACACCCAATTTATATGGTCCGATGATAATGTAGATATTTCTTGTTTTACAACAGACAAGGTTTCAGACAAACGTTCTGATTCACCCGCAGTGAAATTTAATTCTGAAAAAGATGGAACCCGTCCAGAGGCTATGTTTGAATAAACTTCGCGTGATGACATAAATGCCTGGTACGCAAAAGGACCGCGCATTGAATTTATAAATGTCAAATTGTGCATTGGACTGGCGGTGGGAATTTTATATTCAGGACACCTGGATGCGTACTCCAAAAACAATAAATATAAAACCTGGGCGTATTTCATATAAGGTGCAAAAACCGATTTCCCACGTATATAATCAGCATGCCGTTGAAGCGCGCTAGGCGATAAGAGACGGCTTAATAAATATGTTGTTAATTTTTTTTCGTCTGTGACACTCATAAAAAATCCTTTGTTATAGACATTTAAATTGTAGTACACAGAAAGTTATTGTCAACGTTTTATAAGTGTTGATTTCTGCTAAATATGGTTTATAATGAACGCCATGCGAATGCAAATCTAATCTTGGACACAAAATCAACGGGAATCAAGCGATGCCCCCGTTGGCATCGTTTTTTTAAACAAGGATACACAAATGGCAAAAAAATATCTTATTACATCGGCACTTCCATACGTTAATGGGGAATTACACCTGGGGCATTTAATAGGGTGTTATTTGCCAAGTGATGTCTATGCACGCTTTTGTCGTGCAATGGGGCGCGATGTACTGTTTGTGTGTGGCGCAGACGAACACGGAACACCCGCCGTTGTCGGTGCCGCAAAAGAAGGAATGAGTGTCTTGGACTATAATAACAAATACTATGAAAAGCATTTGCGCGCAGTAAAAGATTTTAATCTGTCATTCGATTTATATGGACGAACACACACGGAAAAACAAGAAAAACTTATTCATGAATTGTTTAGCAGACTGGATGAACAGGGACTTATCGAAGAACGCGAAACTATTCAGCCTTTTTCAATTGACGACAATATGTTCTTGGCAGATAGACAATTGGTTGGAACATGTCCAAAATGCGGATTTGATGGCGCGCGTGGTGACCAATGCGATAAATGCAGTGCAACATACGAAGCAACAGAACTGATTAACCCACGCAGCACAATATCAAACAGCAGCAATATTGAAATGCGACCAACAAAAAACCTGTTCTTTTTGGCGTCTAAAGTCGAAGAAATGTGGAAAAAGTGGCTGAGCCAACATGCGCCAAAATGGTCTAAATCCGCCGCCGCAATCGCACGCGGATGGGCGAATGAAGGGCTGCACGACACGTCTATTACACGTGATTTACCATGGGGAATCCCGGTTAATAAACCAGGCTATGAAAATAAAGTGTTTTATGTTTGGTTCGATGCACCGTGGGGCTATGTGTCTATATCACAAGCCGCAAATGAAGAATGGGCAACGTGGTGGAAAAATCCAGATACGCACTATGCACAATTTATGGGCAAAGATAACGTAAAGTTTCACGCGGTATTCTTTCCAGAACAACAATTGGCAATGAACGACAATTGGAAGACAGTAGATATGCTGAAAGGGATGAACTTTTTAAACTTTGAAGGTGGCAAGTTTTCTAAGTCACAAAAGCGCGGAATCTTTTTAGACAGCGCAATTGAAGAAGCACCCGCAGATGCATGGCGGTACGCACTGTTGGCAAGCGCACCAGAAACAGATGATACTGATTTTACAATAGGGCGATTTGCAGATATTGTGAACAAAGACCTGAACGGTATGTTGGGGAACTTTGTGTCACGCGTGTGCAAACTGACCGCCAAGAACTTTGGCAACAATGTTCCAGCAGGTGACATGGCAGACGCAGAACTGAAAGCACAAATTGATGAGAAATTAGCAGAACTGACACAGGCGTTGGATGCATGCGAATTTCGCGCAGCCGTGGTGGCACTGCGTGGGTTGTATGCAATCGGTAATGAATATATGACCAAATGTGAACCATGGGCGTTGGTGAAAAATGGCGATGTAACAGGGGCGGCAAAATGTCTGAACGAATGTTTTCAACTGATTGACCTGTATGCACGCGTATCTGCACCATTCATCCCAGATGCCGCAGAAAAAATGCAGGCGGTGTTTGTGAAAAAAAGCGACCTGACATGGCCAACAGAATACGAACATCGCATTGCAGATGGTGCAGAATTTGTCGTGCCGGAAAATCTGTTTAACCGCATTGACGATGAAAAGGTTGCAGAACTGGTTGAAAAATACACGCCAAAGGTCGAAGATAATTCACCAAAACCAATCGTCGCAGAAATCGTCGCAATTGAAAAGCACCCAACACGTGATGACTTGAACGTTTTGATGGTAAACTGTGGCACACAAAACCCTGTTCAAATTGTTTGTGGCGCGCCTAATGTACACGTTGGTTTTCGTGGGGTTTTGGCACCAGTGGGATGCAAGTTACCCGGGGCCAAAAAGCCAATGGTGCAACGGACCGTTGCAGGTGTTGAATCTTTTGGTATGATGTGCAGCGAAGCCGAACTGGGTATCGGGACAGACGGTGATAAAATTATCCAAGTACAAGAACAAGAAATAGGAAATGAATTCAAATGATGGAAAAACTGAAAAGACATATTTATATAACAGGATGTGACGAAACAAATCAAAGCAACCAAAACGTTGTGTTTACAAATACTTTTAAGTGCGAAAATTGTAAACATGTCGCCAAGTGTTTCGATGTGCAGAAATGCAAGTTTGTCGCATACGTTCAAGATAGAGTTAAAAACTGTACCGTGAATTATGATGAAAAAAATCCACACATGGTTATAACTGTGCCTGATTCTGATTGCGCAAACAGGGTTTTTAATATCGTTAATCGTGCAAAAAAACTGAGAACTTTTAAATCTCTGTACGAAAGATGTAAATAGTATGAGCAGTGCAAAATTACGACTGGTACTGTTGTCTTGTTGTGCGCCTTGTTCGGCAGGCGCAATTCAACAATTGGCAGATGGCGCAATTGAAAACGTGGAAGATTTTATTGTGCTGTTCTATAACCCAAATATATTCCCTGAATCAGAATATACAAAACGTATGCACGAACAGATAAAATATTGCGAAAGTCTGAACGTGAAATATGCCGTACTGGAATACGACCATGACGCATGGCGGGATGCCGTTCGCGGGTTTGAAACACAACCGGAACGGGGCGCACGATGCTCGTTGTGCTTTGAATACAGATTTAAACGCGCAGTGCAATTCGCACGTGAAAACGGATATAATGCAATTGCAAGCGTTCTGGGGGTGTCAAGACATAAAAGTCAGTCCCAGGTCGATACAGCCGCAGAAAAAGTAGTATCTGATTTTAGCCACCCCCTGTCGGTGTTACCGACATCCCCCGCCAATGGCGGTGGAAATTTTGAGGCCGTCGAAAATTTAAAATGCCCACCGCCATTGGCGGGGGGTGAACACTTGAACGAATGTGAAAGTGGTCGGGGGGTGGCAAATTATCATAAAAAAAGATGTACGGAGCGTGCGCTGTCTCAATCAAAAGTTCTAAAAAAACAAATGACAGATGCAGAACGCTTGTTGTGGTATTATCTAAAAAAACGTAAAGACTTTTCATTCAGAAAACAAGCACCAATAGATAATTATATTGTCGATTTTGTATGTTTAAAACAAAAGTTAATTATCGAAGTCGATGGAACCGCACACGGAAATTATCAAAACCGCTTACACGATACAGAACGTGACAGGCATTTAAAATCGTTGGGATATCGTATTTTAAGATTTTGGAATGATGAAATATTTAAAAATATAAATATGGTATTAGATACTATTTACACGTGTTTGACCGACGAGAATTTTAGCCACCCCCTGTCGGTGTTACCGACATCCCCCGCCAATGGCGGTGGAAATTTTGAAGAAACACAATTGAATAATGAAAATATTTCTTATTTGCCAATCAAGTGGAATGAAAATTTGCGTATCCAGATAAATCGGGATTCTGATTTCTATCGTCAGAATTATTGCGGTTGCGAATTTAGCATCAGAAAAATCTAATAAAAAAGCCGGTAAATGCCGGTGTTTTTATTTCTGATTATTCTTTTGAAACTGCTTGGCTTTGAATTCTGTGACCTTTTTAGAAATGACGGAAAATTCCCGACCGACCGATGTGTCGGATGGAACATTGACCGATACACGATGGTCACACACAAAACCAGATTCAGTACAGCAATTGTCAGGTGTACAGAAAGCACAATAATCCAAAGTGCTTTTTTTGCAAAAATCCATAATTTGTTCCTTTGTTTTGTATTCGAACTTATTATTACAACAAACACAGACTTGTCAATATGAATGATTATGTTTGCGATTAAGGATTTTTGCGTCTATAATAAACACCGAATTTAACAAAAGGCAAAATATGGCTTCTATTTTTGTTTTCCCAGGACAGGGCGCACAAAGCGTTGGTATGGGCAAAGATTTGTATGAAAACAACGCAGCCGCACGTGCGGTCTTTGACGAGGTGGACGACAGTTTGGGCGAAAAATTGTCCGAAATTATTTTTAACGGTCCCGCCGACGAATTAACTTTGACCGCAAATGTTCAGCCGGCAATTATGGCAACGTCTATTGCAATGCTGCGGGCGGCGAATGCAAAAATTCCAGAATTTGTCGCAGGACATTCACTGGGGGAATATACTGCACTGTGTGCCGCGGGGGCATTAAGTGTTGGTGATGCGGCAAAACTGCTGCGCGTGCGCGGAAACGCTATGCAGACCGCCGTGCCTGTGGGGCAGGGGTTGACCGCCGTTATTTTGGGGCTGGATATTGATAAAGTTCGCGAAATTTGCGCAAAAACTGATTGTGACGTCGCCAACGATAACAGCGCAGGACAAGTTGTTATTTCAGGCGCAAAAGATGTTGTAGAGGCAACTATGGCAGCGGCAAAAGAAGCAGGCGCAAAACGTGCAATGCCGTTGGCGTTGTCTGTACCAGTTCATTGCCGTATGCAACAACCCGCCGCAGACGCTATGCGTAAAGCGTTAAGCGAAGTTAAAATGGTCGCGCCAAAGGTGCCACTGATTTCTAATAAAACATGCACACCAATGACCAATGTTGATGAAATAAAGGACGCGTTGGTGTATCAAATGACCCATGGTGTGCGTTGGCGCGAAAGTGTGCTGGCTATGGCGGAAATGGGTATCACTGAACAAATAGAAGTCGGACCAGGAAGTGTACTGACGGGACTGGCGCCAAGAATTACAGATAAAATAATCGCAAGAAAATTGGAGTTTTAATATGTTTGATTTAACAGGTAAAGTAGCACTTATCACAGGGGCAACAGGTGGTATTGGTGGGGCAATCGCCAGAAAAATGAAAGAAGCAGGTGCAACCGTTGTTGTGTCTGGGCGCAACGTGGCAAAGATGAACGCGGAATTTGGTGACGAATTTATCAAAATACCATGCGATTTAGCATCTGATGGTGGTGCGGTTGAACTGATTATGGATACAATCGAAAAAGCCGGTAAAATCGATATCTTGGTTAATAATGCCGGTATCACAAAAGATACTTTGTTAATGCGTATGACAGACGAACAATTTGATGATGTTATTAATACTAATTTACGTTCGTGCTTTAAAATGTGTCGCGCGGCAATTATGCCTATGATGAAAAATCGTTTTGGACGTATTATTAATATGGCGTCAATAATTGGAACAATTGGCGGACCAGGTCAGGCAAACTATGCGGCAAGTAAAGGCGGAATGATTGCAATGACTAAATCAATCGCCGCAGAAGTCGGCAGCCGTGGCATTACAGCTAATGCAGTTGCACCAGGATTTATCAAAACACCAATGACTGATGTTTTGCCAGAAGAACTAAAAAAATCTTATCTGGCACAAATCCCAGCAGGACGTTTCGGTGAACCAGAAGATATCGCAAACGCATGTGTGTTCTTGGCATCAGATGAAGCAGCATACATTAATGGGCAGACATTGCACGTAAATGGCGGTATGGGGCGTTTCTAGGATGCAAAAATATGATGTGATTGTTATCGGAGGAGGACACGCAGGCGTCGAAGCCGCGGCTGCTTCGGCGCGTCGGGGGGCAAAGACGTTGTTGATAACACAGGCAAAATCTGACCTGGGGGCGTTGTCATGTAACCCAAGTATTGGTGGACCCGGCAAATCACAGATGGTGGCGGAAATTACCGCACTGGGCGGTGTGATGGGGCGCGCGGCAGATAAAAGTGGTATTCACTGGCGTACGTTAAACGCATCTAAGGGTGCAGCAACACAGGCATTACGCGCACAAATTGACCGCGACATGTATCATAACGCAATTGTTCAAATATTGGGTGAACAGAAAAACCTGACTGTTGTGTTCGAAGCCGTAAACACCGTCGATTTGCAAAATGCAACCATAAACGATAAATATTTGGCGCGCGCAATCGTCTTTACAACAGGAACTTTCTTAAAGGGCGTTGTAACACGCGGAAGTGAAAAAATATCTTCGGGGCGATTGATGGATGATGGAACCTATCAGGCGGCAGATAAAAATATTTCCGACATCCTAAGTGCGGCAGGTTTTAAAATATTGCGCCTGAAGACAGGAACGCCTGCACGAATAAAACGCGATTCTGTTGATTTTTCTGTGTGCGAAGTACAACCGGGTGACACACCGCATGATTGGTTCGCAGATGGTGATGAAAACAATAACTTTAACACACATTGTTTTATCACGCATACAACAGAAGTTACACACAAGACTATTCGTGACAATATTCAAAATGCACCTATGTATAACGGCGACATTAAAGGAACAGGACCACGATACTGTCCAAGTTTAGAAGACAAGGTTATGCGTTTCCCAGAACATACTTCACACCATGTTTTCTTGGAACCAGAAGGGTGGAACAGTGATTTAATTTACCCTAATGGAATTTCAACCAGTTTCGGTCAGGACATACAAGATAAATGGATTCGCACTATACCAGGGTTGGAAAATGCAGAAATTGTACGCTATGGCTATGCAATAGAATATGATGCAATTGATGCGCGCGCACTGAATGACAAATTGCAAGCCAAGGATATGCCACACCTGTTTTTTGCAGGACAAATTAACGGTACGTCTGGATATGAAGAGGCAGCCGCCCAGGGGCTGGTCGCGGGGGCAAACGCCGCGGCGTTTGCATGCGGATTGCGCTTCTTGGAAATAGACCGTACTAATTCAATGATTGGTGTATTAATTGACGATATAACAACTTTGGGGGTCGATGAACCATACCGCATGTTCACGTCACGTGCAGAATATCGATTGAATCTGCGGGCAGATAATGCGATTGCACGCCTGGGAAAAATTGGGGTTGAATTAGGATTGATGTCGGCGGAAAAATACGAACAAATGTATGATAAAAAGCGCGAAATAATTGCCGAAAATGATAAATTCTATGCCGGGTATATCGCACGAAACGAACGTGAAATCGCCGCATACAAACGCGATGCCGCAATGAAAATTCCGTCTGATTTTGAATATCGCGGTCTGCCGGGGTTGACTAATGAATTGGTTGAAAAATTGACCGCAACACGCCCTGAAAATATTGCCGACCTGACACGCATTCCAGGGATGACGCCCGCCGGGATTATGGTTGTGCTGCGACGGATAAAATCATAATTTTTTGCAATACTTGTCATTTCCGCGATGGCTGGAATAACAAAAAAACAAAAGAATGCAAGAACGCCATTTTATGTAAAAAACTACTGGAAATTATTTTAGGGATGGATTATAGTCATCTCAATTTGCCGGTGTAGCTCAGTTGGTAGAGCATCTCATTCGTAATGAGGGGGTCGTAGGTTCAAGTCCTATCACCGGCACCAGATAAAAAAACACCCCGTTCGGGGGTGTTTTATTTTTTGTTAAAATACGGATTCGTTTGTACTAATTGATGGCACTTCATAACATAACAATACATCAACAATGATGCTATGCGTGGGCGAACAGTTACATCCAACGGAAAACGCGTGCCATTTATACCAGTCGAAAAAGATGTTGGTTCGCCGCTGTCGTCACAATAAAAAATCGTGGTCGCACCAGTTGAATAAACATGATATTCATTGGGATATCTTTTAATGCTTTGCGCATTGTTTATAATGTCTGAAATTGTTTGTATGCTCATTATAATATCTCTTGTAAATTTATGGATAAGAAATATAAGACAAGATAAGTTTTTTGTCAAGCAACGTTTATAATAATAATATTGTTTCTTTCCTTGATTTTTCTTTTATTTATTTGTACGCTGTAGGCGATGAAACAAGTTAATATAATTATTATTAGATAATTGGCAACGCGCTTCTGCACGTGGCTGGGGCGCATGGTCGCCTTTTTTTAATAGTAAAAATAAACAACGGAGTATCTTAATATGGCTTATAAAAAAACCGATACAAAGGCAAATTTTCCAGAGTTAGAAAAACAAATCCTGAAATTCTGGCAGGAAAATGATATTTTCCATAAGTCTTTGGAACAAACTAAACAAGGTCATCCTTTTTCTTTCTATGATGGTCCACCCTTTGCAAACGGTTTGCCACACTGGGGTCACTTGGGGGTAACAGTTGTAAAAGATATGGTGTCCAGATTCCAAACAATGAGTGGTCGCTTTGTGCGGCGTGAACTGGGGTGGGATTGCCACGGTTTGCCCGCAGAAAATTCCGTCGAAAAAAAACAAGCGCGCGCCGCAAAAGATATCGTGGCAACAGATGGTATCGGTGCTTTCTGTGAAATGTGCAGAAATGACGTTATGACATATTCAAATGAATGGAACCGATTTATACAACGTATGGGGCGTTGGGTCGATATTGGCGATGGATATGGCTATAAGACCATGGATAAAAACTATATGGAATCTATGCTGTGGACGTTAAAAAGCCTGTATGAAAAGGGGCTGTTGTACAAGGATTACAGCGTCAATCCATACGACTGGGTAAATGGCACCGTTGTGTCTAATTCCGAAGCATCCCAGGACTATCGTGAAATTGTTGATGATGCAGTGACGGTTTGGTTTGAATTGGAAAATGGCGACCGTGCAATTGCATGGACAACGACACCATGGACACTGCCCGCAAATAGCGCATTGGCAGTCAATCCAAATATGACTTATCTGCGTATGCAGGATGCGGATGGCGCAGTCTATGTCATCGCAGAAAGTCGTTTGAAGGCATACGAAAAGCAATTTGCAAACGCAAGTCAGGTCGGTTCTGTTAAGGGCGCAGATTTGGTAGGGATGCACTATGCGCCATTGTTCCCATATTATGCAGGGCAGTCCGAATTATTGTTCCAGGTGATACCTGCGGATTATGTGTCAGACGGTGACGGTACAGGTGTCGTTCATATTGCGCCAGCGTATGGGGCCGACGATTTCTGGGCGGCAAAAAATATTGATGCAAAATTCCCGGTTTTGTTGAATGTTGATACATACGGAAACTTTGATGAAACAGTTCTGGATTTTGCAGGGCAGAATATCTTTGCGGCAACGCCTGCGATTTTAGATTGGCTGAAAACTAATGGGAAACTGGTCAAAAAAGAACAGTACAAGCATTCATATCCATTTGGTGACCGCAGTAAAGAAAAACTGATTTATCGTGCAACGGATTCTTGGTATATCGATGTGCCAAAGATTAAAGATAAACTGATTGCAAATAATAATAAGGTTAACTGGACATCGGCAGGTGAACGTTTCCGTTCGTGGATTGAAAATGCACGTCCGTGGTCTATTTCCAGAAATCGTTTCTGGGGGATGCCATTGCCAATCTGGGAACGCAACGGCGAATTTAAGGTATTCGGGTCAATCGCAGAATTAGAAGAATTCTTTGGCGTGGAAATTCATGACCTGCACCGTCCAACATTGGATAAATTGGAAAAAGACGGATGGAAACGCATATCAGACGTTTTAGATTGCTGGGTCGAAAGTGGGTCTATGCCATGGGCATCGTTGCACTATCCTTTTGAAAACGTGGACAAGTTTGAATCGACGTTCCCAGCAGACTATATCATCGAAGGACAAGACCAAACACGTGGCTGGTTCTATGCATTGATGGTGTTGGCGACGGCTTTGTTTGATAAACCTGCGTTCAGGGCGGTATCCGCAAATGGAATGGTGGTCGATGAAAATAAAAAGAAATTCTCGAAATCATTGCGCAACTTTGTTGAACCAAGCGCACAAATCGAACAATATGGCGCAGATGCAATCAGACTTTATATCTTGGGTTCTAACTTTATGAAGGCAGAACCAGTGCCGGTTGATAAAGACGGTAAAGTCTTTATTGAATCAACCAAAACAATCCAAACACCACTGTGGAATGCGTATCACTTCTTTACACTGTACGCAAACGCAGGAAATATAACAGCACAAGAAATAACAAACCCAACAAATGCGTTGGATAAGTATATCTTGGCAGAATTAAACGTGTTGACAGATGTCGTAGCGCAAGCACTGAAAGAATATAAACCAGACGCCGCAATCAAAGAATTTATTAGATTCTTGGATGTGTTAAATAACTGGTATATCCGTCGTGGACGCGCACGTTTCTGGGACGAAGAACAGGCGGCGTTCGATACGCTGTATACGGTGCTGTGCAAGTTCTGCAGACTGTTGGCACCATTTGCACCGTTCGTGTCTGAATACATCTTTCAGAATTTATCAGGGCAGGAATCAGTGCATTTGACCACGTTCCCAAAGGTAGAGGCAGCAGACAACAAAATTGTCGAAGATATGCGACGCGTACAGTCTATTGTATCGGTTGGAAAACAGTTGCGTGAACAATATAAACTGCGTAATCGTTTGCCACTGAATACTTTGATGGTTGCAGGTGCCGCAATGCCAGAATATGCAGACATTATCAAAGATGAATTAAATATAAAATCTGTAGAATTTAAAGAAACTTTTGATGATGTCGCAGACAGTTTTGTGTATCTGATTACACCAAAAATTGGTGCGCGCCTGGGCGGGGCATTAAAAGAAATTATCCCAGCGGTAAAACGTGGTGAATACGAATTGTCAGGCGATAAATTAATTGCCGCAGGTCATGAATTAAATGCAGATGAATTTGAAATGCGACTGACCGTGCGCGACGGTGTGACAGGGGTGGCGTTGCCCGATAATACGGCGGTGGTCGTTCTGGATACCGAAGTTACAGCAGACCTGGTTGCAGAAGGGTTGGCAAATGATGCATTGCGCTTTATCCAAGATACACGCAAGGTGGCAGGGTTGGATGTGTCAGACCGTATTGTTTTGACCTATTCAGCAGACCCAGCACTGGCAATTGCAATAACGCAACACAAAAAACGTATTATGCGCGATGCGCTGATTACAGAAATAATTGAAGGCGACGGTGAATACACAACCGATATCGAAGGGTATAAACTGTCGATTTCTGTAAATAAAGCATAAAAAAAGAGGTGTACGATGAAATATCCTTGGCTGTATTGTGGTAATATCACAGGTAAATGCGAACATAAACAAAAAGATGGACGCTGCGCACAGAGTGAACAACTGATGAATGGAGTTGGTGAAATGTGCAACGATGCAGTTGTGGTTACAAATGCAGATATGGGATTTCTGATTAAGTATCTGTACTGCGTCAGAAATCGTACACCACGCGTTATAACAACAACAGCACGACCAATAAATAATTACCCCAATCAATTGTACTGTACAAAAATTGATGAAATGTGTCCTCATCAGACACCAGGTGGTAAATGCAAGCATATTGAAAACTTGCCATGCGAACGTGACTGTGAACATGCAATGCTGATAAACGAAGATGTTGAATTGGCAACGAGATTGATTCAATTTCTGCACAGGGATTTAGAAAAGCAAAAATAATAAAAATGAAACTGACACCGCAAAGATATTTTGAAATAGTACCAGATACAGTCGATATGACAATACGGTCGGAACTGTATCATACAAATGAATTTAACTTTGCGGTGGCGGTGATTCTGTCTGCCCAGGCAACTGATAAAAAAGTAAATGAAGTCACACCCGGACTGTTTCGTGTGGCGCCAAGCGCAGACAAAATGTTGGCGTTAGGGATTGACGGATTAAAAGAACATATCAAAGTTATTTCTTTTTTTAACAATAAAGCAAAAAATATAATCGCGCTGGCCGCTATGCTGGTGGCGGAAAATATTACAGATACTTTCCCAGATAAATATCACAATCGTGACGAATTGATGAAATTGCCCGGCATTGGGCAAAAGACAGCAAATGTTGTTTGTAATGTTTTATGGGGCGCACCAAATATTGGTGTGGATACGCACGTTTTCCGCAACGCACACAGATATGGTTGGGTTGACGACACAGACAATACGCCCGAAAAGGTAGAAGCAAAATTAATACAAATTATCCCAAAAAAATATCATCCAATCGTAAATCATGTAATGGTTTTACATGGAAGATATGTATGCAAGGCATTGCGACCAGAATGTGACAAATGCCCAGTTGCAAAATGGTGCAATGCAAAGGATAAAAAAATTTAAAAAAACACCGGTAAATCCCGGTGTTTTTTTTTAACAATTTTACTACATTCTTGGACCACGCATTGGGTTGGGTCTTTTAGATGTTGACGTTGATGTCATGCCGATTTTTCCAACAACTATTTTATCGCCCATTTGAATTTCATTGGATATAACCTCGGTTTCGGTGGCGGTTGTTAAGCCCTTGGAATATGGAATCATTATTACTTCGTCATCACGCAATATCGCCAGATGAGATACAGGGGTGGCACCATTGATTTGTTCCGGCGTTAAAAAGCGGTCAAAACTGCGTACCAAAAATGCCGAATTTGCCGCACGCCATACATTATCTTTTTCCGATATGATAATCGTCACAAACGCAGTCATACCAGGCATTAAACGTAACTGAGAATTATCAACATCTATCACAACCGTATAAACAACCACGTTGGATGTTGTTGTGGGTGATAAACGAATCTGACGTACAATGCCATTAAAGGTTTCAGTCGGATAAGCATCAACCGTAAATGTAACAGGTTGGTCTTCTTTTATCATGCCAATGTCAGCCTCGGATACGGCGGTTTCAATTTGCATTTTTGTTAAATCTTCGGCAATTTCAAATAAATCAGGTGTTTGGAAAGATGCCGCAACAGTTTGACCAACGTCCACCTTGCGCGAGATAACAGTCCCATCAACAGGGGATGTAATTGTGGCATATCCCAAATTTGTGACCGCACGGTCATACGTTGACTGGGCGCGTTTTACAGACTGTTCCGCCTGTTCATACTGAGTTTGAGATTGTTCCATTTCCGCACGGGCAATAAAGCCTTCGTCATACAACATTTTATTGCGTTCATATTCATTTTTTGCAAAGTTGCGTTGAGATATCGCACTGTCCAATGAAGCCTTGGATTCATCAACCGTTGCCTGAAGAACCGATGGTTCGATTGTTAATAATACGTCGCCTTTTTTTACCTTGGTATTAAAATCAACATACAAATTGTCAATCGTTCCAGAAACCTGAGAGCCAACATTTACCGTGTTTACAGGCTGAATTTCACCGGTGGCGGTTACAACCTGACGCAGGTCACCACGCGTGATATCAAGAGTGATATACTGATTATCCTTTGGGACAGAACCAGCAAAAATAAACTTAATTGCAACCAATGCAGACACAACAAGCAATATCCACCACTTTTTGCGCCACACAAAACGCCAGATACGCCGCATATAGGATGGGCGTGGTTGATTTGTTGTTGGACTGGACTGCTTAGTCTTCGTTGTTTTGAGCATGTGTTGATTCCTCCATTTCCGAGCGTATTTCACCAACCGCCAGCGCAACCGCAGCGCGCTTGGTAAATAAATCATATTTTGCGGCGTTATTTTGTTTTTCTGCATCAACCAGTTCTGATTGCGCTGTCTGCCAATCCAGCATAGTTGCACGTCCTGCACGGTACATACCGGCGGTTACACGTTCTGATTCCGTTGCAGATTTTAATAGGACGTCTGTTTGCGTTAAAACCTTTTGCGCAGTCTTGTAATTTTGATACGCGGTATAAACATCAAGTGTGGCATTGTCCGCGGCAGTACGTTCGTTTTCCTGGGCGCGGGTATAGTTAGCCTGGGCAGAACGGACATTATATAAATTCGCAAAACCTGCAAACAATGGCATAGATGCACGGATGCCTATGCTGCCGCTGATGTTATCTGTACCTGCACCGTATGTTTCAGTTGGTGTGTCATTCCAGGACACAGACCCAGATGCAGAAATTGATGGCAGATTGCTGAGAAATACGCTGTTGCGACGATGCCATGCCGCATCTTTTTGCGCAGTAGCACGCAATAAGTCCGGTCGGGTCTTTTCCGCCTGGGCAAATAATTCATCAAGTGTCTTGGTTTCTTGGGGGGTGCCAATTTCAGATGGCATATCCGCAATTTCTATCTGTTTATCCGCAGGAAACGAAAGTTTATTTAACAAGTTACCTTTGACAATTTCACGATTGTTCTTGGCACGCTCAAGTTCAAGTTCACGACTTGCCAACGTTGTGTCCGCCTTTAACACATCGGCACGCGCAACAGAACCAGCCTTGAATTTCTTGTTCGCGGTATCACGGGCAGTTTGCGCAACGGTAAGTAGCATTTGCGCAGACTTTACGTCCGCGTCTGCGTTTAACAAAGCATAGTAAGAACCTATGATGCCATAAATATAATTTTGAACCGTTTCATCATAATCAAAACCCGCCGCACGCCATGTGGCCGATAACTGATTTAAGTCTGATAAACGCTTGCCAAAATCAAATATTAAGTAAGACGCAGATAGTGATGCACCGTACGACCAATCACCCCAGTTTTCATTCCTGTAGGGCAGAGAGGCATTAGCAGATGCATTTACAGATGGTAAATAATTAGAATAGCCAGCATTCTTGGCAAAACGCGCAGATTCATAAGACATATATGATGCCGCCGTCTGAGGATTACGACACAAGCCTAGTTCTATGACCTGGGGCAGGGTAAGTGGTCCAGACGGAACCGTGGTCCGCGTCATGCAATCAGTTGTCGCAAAGGCGGAAATTGGCGCCATACAAAACAGAATTAATGATTTAAATCTCATAAAAATCCCCCCGAAAATAAAATTCTTTATTATCATACTATTTTTCTGTTGAATTACAAATTATTTTTGCTTAATATTGGAACACAAAAGTTTAGGCCTGGTGGCAGAGTGGTTATGCAGAGGACTGCAAATCCTTGGATGCCGGTTCGATTCCGACCCAGGCCTCCACCTTAAAAAATCGCCCGTTTTGGGCGTTTTTTGTTTGTTTTGACACTTGTATAAAGTACTTTTTTTGTGTACCATTCGTTTCATGATTAAATCAATTAGTTTAACCGATTTCAGGAATCATAACCTGTGCCGTGTCACAACGTACGGGCGACAGAATATTATTATCACAGGACCAAATGGCGCAGGAAAAACAGCCATCTTAGAAGCAGTTTCTATGCTGTCGGGTGATAAAGGGATGCGGGGCGCAGGTATGACAGATATTGCACGCTTTGGTGGCAATGGTGGTTTTTGCGTGTTCGCAGAACTGGCAGATGAAACGCAGGTGGCGGTACAGTATGTCGGTGGCGATGCAAACAGACGCGCAAAAATTGATGGCGATAGCGCAACACTGACAGACCTGGCAAAATATCTGAGAATGATATGGATAAGCCCACGTGAAGATAGACTTTTTGTCGAAGGCGCCGCAGAAAGAAGAACTTTCTTTGACAGGCTGGTCACCGCGTTCGATACAACACACGCAGGCAGGACCGCAAAACTTAGCAAATTGTTAAGCGAAAGGGCGTTCGCATTGAAAACAGGTGCGGATATTCATTGGCTGAACGCACTGGATGAACAAATCGCAGGAACCGCAGTAACTATTGCAGCCGCACGAATTCAATACGCCGGCGAAATTAACTATTTTCTGAAAAGATGCGCAGTGTCGGTGTCGGGAAAATTAGAGCAAATGATTATAGATGGCGCAAAACCAGGTGACGCAGAAAGAAGTTATTTGGAATATTTAAAAGATAACAGGGTATTGGTCGGTGATAAAATGGTCATTGATGGACCACATAAATCCGATTGGGGGGTCTTTAATAATGAATTAAAGTTGCCGGCATATCTGACCAGTACAGGACAACAAAAAACAACACTTGTCGATGTAGTGCTGGCACATGCCAAACTTATTCATACCAAGACAGGACATAAACCGATTATCCTGCTGGACGAGGCGGCAGCACACCTGGATAAAAACGCCAGGGAAGATATGTTCCGCGAATTAGGTGTTGCACAGGCACAGGTTTGGGCAACAGGATTAGACCCAGAAATATTTAAAGATGTTCCAAACGCTGTATTTGTTGCTTGCCAGGATGGTCAAATAAGTAATATACTATGCGGGGAGTAATTTATTATGGCACGTATCGATTATCAAACTTTATTAGATAACGCATTGAAATCAATCGTCAAAGATGCATTGGTTCATGCACAGTTTAACGGACTGGGGGATGGAACACATTTCTTTATCACGTTCAGAACACGTGATAATGGGGTGGTTTTGCCAGATTTCCTGCGTATAAGATATCCGGATATAATGACAATAGTACTGCAACATTCTTATAATAATCTGCATGTGTCCGATAAAGAGTTTGGGGTACAGTTGACATTTGATGGACGACCTTTTTTTATACGTGTGCCGTTTGCTGCGCTGGTGGAATTTAAAGACCCATCTGTTGATTTTCTTTTATCTTTTCAACAAAAAACGCAACAGGGCAATGCCGATAACGATATGGAATTGCCATTAGAAGAAAAACCAGGTTCCGTGCCAGACCCAGGACGGGTTGTATCTTTGGATGAATTTAGAAAAAAAAGAAATTTATAATTTTTTTCAATAAAAAAAAACACCGGCGTTTGCCGGTGTTTTTATGATTTATTTATCACGGATTTTTGCATTACATTTTTTTTCAACACTGTCTATCACAGTATTTTGTATTTTTAACAAATCCGCATCTGACATGTTGTCGTTTGGTTGAATCGTTATTGTAAAAGCAATTGATTTTTTGTCATCGCCCATGTCAAAAGAATCAAAAACAACAACGTCTGTGATACGACTGTCCGCACTGCGCGCAATTGATGTTATCTTGTCCGCAGGGGTATCTGTATCCGTTATAAACGCAAAGTCGCGGGTAATCGGTTGAAAATCAGATAATACCGGCTGCTTGCCACCACGGCGCGCAGGGATGTTGGTAATATCCTCAACCAGCGCAATCACTGTATTTGTTTTTATGCGTAACTTCTTGGCAACAGATGGATGTAACTGTCCAAATTCTGCAATTTTCTTTTTACCCTGATACAGCGCGCCATAGCGATATGGATGCGCCCACAAAGGTGCATTTTCAGTTGATATGGTAAAACGCTGACCCGAGAAAAGTGATATAAGGTCTGCTTTGACATCGTAAATATCAACGTCACGATTGCGACCAGTCCAATGACGCGGTGCATTGGCGCCAGTGCGAACAAGGCAAAGTGATGTATGCTGCTGACCCGGAAGGTCCCCATCAAACACAACACCTAATTCAAATAAAGATAAGTCTGGATAGCCGCGCTTTTCATTATTCGATACCGCCAACAATAACCCAAACAACAAACCATTGCGCAATGTGTCATAGTCCGATGTTATAGGGTTAGATATAACAATATTAGGACGGTCCGATAATAACTGTTCCGTGGTTTTATTACCAAAACCAAAAGAACGACATTCATTCAATCCGCGTGAAGCCAACAGATTTTTGATATCTGTTTCATTATTTGTATGTGGGCGGGCAGTACCCGTTGTATGATAGGTCGCCTGGGTCAGTAATTTATCATAACCATATATACGGATTAAGTCCGCAACTATGGTTTCTGGGATTTTAACATCAACACGTGACGCAAGTGGTGTTACACGCCATGGGTTAGATGAATAATCAACCGTATAACCCAATGCAACCAAGATATCACGCTGAATATCCTGGGCAAGTGAAATACCTGTCTTGGTTGTGAAATAATCAGGATTATAGGATATTGTTTGTGGCATCGGCAGTGATGTTTGCGCCGAATACGCACCAACAATGGTGCCACCGCATACGTCAATAATATTGCGCGCCGCATACACCGCCGCACGACCAGTCATAGTTGGGTCTATGCCACGTTCATAACGATAAGACGCATCAGTGGAAATGCCTAAACGCTTGGATGTGCGACGTACAGATACAGAATCAAAATACGCAGATTCCAAGATAATGTTTTTGGTATCCGATGTCGTAGAACCACGCGCACCACCAATTACACCCGCCAATGCCAATATACCCGCATCGTCCGCAATAACTAAATCATCCGTGGTCAAAGTATGTTCAGTACC
The DNA here is from genome assembly GCA_045133095.1 of Candidatus Enterousia sp. Lineage (GTDB taxonomy): Bacteria > Pseudomonadota > Alphaproteobacteria > Rs-D84 > Rs-D84 > Enterousia. The sequence goes on from JBGUTP010000016.1 coordinate 83,191, forward strand.
AAACAAATCGGTAAACTTTTCGTCTTGAACCGCGTTGCGGACCGTTATATCACCAGATATTTCATCCGCATCAAAACAATGCATAGGTTGCCCCATATCATAACAAACATAGTTCGTCATATCCACAGGTGCATTCTTTGGCTTGATGCCAATTGCCGCCAAACGCGCAGCGATTTTTGGGTCACTGGGGGCAACGGTAATGCCATGAATTTCTGTTAATTTATAGGCACCACATTTGTCCGATAAAATATTCACACGACGCGTACCAAATGATTCATAAAATTCTTCGTCAGATGAACAAACATATTCACCAATGCCAGATGCAGATAAATCACGCGCAATACCACGCACAGATAAATAATCCGGTCTGTTTGGGGTAATGCCTGCTTCGAATACAGTGTATGCCGGCAAAACCGCAGTGCCAGGTACCATATCAGGTGATAATTCCAGAATGCCACTGTGGTCATTATTTATGCCCAGTTCACGACCAGAACACATCATACCGTCAGACAACACGCCACGTAATTTGCCAGACTGAATTTCATGCCCATCAATTACACAGCCAGGCACAGCCAATGCAGATACCAGACCCACACGGGCATTTGGCGCACCGCATACAACCTGGCGCAGAGTGCCAGAACCATCATCAACCTTTAATACATGCAGATGGTCGCTGTTTTCATGTGCATGACATTCAATAATCTTGGCGGCAATCGGAACAACCGGTGTGACGACGTCTTCTACTTCCAATCCTGTACGCGTCAAGGTATCTGCAATTTTTGATGCAGATGCGTCTGTTTTCAGATATTCTTGTAACCAATCAAGTGTCCATTTCATTTCTAAATTCCCTTGTTAAAAACCAGCACTGCGCAACCAGCGCACATCGTTGTTATACAAATCACGCAAGTCAGGCAGATTATATTTCAACATCGCCAATCTGTCCCAACCAAAACCAAAGGCAAATCCCTGATATTCGTCTGGGTTAATGCCGCAATTGCGCAATACATTAGGATGAACCATTCCCGCACCCATAATTTCCAGCCATTTATCATTCTTCCATTTTAAGTCAATTTCTATGCTGGGGTCTGTAAATGGAAAATAAGATGGGCGAATGCGCAATTCTATGTTATCCATTTCAAAATAACGTGATAAAAATGCACGCACATCTGCAATCAAATCAGACATTGTTATGTTCTTGTTAATGTATAAACCTTCTATTTGACCAAACATTGGACCATGGGTTGCATCCCATTCTTTGCGGTATGTTGAGCCAACACCAAACATTTTAATTGGCACACCATCTTGTTCCATCGCACGAATTTGAATCGCAGAAGTTTGAGTGCGCAATACATTGCCATTAGGTAAAAAGAATGTATCCTGCATATCGCGGGCAGGGTGATACGCCGGTGTATTTAACGCGGTAAAGTTATGCCAATCGTCTTCGACCTGGGGACCGGTGTACATGGTGTAACCAAAAGATTCTAAAATCTTGGATATTTGAGATAACGATTGCGTCAATGGATGCAATGTCCCACGATTTTCAGGCAATGGATTTAATGACACGTCTAACTTTTGTTTTTGCAGCGACGCCATTAAAACAGCATTTTCTATTTCACTTTGACGTGTTTTGAACAATTCACGCAACTGTGCATTTTCCATGTTTAACGCCGCGCGCGCATCATTGTCCAAATTTTTCATTTCTTTTAATCGCGCGGTCATAGTCCCATTTTTACCAAAGGTTGCCGCATACAACGATTGTAATTCTTCGAGAGTGTTTATACTCTTTATCTGTTCATACATAATTTTATTCCCCAAGATATTAAAAAATAAAAGCCGTCATACGACGGCTTTATTATTACAAAAGATATACCCCGCCGACAAGGTATTATTTGCCTTCGGCGTTGATAAATCGTTTCGCAGTGTCAACCAACTTTACGAAGTTAGCATCGCCCGCATAAGCCATTTCAGCCAAAACCTTGCGGTCCAGGGCAACGCCTGCTTTCTTTAAGCCATTCATAAACTGGCTGTAAGTCATACCATTTGCGCGTACTGCGGCATTGATACGAACAATCCACAAACCACGAAATTCGCGCTTTTTAACACGACGATCGCGATATGCATACTGTCCTGCTTTTTCCGTTTTTTCACGGGCAGCACGATATGTTGAATGATGACGGCCCAAGTAGCCCTTGGCACGCGCCAAAATCTTGTTATGTTTTTGTTTTACGGTTGTTCCGCGTTTTACTCTTGCCATGACTGATTACCCCCTTGCTTATTTCAAACCATATGGGGCCAGGATTTTAGCCTGTCCAACCATGTTTTCGTTCAAATACTGTGGCTTTGCACCCGCTTTGTTTGCACGAGCGGACTTTTTGCGCAACAGTTTCTTGTGAGAGTTGCGTGCAACACGGATTTTACCGGTCGCAGTCATAGACGCACGCTTTTTTAAGTACGACTTTGTCTTTAATTTTGGCATTTTATATCCTCTTGTTCTTAGATAGTTTTAAGGTCTGATGGCAATGCCTTGCCAGTTTGACCGATTGTTATTTTGGCATATTAAAAAGAAAAATCAAGTTTTTATTGAATATCTGTCTTTTAAAGGCTAAAGTATTGCCCGATGAAACAAACAAAAATGTCCGAAAAGATTTATCCTTTTATTAAGGCTGCTGCTGCCGCGGCGGTGTTGCCTGTGCTGTTCATATATATCATGATTGCAAAGCCTGATTATAAAATTATGAACGCGCTGGGGCATGTCGTGGTGCCGGTGGCACAGTTTGTCGGCGATGTCGTTACATGGCCTGTGCGCGCCATTGCAGGTGTCGTCGATAATGTCGCACAGGTTTCGGTGCTGAGGGCGGAAAACGAAGAACTTAGGGTCAGATTAGACCAGGCACTGATAAACCAACGAAAGTGTCAGATGGCAATCGCAGAAAACCAAAAATTAAATAAAGAACTGGATTTAATACAGCAACAGCCACGTGATGCCATTATCGCAGATGTTGTGCATGACAACAGTGTTATGGGACATAATACGTATCTGATTAACCGGGGAATTAAAGACGGTATCGAAAGCGGTATGGCAGTCACAACAACAGATATGATGTTGGCAGGGATTGTAATCGATGCAGCACAAAACTTTTCACGTGTTCGCGCATTGACTGATGCAGATACTAATATCGCCGTGCGCGTTGTCGGGTCAGAAGTTTATGGATTCTTGACCGGGAATGGGTCCATGCATCCCATGATGGGATTCTTTAGCGACCCAGAATTTCAACCATCAAAAGGGATTAATCTGGTAACAAGTAATATTTCTGGGGTGCTGCCAGGGGAAATTAATGTTGGTGAAATGATTGACGAAACAGATGTCAAAGTCGTTACACCAAAGCAACTGTCACGGGTAATGGTACTGAAATTCGATACGCCATATAACGAATATAAATGAAAAGCAATATTGTAAAATTTTTACAGGCAAGTTTTCCTTTCTTGGTCACAATTGCGTTGTGGCGACTGTCGGGTCCATGGTGGAATCCAGCAGGTATATTGGCGATTATTCCGGTGTTTTTTTGCACCTTTATCAGACCCGTTAATTGGTTTGCACCTTTTGGTTTTTTGATGTGCATGCTGATAGATTACAAATTTGAAACTGTTTGTTTTTGGATGGCGTGGTTTTGTATGTTCTATGCGATTAACAGTTTTCAAACCTTTATTGATATTTCCAGAATGGATAAAGATGCAATTGTGGCGTTTATTTTGTTCTTTGGCGTGGGGCTGTTAATTCAACTGTTTGCAGACTTTACTTTTTTAAACCTGGCCAAAGGATTATGGGTGTTTATATGGACATGCGCATGGTATTTGCCGATAAATATGGTTATAAAAAAGGTGCATAAATGATAGATACAGAAGTTTCACGCACCTTTGACAGACGAAGCGCACTGTTCCTTAGTGCGGGGGCAGTGTTGACGTCTGTGCTGGTGATGCGTATGCTGCACATGCAATTGTTTAGTTATCAGGATTATAAGAAAAAAAGCGAAAACAATTCGTTCCGTATTCAAATCGATATGCCAGAAAGAGGTAAAATTTTGGCACGTGGGGGAACACCTATTTCACGAGATATGCCTATATACAGAATTTATATCATCCCAGAAGAAGCAATTGATATAGAAGACTTGTTAAAAATTGTTGAACATGATTTAAATTTAAAACCAAAGAAAATCCAACGCATACGCGCAAAAATAAAAAAACAAATGCGCTTTCAACCTGTACTGGTCAGCGAAAATTCAGATTGGAAACTGTTGGCAAAATTACAGGCAAAAAATCTGCCGGGGTTACATGTGGAAAGCGGATACGCGCGTGTTTATGAACTGGGGCAGGCAGGGGCGCAAATTTTTGGTTATGTCGGTGACCCGGCAAAACCTGTTCCAGGGGCGCCGTTTTTAACAACTGGAATCACGGGGTTGGAAAAGAAATACGATGACGTGATGAAAGGGAAAGCCGGACAGACCGTATTGGTTACTAATGCCGTGGGACGTGTCACAGGCGAAGATAAAACACAATTTATAGCACCTGTTGTGGGAAATGATGTAAAGACAACTATACACGATGGGGCGCAAAGGGTTTTATTTGATGCACTGACCGCGCACAGGTCCGGGTGTGGGGTTGCATTGGATATTAATACAGGGGATATTCTGGCGATGGTGTCCGCACCCAGTTTTGACCCTAATATCTTTGCACAAGATGATGGTGAAGAATATATTGATACACTGCGAGATGATGTGGCAAAGCCTTTTATGAACAAGGCTGTTGAAGGTTTATATCCACCAGGGTCCACGTTCAAAATCGTTGTGGCGTTGGCGGCACTTGAGGCAGGCGCAATTACAGAAAAAGAAAAAATATTTTGTCCGGGATACTGGGATTATGGCGACAGAAGATATCACTGTTGGGAAGACAAAGGGCATGGATGGGTCGATTTAGCAAAAGCATTAAAGCATTCGTGCGACATTTATTTCTATCAGGTGGCATTGCGCATTGGAATTGATGCTATTAAAGAAATGGCGGTCAGACTTGGGTTCACACAAAAATTCATGGAAGATGTTATCCCGCGGGAAATGAGCGGGGTTATCCCTGATAGGCACTGGAAAGAAAAACACGTCGGCGCAAGGTGGGTGCATGGTGACACTGTTATATCTGGAATTGGTCAGGGATTTATTTTGGCAAATTGTTTGCAATTGGCAATTATGACCGCACGTGCAACATCCAATAAAGTTGTGGTGCCACGGTTGATTGCAAGTGATGAAAAACCAAAGTTTAAAAAAATGGGGCTGCAGCAGAAAAATATCAAAGCCGTATTAAATGGATTGGAACAAGTGCTTAAACCTGGTGGTACCGCCAGTGGCAGCGCAATAAACGTAGATGGCGCAAAAATGGGTGGAAAAACCGGAACTTCACAGGTGCGAAGCATTTCAAAAGCAGAACGTGCAAGCGGTGTTCTGACCAATGAACAATTAAAGTGGCACATGCGAAACCATGGGTTGTTTGTTGGGTATGCGCCACTGGATGCGCCAAAATACGCCGTATGCGTCGTTACAGAACACGCCGGAAGCAGTGGTCCCGCCGCACGTACAGCCGCAAAAGTTATGCGCGAATTGTTAAAGGAGAATAAATAACTATGTCCAAACAAATTCGTGTTTCTAATGCTAATATGATGAACTTCTCGGAAAAACTTAGTCGTTTTTCATGGGGAATGTTTGTGCCTATGTGCATGGTTCTGGCAATTTCTATTTTGGTTTTATATTCTGCGGGTGGGGGAAATTGGCGACCGTTTGCATTGTCACAATTAATGAAAATTATGCTGGGGTTCGGGGTTTTCTTCTTTGCAGCGTTTACTAATATAAAAACATGGATTAAGTCCGCATATCTGATTTATGCAATTGCACTGATTATGATTGTGCTGGTGACTTTTGTTGGTCATACCGGGATGGGGGCGCAAAGATGGCTGAACCTGGGGGTGATACATATTCAACCATCGGAATTAATTAAGATTGCGCTGGTGCTGGCGTTGGCGCGGTATTTCGCATGGTTTAATTCCGTTGAACTGGGAAAATTTAAAAACTATCTGGTGCCGGGGTTGATGTTGTTGGTTCCGTTCGGTCTGATTGTGGCACAGCCTGATTTAGGAACCGCGTTATCGTTGGGGATGATTACCGTTGGGGTGTTTTATATTGTCGGCGCAAATAAAAAATGGTTTATTATCGCGGCAATATTAGGACTGATGGCAGCACCCGTGGTTTGGTACGGCGGGTTGCACGATTATCAGCGTGGCAGAATTATTACTTTTATCAATCCTGACAGCGATGTTCAAGGCGCGGGATATCAAATAAATCAGGCTAAGATTGCGTTCGGCAGTGGGGGAATGCTGGGCAAGGGGTATATGAAAGGGTCACAGTCACAACAATCTTTCCTGCCGGAAAAACAAACGGACTTTATATTTACGATGCTGGGGGAAGAATTTGGTTTTATGGGCGCGTTCGGGCTGTTGATGATTTATACTTGGATTGTCGTGGTGTTGTTCTGGTGCGCTAAAATGTGCAGAAACAGATTTGGGCAACTTATATGCTTTGGTTTTATGTTGAACTTTTTTGTTTATTACTTTATAAATATCTCGATGGTTTTGGGATTACTGCCGACGGTGGGGGTACCGTTGCCCCTGATGTCGTTCGGTGGCAGCAGTTTGCTGTCACTGATGTTCGGGTTCGGTTTATGCCAAAATGCGTATATTCACAAAGACCAACAATTATCTGCAAAGGGGAGTTAAGGATATGAATTTACTGATTGTGGAGTCTCCGTCAAAAGCAAAAACTATTGAAAAATACCTGGGGGCAGGGTGGCGCGTTATTGCGTCTGTTGGTCATGTGCGTGACTTGGTGCCGGAAAATGGCAGCGTAGATACAGAAAATAATTTCAAAATGAAATGGCAAATTATGCCAGGTAAAGAAAAACAAATTAAACTGATTACAGATGAACTGAAAAAAGCAGATGCTGTTTATTTGGCAAGCGACCCGGACCGCGAAGGAGAGGCTATTGCGTGGCACTTGCTGGATATATTAAAGGCAAAAAGATTACTGAAAGATAAAAAAGTTTATCGTGTGGCGTTTCATGAAATTACCAAGAAAGCAGTGCAAGCCGCTATTGAAAGCCCACGTGAAATTGATAAAAATTTAGTCGATGCGTATCTGGTAAGACGCGCGTTGGATTATCTGATTGGATTTGGAATTTCACCATTGCTGTGGCGCAGAAACTTGGGGAAGTCCGCAGGACGTGTGCAATCGGTGGCGGTGAAATTAGTAGTTGACCGCGAAAAAGAAATTGAAGGATTTAAACCTGTTGAATATTGGAGTTTGGAATCAGTCTGTACGGCAGATTCTGTGGCATTCAAGGCAATGCTTAATAAATTCAACGGACAAAAAATCGAAAAAATGACCATACAAAATAAAGATATGGTTGACGATATTTTAAATCAAGTTGGAACACCAGAAATTAACGCAAGTGTTGTTAATATCGAAAAGAAAAAAACACAAAGAAAACCAGCAGCACCTTTTACAACTTCGACCCTGCAACAGGAAGCGTCGCGTAAATTATACTTTTCATCTAAACGTACTATGAGTGCGGCACAACATCTGTATGAACAGGGGTTAATAACATATATGCGAACAGACGCAACAAACCTGAATGCGGATGCAGTTAATGAAATTCGTGGTTTTATCGGACGTGAATATGGGGAAGGTTTCCTGCCCGGGGTGCCAAATGTTTATGCAACAAAATCTAAAAACGCACAGGAAGCACACGAAGCAATTCGACCAACACATTTCGATGCAATGGCTAAAAATCTTAGCGGTGATGAAGCAAAGTTATATGATTTAATTTGGAAACGCACAATTGCATGTCAGATGAAAAATGCAGAATTTGATTCTGTTGCCGCCGATATTGAAACCGACAATAAGGTCGCGGTATTTCATGCCGTCGGGTCTGTGCGGACCTTTGATGGATTTATGAAGGTCTATACAGAAGATAAAGATGACGAAGAAGAAAAGAAAGAATCTAAGTTGCCTGTGATGAATGTCGGGGATAAAATTATTATCAGTGAACTGGTCCCGGAACAACATTTCACACAGCCACCCGCAAGATATACAGAAGCGTCACTGGTTAAAAAATTAGAAGAGTTGGGAATTGGACGTCCATCAACATACGCAACTATTATGTCAACTATTGTTGACCGCGAATATGTCGAACAAGATAAACAAAGACGTTTTCATCCGACATCTGGTGGGTGGATTATTGCATCTTATCTGAATAAGTATTTTACTGATTTAGTCGATGTCAATTTTACCGCAAAAACAGAAGATACTTTGGACGATGTTTCAAATGGTAAACAAGATAAAATTACGGCACTGGAAAATTTCTGGCGACCAACAGATGCAATGATTGATGGCGCACGTGGAATTAAAACGTCTGAAATCATTGATGAAATTAATGATTTTATGCATAAACACTTGTTCGCAGATGATAATGATAAATGCCCAGAATGTGGGGCAAAACTGGGGATTAAGTTATCTAAGTTTGGTGCATTTATTGGTTGTGAAAAATATCCGACGTGCAAATATACTAAACAATTATCAAAAAACGAAAAAGCCGCAGATGCCACACAATCCGCCGTACAGAACGTTAAATCTGATGCGGTTGAATTAGGTGATGGTATCGAATTTCGTGTTGGTAAATTTGGTCCATACGTCACAGATGGTGCAAAAAATGTCGCCGCAAAACAATATAATGCGGAAACCATTACGTTGGAAATAGCGCGCGAATTGTTGGCAAATGCAGGTAAAAAAGCAGAACCAATAAAAATCGGTGAAAATCCATCAACAAAAAAAATGATTTTCTTTTATCCAACCGGGCGTTATGGGGCGTATATTTCGTCTAATCGGGTTAATGTGTCCGTGAAAGAACAACCAGATTTAGAAACCGCAATAAAACTTATTAACAACAAGACTAAGAAATAATAATGGCACAAGGTAAATACGATTATAAAAATTTTACCGATGAATTGCGTGAACGACTTTCAATCGTTGATGTCGTAGGACGGCGTGTGCCATTAACTAAAAAAGGCGACAGGTATTGGGGATGCTGTCCGTTTCATAATGAAAAAACCCCAAGTTTTACCGTACACGAAGAAAAAGGCTTTTTTAAATGCTTTGGTTGTGGTGAAGGTGGCGATATTATTTCTTTCACCATGAAAGTAAATAATATGGAATTTAGGGCGGCTATTGAAGAACTGGCAAGTATGGCAGGGATGAAAATGCCTGATTATAAACCACGTGACCCAAAGATTGTTAAACGTGAAGAGGCGTTGTTTGATATCTGCGATAAAGCGGCGCAAACATTTTCAGAAAGACTGTTTTCACCAGATGGGGCGCAGGCTTTGGAATATATCAGAGGGCGCGGATTTAGCGATGAAATTATAAAAAAATATCGTATCGGGTATGCGCCAAAAAATAATATCATTGCAAATAAATATGCTAATTCGCCTTATTTGATTGATGCGGGTCTTTGTCGGCGCGGAGATTATGGATTGTACGATTTCTTTCGCGATAAATTGATGTTTCCACTGTTTAACGCCAAAGGAAATATTGTTGCTTTTTCGGGGCGGTCGATGGATGGGTCGGAACCTAAGTATAAAAATACAACAGATACAGATATTTTTCACAAGCGCAAGACTGTGTTCGGGTTGAACTTTGCACGTGATGCAATTCATCGCGCAAACAGAAGCATTGTCGTAGAAGGACAGATTGACGCAATTAAAATGCAAACAAATGGGTTCGGGGAAACTGTTGCACCTTTGGGTACCGCATTAACCGAAGACCATATAAATTTACTGTGTAAACTTAACAGAAATATCATATTTTGTTTTGATGGTGATGGCGCAGGACAAAAAGCCGCAAGACGTGCATGCGGTATTATGATACCATTCCTGCGCGATACGTCTGATGTTCGTTTTGCGTTCGTTACAGGGGGCAAGGACCCTGATGAAATTCTGCAGAAATCCGGCGTAGAGGCCATGAAAAAAATTATCGATGACGCAACACCACTGGTGGATTTTTTGTGGAACATTACTAATACTGATTTCCTGGTTTCAACACCGGGTGGACGTGTGCAAGCGGAAAAATTCTTGAAAGGGGAATTGGAAAAAATTTCCGATGCAGATTTAAAATCAGAAATGCAAAAAGAATATGAATCACGAAAATTTAGTTCTTGGCGCAGATGGAAAAAGCAAGATAATATCGCAAAAATTAAGTTGCCTGATATTGATACGATTACTAAAAATACACTGGTGTATATTGTGAATTCTTTCCCGGAATTGGCGGAAAGATATTTGGAATTTTTGGGAACACTGGGGGTGGATTTTGATGGCGAGACAAAAGACTTTAATATGACTGTCGCAGCCGCAGAAAAATTTATAGTGTCTTTGAAATTGCAAAGATATTTAGATAAATTAAGTGAACAAAAAAAACAATTAACTATTCGTGGAATGGCGGGTGATGAAACAGTACGCAGTGAAATTGTGCGTATTGATGCGGAACTTGAAAAATATCGCGAAAAATTAGAACTGTTAATGTCTTTTTAGTGGATAGTGGTGGCATGATAAAATTACCGGCTTTTTTGATAAAAATATTCAAAAAAGCCGGTAATTTTTAACAAATTGATTTTTAATTATTAAACAAGAAATGGCAAATGTCGCCGGGTTGCATTATATAATCGCGACCAACAAGACGCATTTTGCCGGCTTCTTTGACCGCGACTTCACCGCCAAGTGATATAAAATCGTCCGGACTGATTACTTCGGCACGAATAAAACCTTTTTCAAAATCAGTGTGGATTTTGCCCGCCGCCTGGGGTGCGGTCATGCCAGCCTTTATGGTCCATGCGTGTGCTTCCTTGGGTCCAATGGTATAATATGTTTGCAAGCCCAATGTTTTATAGCCGGTCTTAATCACCTGGTCCAAGCCAGATTCGGTTAACCCCAGGTCGTCCAAAAACATCTTGCGTTCGTCGGGGTCAACAATCTGTGATATTTCCATTTCTATCTTGGATGAAATCACCAGAACATCATTTGTGGCACCAAACTTTTCACGAACCATGTCCGAATATTTATTGCCGGTGGCAGCAGATGCTTCTTCGACATTGCAAACGTATATCACAGGCTTGGTCGTTAATAAATTAAAAGGCGCGGCATCAACATCGCCCAGGCGCGCAGGTATCGATTTTTCCAAATTCGCCTTGATAGTATTTGCGTCCGCTAATAATTTAATAGCATCCTTGTCCAGACCACGTGCCTTTTTTTCAAGATTTTTTATCTGTTTTTCTATGCTTTCCAGGTCCGCCAACATTAATTCTGTTTCAATTGTTTCAATGTCCGCCAATGGGTCTATACGCCCGTTTACATGGACTATGTCATCATTTTCAAAACATCTGACAACATGAATTATGGCATCAGTTGATAATATATTGCCCAAGAATTTATTCCCCAGACCTTCGCCCGCAGATGCACCCTTAACCAGACCTGCGATATCAACAATTTCCAGTTGTGTTGGTAATATCTTCTGAGAGCCAGCAACACGCGCCAAAGCATGCAATGTTGCGTCCGGTACAACAACACGACCGGTGTTTGGTTCGATTGTACAGAACGGATAATTTTGCGCGTCCGCCGCCGCACTTTGCGTTAATGCATTAAATAATGTAGATTTACCAACGTTTGGCAGACCCACAATTCCACAATTGAATCCCATAATAAAATCCTTTATAATGGGTTTAATATGTCATACATGTGGAACGAATTCAACATAAAAACTTTTCCCGCGGAAACTGTTGTTTACCGCGATGGCGTGTACTGCCCAGAATTATCAACACTGCCCGATGCGCCGATTAATAAAAATTATGATTTGCCGGTGCATGTTATTTTCGTTGGTGAAATTGATGGGGAAAATAATTTAAATATCGCGGTCGGGGCGGAAAATCAAAAAGTAATTTTAAGCGTTAATTTAAAAATTAAAAAGCCGGCTTTTTTGAACATTTTTATTAAAAACGCCGGGAAAAATTCTTGTATTAACGGTACCGTGTTAATGGATAATTATTCTGAATTAACGTATAAATGCGTGGCACATCATTTATATGAAAATACCGGTATTTTGATAAAAGATAAGTTAATTGGACGGCAAAATTCATATTCTAAATTATCAGGTACTGCGATTATTGATAAAGATTGTGAAAGATGTGATTCTGATGTCGGTTTTGTGGCAATGGTGGAAGATGGGGCAAAAATAGAATTTATGCCCGAACAACGAATTTCCGCAGTGCCTTTCGGTGCAGAACACAGCGCAAGTATTTTTAAACCAACCAAAGCACAGATATTTTATCTGCGTGGGGCAGGGCTGTCAGGCGCAGAGGTTGACACAGTTTTAAAAGAAGCGTTTTTAAGTGAGTAGTGGTCAAAAGAGAATGCAGAATACCGTGCCATAAAAAAACCGCCAATCGGCGGAGTTTTTATTTTTTCTTAAAGCCCTGTTTCGCTTTGAACTTTGGATTATCAGGGTCAATTAAGATAACTTGCTTTCCACGACGGATTTGTTTTACATTACCGCGTTTCTTCCAAGCCTTTAATGAACTTAAAAATTTCATGTCGTTATCCTTTTTACAATGGCGATTATAAACATATTTTTTGAAAAATCAAATAATAATATTATTTATTGTTGTTGTTGTTGGGGCTGTTTATATTGTTGAAAACTGTTTTTAGTTTTTTATCAACAAGTTTTTAACAAAAAAATCCAGGTTTTCTGCGGAATCTTATAAAGATGTTGAAAAAATACAAATGAAATTAACATGTTGATAACTTAGCGATTTTCAACAGTTTTAACAATTTTAGGGGGTGGGCTTTTTGTGCTTGTTGAAAATTGTTGAAATTGGTATAATTATCAACAAGGACGAGAGACTATGAAACAGCAAGTATTAAAAGCATTGGCAAACCCTTCGCACATTTTTTATGTGCCTTATTCGTTAGCCATACTTAATTTTGCCGTGCAGTTTATTATTTTTATGGTCTTGTTTGTTGTGTCGCTGGTTGCAACAAAGGGAAGTAAGCCATTATCACCGCTGGTTTTCTTGCTGTCGGTTATTGTGGTGCATTCGATAATTGCAATCTTTTCAAAGCGTGACCCACAATTGGGGCAGATTGTGACCGCTAAGTTACAATTGTTTAAAAAGAAAATACCAGGAAAATTAGCAGCATGATGAATTTTGAAAACTTTTTTGATTATTTCGCAGGAAGTGGTTTGCCAATTACTTTGACCGTGTTAGTGATGGTCGTGTTGGTGGTTTTTGTGGTGCTGATGATGTTTGTGCCAGGGCTGACACGCAAAATCTTTCCAAGGTTCGCGTATGCAAAATATGCAAACTATCTGCCGTTTAAAACAGTGTATAACGATAATTCAATGATGCTGACCGATGGCAGTTTAATTCGTGTCTATAGGGTCGCAGGGTTGCAGACCAGTATGCAAGACGAAGAAACAAAAAGAAAATTCTTGGATTTGCGTGCGCAACTGTTTAATCAAATAAAGGAACCGGGGGTTGTGCTGCGGTTTTATATGGTGCGCGATGCGGTTGAAGAAAAAACTGATTATGAGTTTAATCAGCCGGTTTTACAAAAGATTTATAATAAATGGCGGGGGCAAGGACTGAAGATTTTTGTTAATAATTATTATGTTGTGCTGACCGTGGGGGGAAATGATGCAAGGGCTAAGTTAAATCAATATGGTAATTATATAGAATCAATTTTGGCGGCTTATAAACCAAAAGTATTGAAAAATGACAGTCCTGATAATATGGCGCGATTTCTGGGACGGATTTTGTCGCCGATTTCTAAGCCGGCACCAAAACGCGCAGATAATAATATTGCAAATTTAACAACTGTTGACGATGTGGAATTTTTAAGAGATGGGTTAATCAGATATATCAGTGGGGGAAATCAATCTTTTGCCGCGTGTGTGTCTTTTAAAATTTCGCCAGATTATCTGGATGAAGAATTTTTCGATACTGTGTCAACTATTCAGACAGAGATGATTACGTTGAATGCGTTTCAAATTATGGGAAATGCAGATGTGGAAAGCGTTATCAGACAAAGAAGAGCAACCGCAGATGATGAAAAAAAAGATTCAACCGAAGACCAAATTTCCGAAGCAAAAACAATGATGGATGAAAATCTGTCGGGAAATCAAAGTTTGGTTAATTATTATCCTTTGTTCGTTTTGTTCGGGGCAACTAAAGAAGATTTAGATAAGTATATTGATGAGTTTAGAAAGATTTCTGCACAATTCGGTATTTTGCCAGTGGTCGAAACTTTTGCGTCAAAAGTGTCTTGGTTTGCACAAATTCCAGGGTTTGATGTATTTCCACGCAGTTTTAAACTGTTGTCGCGGGCGGCGGCGATATCGATACCTATGTCTGCGCAGCCACGTGGGGTGGAAAATTCTGATTGGGGTCCGGGTCCGTTGGTGGTTTTCCCAACCGCACAGGGAACACCATATCAATTTCAATTCCATGTTTCAGATAAACCAGCCGCAGTGGCACATACACTGACAATCGGTCCAACAGGTGGTGGTAAAACAACTTTGTTTTCATTCCTTATTGCGCAAAGTTTGCGTCATCCTAAGTTAAAAGCGTTCTTTTTCGACAGAAATAAGGGGGCGGAAATCTTTACCATGGCAGTGGGGGGAAAGTATGTCACGATGCAAGGGAAAGAAAAAAATTCAGACCCAATGGCAAATAGTTTTTTGACACATTTGAATCCACTGAAAATGCCAGACAGTGCAGCAAACAGGGCGTTCCTGCGCAGGTGGTTCGCAATTATTTCAGGGCAGACAGATGCGTTGTCTGCGGATGAAATAGCACGTGCTGTGTCGGTGAATTTTGATTATTTAAATGATAAAGACAGATTGCTTAAAAATCTGTGGGAAAGTTGTTTTTCGTCTTCGGGAAATATGAGGGCGGCGTTGAAAAAGTGGGTTGACCCACTGCAATACGGGGACATGTTTAATGAGGCGTCTGATACACTGGATTTATATTCAAGACTGACCACATTCGATTTTACAGATATTTTACAAGATGAGGTTTTGTCACCCGCGGTTATTTCTTATATTTTGCACAGAATTAATAATATAACTGTGTCCGGGGGAAATCCGTCTTTGATTATGATTGACGAAACTGCGCCTATGTTGGAAAACAAGATGTTCCGTGATAACTTTATTACAGGGTTGCAAGAAGGACGTAAAAATCGTCAGGCGTATATGGTTGCGTTCCAACGCGCGAATGTGTTGGATAAACTGGGGATTGGCGATGTGGTTCGTGGTCAGGCACAAACTGTGTTGTTTTTCAGAAACCCGGCGGCGGATGCTAATGATTATGCACACTGGAATTTAAACCCGCTGGAAATGGCGTTTATTCAGGGAAAGGCGTATCCAAATTTAAAAAGAGCAGTGCTGCTGTCCAGACCGGTTAATGGTGAATCTGTGATTTTAAATACCGAATTGGGCGGGCTGGGAAATATGCTGAGGTTGTTTGAATCAGGGCGGTCGTCCGTATTATTGGCAGAAGAACTGTATAAAATGTATGGCAATAACTTTGTTAATGAATATCTGAAAAAACAAGGTGCAGCAGAATAGGTGCGGAAATTATGAAGTGGGGTGCGGTTTGTTGCTGGTTCTTGTCAATGTGTTCCCCAGGGTGGGCAAGTGATTGCCTGGAATATAAATTAACACCAAAAATAGTGATAAATACCCCAGATTGGAGCAAGGAAGTAGTTCAGCCAAAAAAACCAATGGATTTGTGGCATGGGGTCGTGGTCGCTACGTTAGTAGATAATTATGATATTGTCGCAGATGTTAATAAAGTTAATGATGGATTTTGTGTCGGGTTGAAAACTGTTAATGCGGTTGTGGGATATGAAAATTTTCGAGTCAATATAGATATTAGACATAAGCCGGAAACATGCGAATATAAGGCGGTGTTGGCGCACGAAGATAAACATATTAAAACTTATTTGTCCGTAATAGATGATTTTAAAAAGGATTTACATGATTCTGTTTATGCCGCAGCGGATTCGGTGATGCCCGTGTGGGTGGAATCAAAAGATAACCTGGATGATGCGATAGAAGTACTGAATAACAGATTACAGGTGCATCCGGAACTGATTGTTGTAAAACAGAAAATTAAAGCCGCAGAAGAAATCAAAAATAAACAAGTTGATTATATGGAAAATGGCGCAGATTTGAAAAAGTGCGGCGTAAAAAATATTTGAAAACCCACAGTGTAACCGTGGGCTTTGTCTTAGAAATTATATCTGAAGCCAAGCGAAAATTCAGACATTGTGCCAAAATATTCGTTGCTTAGGTTTGTGTATTGATACTGAAATAACATTGAAAGATTATCCCATGGCATCGTCAACATTAAACCTATGCCAAGGCGGGTGCTGACGTTGTTATCAGATTGTTTTTCAGATGTTGATTGTGACAAATTTGTGAATTCGGTTTTGCCGTATAATTTATAGTTCGCAACACCAAATGATGTGAAAAAGTCTATGTTGTGCGTTATGTTATAATAACCAAATATGTCAAAACCAAATGCCATATAATATATTTCATGGTTTATTGCGGTAAAATCAGATACATATTCCAATTCGTTCGTGGATGAATGTGTGAAAAATAATTCGGCACCAAAGTTACGACCAATGCGGGCGCCAAGATTTATGGTGCCTGAATAATATGTGTCATCAAGGGTGGTTTGGGTGTTGTAATCAACAATGTTTAAGCCAGCGTCCGCACCAATGTAAGGTTGAAACCCATTAGAGTGTGCAGCCGTTGTTATTGATAATGCCAGTGTCGATATTGTAAGTAGTTTTTTCATTATCCGTCCTTTGATTGGTGTGATTGTAGTCTTTTTTTTAAATCGGGGCAATTGTATTTTGAATAGGGGTGGTTTTTGTGGTATAATCAAAGGAAATTTATGGAGGGTGTTATGAAAAAAACAGTTGTTAAGACACATAAAGATTTTACGAATGCATGTTGGGAAGCAGATGCAAGACCAATCGATTGGATTTTAGCACCCGATTTTGATGCAGAGGTTATGACAGGTGCGATGAATGGTAATGATGAGTTTAAGGTATGGGGCGCACTTGTTCAAAATACCTGGAAAAGTATGTCGGCAAAAGAGCAGAAAAACTTTATAAATTACATATTGGATTTATTAAGAGCCGCACGTGCAGGGTATGGATATGATAAACACAAGGTGGCACGTGTATTGGAATTTATGGGTGGTGTAATGCAAAATAATGGCGAATTCTTTAAGCATATAACCCCAGATAATCAGGTGTTTGTAAATCATACTTTGCGCGTCGCAGGTTATAAAACAAAACTGAAATATAATTTTTCAGGGGCAAGACTTACAGATAAAGAATTAGCATGGTCGGAATTAGTCGGTTCAAAAGATGAACAACTGCAGAAAAAATATAACGAAGATTTAGGTAAAGTCGAAGTCAAACCAGAAGAATTATTTAAAGGTGCAACAAATCCACAGTATCTGTACAATATGAGAATCGGGTTGTTGTCGCCTCAATCTGCGCTGATTAGAATGTCGCAGAAAGATATGCAATTTATTGTACCAAGTCAGGATTTTAAAAATTTAGAACCTGATATGTTGTATTCCATTATGACAGACAGTAACTATAGTTGGAATGGATGGCAGGTGCGGTCTATGATGGAAATGATTGTCGATAAAGCACCGGAAAATGATACAAAGTTCCTTTATGAAGTAATGCAAATTATTAATGCAAATGGGAATGTGTTCCTGACGGAAAATGAAGATAACTATAAATTATGGCTGAAAATCGACCAAAAATATGGCGCCATGATTAAGGCAGGTAAAGAAGATTTTGCGCAGGTAAAAGCACGAATTGATGAAATAAAGGCAAATCAAAAACAAAATAATAATGATTTGAATAAGGTAAAAGAAAAATTCGATTATATCGATAGTGAATTAAGAAAATGGGATTCTTATGAAAGAAGCGCGGATGCATTGAAAAAAACTAAGGTAAAGGCAGATGCAGAGGCTGTGTTACAGGAAATTCGTGAATTTCGTATAAGTGGACAGGTAACACAGGATTTAAAACAGCCACAAAAAACATGGAAAATTTTTGCAACGTCAAATGAAAAATCAGATTATGAAAAAATCTGTGCGCTGGTTAATGATGTTAAAGATTTTCAAAAAATGTCCATAGAAAAACGAATGGAACTGTTTGGTAAACATAAATTCGACTTGTGGAGAATGTATGATGAACTTTATGCAAAAAAGCGAAAGTTGGAAGACCTGCAGCAGGAATTTGGTGATGAAATATATAGACAGGAATCACGCAGGCTGAGGTCAAATAGAAGTGAAATTATTGCATCAGATAATATAGACAAACAAAAAGATGCAAAAAGTAAAAGAATCGATAAGGCAAGAGAAAAACTGAAAGAAAAGGGAGTTGTGCTGGGGCAGAAAAGTGGTGTGGTTAAAGTTGATAAAATAGTAGAAATTCGGGAATATGAAAGAGCATTGAAAAAAAAGATTGATGAAATACGTGCCATGCCAGGCAATAAAGGTAAAAGTAGTAGAGAAATTGAAATTATAGCAATTAAGGCGTTGAAAAATAAACAAATGTAAATAAAAAATCCCCGGTTGTCTGGGGATTTATTTTTTGTTGTGTGGTGTAAATGGTATAAATTTCGTGGTTGCGGGCGGTAGGGGGTGAACCGTCTTGTATCAATAATTCAAGTCCAGTAACAGGTATAAAAAAACGCCCCGATTGGGGGCTTTCTTATTAAATCTTGGTTGCGGGGGTTGGATTTGGCTGCGCTCCATCTGCGCAAATCAACCTTTGGTTGACCGGCATACTGCCGTCTGCCTTTCGCTGGCTGTGAACCATCTTGCCTCAATGGTTCAAATCCAGCAACAGGTATAAAAAACGCCCCGATTTGGGGCTTTCTTATTAAATCTTGGTTGCGGGGAATGGATTTGAACCATTGACCTTCAGGTTATGAGCCTGACGAGCTACCGGGCTGCTCTACCCCGCGATAAGGTGTGTGTATTATATACTATTTTATCACATAGTCAAATGAAAAAAATGATTATATGTAAGTTTGGGTGGTGCGGCTTGTCGTCCTTGAATTATGTTTTTTTTATTGCTATGATGCCAGGGATTTAATTTAAAGGGTTTGTGGTGGTACAAAATAAGACTTTTAGAAAATTGTGGAAAAAGTTCTGGGAACCTATATTGAGTCTGGGAATTTTTCAGTGGATTATCGCGGTGTTTATGGCAATTCCTATTTGGTTTGCCTATTTTACGTCGGTGAAAAAAATTTCTAATATTGATGTGTTTTATAAATACAGAAAAAAACCGGCGATTTTCGTATTTTGGCACGGACGCAGTTTAATGCTGAGTCCGATTATTTGTTTGGGGGGAATGAAGGCGTATGCCGTCGCAAGTCGTCATAAAGATGGGCGGATGATGGCAAAATTACAGCACTTGTTCGGGTTGCGCGCAATTTATGGTTCGTCGCATAAAGGTGGGGTGTCTGTGTTGCGTGAAGGTCTGCGCGTGTTGGCACGTGGTGACCATGGAATTTGTATGTCGCCAGATGGTCCAGGGGGACCGTCGCTGCGTGTGCAAGAAGGGGCGTTGTATTTCGCAAAAATGAGTGGCGCGCCTATTATCCCTGTGTGCTATACCGCAAAAAAAGCATGGATTCAAGATAGATGGGATAAGTATTTGTTGGCTTTGCCGTTTAATAAAATTGTCTGTAATGTGGGAAATCCGGTGTTTGTGCCAAAACGGGCAAGCGCAGAGGAATTTGAAAAAATTAGAAAAGACTTAGAAGATTTTATGGTCGCACAAATGCGGGAATTAGATGCAGAATTCGGATTGCCGTATATCGAACAAGATTTGACCGCAACAGAATATAAAAGAAAAAAAAGAGAAGCAAGAGAGCAGAAAAAACAAGAAAAGAAAAAAGGTAGAAAATGAAAACACCATGGTGGTTTTTAAGTAAAAATATTGTGGCGTTGTTGTTGGTGCCGGTGTCTTGGATTTATTATCTGATTGGACGGGTGGTGTTTTGGTTCAGAAAATTTAATCCGTTGGTGTCAAAACGGCCAATCGTTTGCGTCGGAAATATTTTGGCAGGTGGGGTTGGAAAGACGCCCGTGGTGCGCGCAATCGCAAATTATTTCGGTGCGCCTGTTGTTATGAGAGGCTATAAAAAAAATAGTAAAAAAGGTGAAATAGGGGACGAGGCAACTATGCTGGCGCGGATTGGGTTGGCAGTGCATGTGGGAGATAGGCGGTCTAATATAGTTCTGTTGAATAAACAAAAAGACAATACGCCAATTGTAATGGATGATGGTTTGCAGAATCCAACAATAAAAAAAGATGTGTCAATTGTGGTTTTTGACGAGGGGTTAGGATATGGAAATGGGTTGTTGATTCCGGCAGGACCATTAAGACAGCCAAAAAGCGCGGCGGCAAAAGCAGATGCAATTATACTGATAAAAAACAAAAAACCAAAAAAAAGGTTCGTTTTGCCAGAAGGTGTGCCGGTCTTTGTTGCGAAAAATCAGACCGTGTCACCATACGATGAAGATGAAAAATTGGTGGCGTTCGCAGGAATTGGTTATCCGACAAAGTTCTTTGCGGCGTTGAAAAATGTTGTCGCAAAAAAGGCGTTCCCAGACCACTATCAATATACAAATGAAGATTTAGAAAAATTATTTGCGTTGGCTAAAAAAAAGAAAGCAAAATTAATTACTACGGAAAAGGACTGGGTGCGGTTGCCGGTGGAAATTCGTGACGAAATAAAATATGCGCGTCTGGATACGGTTATCGATAATAAATTCTATGATTGGTTAAAGGAGAAAATTAAATGCCAACATTCAAAAAAGAAATAAAACTGACCGGTGTCGGAATTCATTCGGGGTTGCCAGTAAATGTGGTTGTAAAACCATCTGATGAAAAAGGTATCTGGTTTCAACGCGTGGATTTAAAAGAAACTGCGCCAATATCCGCGTTGTGGGATAATGTTGGTGATACCAAAATGAGAAATACCACCATAGGGGATAAAAATGCCGCACATGTGCAAACAATAGAACATTTAATGGCGGCTTTGTTTATCGTAGGGGTTGATAGCGCAATCGTCGAAATCGATGGGGCAGAAACGCCTATACTTGATGGCAGTGCAGCAGAATTTATCAAAGCATTTCAGAAAGCAGGCGTTACTAAGGGAAAATTAAAGCGTATAGTTGTTAAAAAGGAAGTTGTTGTAAAAGCAAAAGATAATTTAAAACAGTTGCCTTGGATGACTAAGTTTAAAATATGGTTGTTTAATTCTGTTAAAGGATTTAAAAACGATGGGTTCGTTAAGTTGATGCCAAATGATGGGGCGCATCTGAATGTAAAAGCGACATTGGTTTATAAAGAAAAAATTATTGGCAGGCAGACCTGTGCTTATTCGTTTGCAGATGATAAAAAATCTGTGACGGATTTTATTGATAATTTCGCCAGGGCGCGTACGTTCGGAAAATATTCTGAATGGGAATATCTGAAGAAAAGAGGTATGGGACGTGGGGCAAATGAAGGTAATGTTATTGCGTTAAATGATGCAGGGGATGGAACACTTAATAAACTGATTTGGCCCGATGAATTTGTAAGACATAAAATTATTGATGCAGTGGGGGATATGTTCACATCTGGTGGATTTGTTTGCGCAGATTTGGAATCTTATAAAGGCAGTCATGCGTTGAATAATTTAGTGTTGAAAAAGTTGTTCAGCAATCCAGAGAATTATGATATAATTGATGAGTAATAAAAGAAGGAAATCATGAAAAAATTATTTGCTTTGTTTGCGGTCTTGGTGTCCGTGGCAGCGTGCGGCGGATTGGTCAAAAATGAAAATGGCAGCCAATATCTGGTTCAGTTAGATGCAGAACCAATTGGTTGTACGTTTTTGTATAAACTGGAATCAGAAGTGTCTGTGTATGATGTAGATGATGCAAGAAGATATCTGGAAAATCGTATCGTGGACCAGGCAAGACCAGGAAATGCATATTGGATTACCAGCCAAAGAACAAGACCTAATGAATGGGTGGTGTTCGGACCAGAACGCGCGTTTGTGTTGGTTGCAAATGTTTATGATTGTCCGCATCCTAATAATGTACGTACCGCAAAAGATGGTGGACCACAGACAGTGTCCGCTGTTGAAGGGGTGGCAACTGCGTATGTGCCAGTGTTGCCGGTTAATTGCAGTTCGTGTGCATACGGTAACTGCAGCGGATGTAATTAAAATAATTCCCCAATGAAAAAATTGGGGATTTTTTTGCTCTTTATTTAAGTGAGGATTATTGGTCCTTGCCTTGATTCGGATTTTTGTGTTATAATTTAAAAAAGTATCGTACCGAGAGAGAGTTTGTTGGCCAATCAATTTATAAATGTTAATCGTAAAAAATACGCGACAGGTCTGTTTTGGCAGCCTGTGGCGGCGGGGTTCGTTGCGCGAAATTATGCCAGAAATTTAGCAAAAAATGTCGATAGAAAACTGAATCTTTATGTGGAATATCGGGCGATGGTTGGTTTGGGGGCGCGTAAAGGTGGACAGCGTTCCGGTATGCACAGCGCAGCCGCAGAAGTAATGGAAAGTTTTTCAGAATATACTTCGTTCTTGGCAGTGTTCGAAAATGGAAAAAAGTTCTATTTAGTTGCGGCGCGTAATGGAATTATTCTGGAAGATAAAGTTTTTGATTCCGAAAGTCAGGCGCGTGATGAATATGTAAAATTGTCTGAAATTCCTGATTGGGGGGCGTTCTTTGCACCTGGGGCGTGGGGAATGCCGCGTGCCGCAGAAAGAAATCTGGCAGATGTTATAACAGGACGTTCAAAGGCGGTTCTGCGTTCAATCAGTTATTTAAGAAATGGAATTGTGTCGCTGGTTCTGGTGGGATTGTTTGTGTTGGGATTTGTGTTTTTGTTTCGTGATTCTTTGGTTCAGATGATGACACCAAGACCTAAGAAGCAAGATTTAAACCCGGAATTGGTCGCGGAATATAAAAGACAAATTGAAGAAAAAAATAAGGAACTGGATAAGCAATTCCAAATCGAAAAGGAGTTGCCGCCAGAGCCTATTGTTATGCCATACGAATTGTTGCCAGATGTTCAGGCAAGGGCAAAGTTGTGCTATCAGGCGATTGGTTTCTTGATGCAGCCTGTGGTTGGTTGGAATCAGGTTTGGGCGGAATGTGGTGAAACACATGCGGTCGCAGAATTTAGGCGTACGTTCGGTACGTTGGGGGAATTTTATAATGTCGCAGCCGGATTAATGCCAGGTGCGTTTGTGCAGGAAATAAATGATGATACGTTAAGAGTTAGTGCCGCGCTGCCTGAATTAGAAGTAATGTCCAGCCAGGACGAAAGAGATGTGGAAACAGTAATTCGTGATGTTACAACGGCTTTTCAAGGCGTTGATACAAATGTTGAAACGAATGTCGTGGTTGATACTTTGACTAATGGTGTCGATGTGGCAGATGTTAATGTGGTCGAAGTAGGGGTGGAATCAAAACTGGTGCCAATGCAGTTTATGAAAGTCTTTGAAGAATTTGGCGGTGTTTATTTGATGCGGGCTGCATGGGATGTGGCGTCGCGGACCTGGAACTATGAGGTGATAATCTATGCAAAATAAAAAAATGTTGTTGGGGCTGTTGTGTTGTGGGGCAATGTTTATGTTTAATGCACACGCAGCAGAAGAATTAGAAGTCGAAATTGATATGGAACAGGTGTCGGCAGATGCAGTCGCAGATTATCAAGTCGAAGGGTCTTTGTTTCAGCAAATTACAGATTTAGAACAGGAAAAAGTTCTGATGCAGTTGGAAAAAGAACGCGCGCAGTTGGACCTGGAATTGGATAGATTGGCGGCAGAAAAAATTAAACTGCATATGGAAATTGATACGCTGTCTGGACGTGCAGAACAGCAACAGCAGGAAATCGAAACACAAAAGGCTAAGTTAGAGGCGGAAGCTGCAAGAATCGAACGTGAAAAAGAATCTTGGTTGGCGGATTTAGAAGCAAAAGAAAAAAATAAAGCAAGCGATAAAAAAGTCGTAGAAGCAAAACCAGAAGTGGATATCACAACTAGATATAGACTGGTTAATGTAATTGGTGCAGGAAATCAATTGCAGGCAACAATCGAGGATTTAAGCAGCGGACAAAGTAAAAGAATAAGCGTGGGAAGAACATTGGATGGTTTGACCGTGAAATCTATATCTTTGTATGATGGGGTGGTGTTCGAAGCAAAAGATGGAAGTGTTCAAAATTTGAATGTAAGTAATGGAAAATAATATAAAAAATGGCCAAGGAAAAAGAAGTCTTTGAAAATGTTGTAACAACAGATAAACCGTCTGTTCCGGCGGGGTTGGAAAACGCAGAGTCAAAAGATATTATCGATTATTTGTTCGCTAATGGAAACAGGTTGCAGACCGCAACAGGGGCGCCATTGGAACTGCCGCATGATACGCAGGGGTTGGTTGCATATTTTACCGGTGGTGAAGTTATTATTTCCAGAACACACAGATATGATGGACGTGTGTTGGCGTTCTTGGATTTGTTGAAAAGACGTGGACGTGTTGTAAGACAGCCTTTTTATTCTGATTTAGGATTGATTTCAAATATCTATAAAACATACGAGATGAGATTAGGGGGTGGGGCGCGTTCTCGTGTGGATTTTGATAATCAAATGCAAAAGGACTTTGTCGATATTATCGCAAAGGCAGCAGCGCAAAAAGTATCTGATGTACACGTAGAGGTCGCAGACCAGACAACTATATATTTTCGTATCGATGGCAGTATGCAGCCGGTGTTGGAATATAATTCACAGTGGGGTGAATCTTTCCTGCGTGCGGCGTTCGCATCGTCGGATATTTCTAATGCTAACTATGCGGTAAACGAATATCAATCAGCACAGAAAGACGGACGAACACCACTGCGTGGAACCAAGGATTTATATTTGCCGTCGGGGGTGCTGGGGGTGCGTATGCAATTCAACCCGATTGCGTTTGGTACACGCTATGCGGTGATGCGATTGCTGTATGATAATCCGTCCGAAGGAATAAAAATCGAACAAGAGTTCGGACCGTATGAACAAAAAATGCTGGCAAGAATGCGGTCGTTCCCAACAGGATTGGTTATTGTCGCAGGTCCAACAAGTTCAGGTAAATCAACGACGTTAGTGCGCAATATGTCCTTGATGCTGAAAGAGCGCAATTATGAAATTAATATGATTACTGTGGAAAACCCAGTAGAACAAAAAATATTTGGCGCACGACAGATGCCAGTTGTTAATACGACTAATGAAGAACAGCGTGAAGAAAAATATGTAGAAGCATTGGCAGCAGCGTTAAGAAGTGACCCTGATACGTTGATGGTCGGAGAAATTCGTACACTTGCCGCAGCACAGTTGACCGTGCGTGGGGCGTTGTCTGGGCATAATGTGTGGACGACGTTGCATGCTAATTCTGCAATGGCGGCGTTGACAAGATTGCTGGATTTGGGAATCGAACCGTTCAAATTAAAAGAAGAAACACTGATGCGTGGGTTGGTGTCAATGCGACTGTTTAAAAAAGTTTGCCCACATTGCCGTGAACCGTTGATGAATCATCCAGAACGTGGGGCATATCGTCGCGTGATGGATGCATATGGTGAATTAGGATTAAGACAGGTTTATCAACGTGGCGCAGGATGCAGTCATTGCAAAGGTTCAGGACATATGGGGCGTATCAAAGCAGGCGAGATTATTATTACTAATAGTGAATTTTTGAGATTGGCTTTGTCCGGGAATACAGATGCGGCGGTGCGGTACTGGATGGAAGAAATGGATGGACGCACGTTAAAAGAAGCCGCGGCGGCGTTGATGCTGAAAGGAGTGGTGGATATTGACGAACTGGAAAGATGGGTCGGGTATGTTGATGAACCGGGGGCGTACTGAAGATGAATAAATTGGAATTGTGGTATGCTAAATTAGTCTTTCGGTTAAATACTGAAAAACGTATGGCGATTTGCAGAAAATTGGCTTCGTTGTTGCGGAATGATTTTACGCTGATTAATGCGTTGGAACGTTTAGAGATGATTGAATCAAAAAACGGTACAAAGCCAAATGAACCATACGCAATTGCTATGCGTGAATGGCAAAAAAGCCTGGAACGAGGTATGAGTTTTTCAGATGCAACGCGTGGTTGGGTGCCACCAGAAGAAACACTGTTGGTGACATCAGGTAATTTGTCTAGTTTGGTTGTTGCACTTGAAAACGTCGGACGCGTCGTAGATGGAACACAGCGTATCAGACGTGCAATGACAACCGCAGTGGCGTATCCTTTGTTCTTGTTAGCGTTGACGTTCGGAATCATTATTATGGTTGGGGTTTATCTGGTGCCGCCATTGGCAGAAGTTGCAGGGTCGCAAATTGTATGGCAGGGAACAGCCCGGTCTTTGATATGGGTGTCTGATATTTCAATAAAATACTGGTATTGGTTCTTGGTGGTTTTTGCAGGTGTCGTTGGGATTATATGGTTGTCTTTGCCAAGATGGTCCGGGCAGCTGAGGGCAAAATTTGATAAGTTGCCACCGTGGAGCGTTTATAAAATTCAGGTGTCAGTTGGGTGGCTGATGTCGTTGGCGGCAATGGTGAAAACAGGGGTTACAATCCCAGATGCTATGCGTATGTTGGCAGATAATGCCAATCGATATCTAAGAAATATATTGGAATCTGCACTGAGGTTTATTGCTAATGGTGATAACTTGGGGGTGGCGTTGACACACACAAAGCGTAATTTCCCCGATGATGATATTATTGGCGATATTACTATTTACGCAGATATGAATGAATTTGATGATAATTTAAACCAGGTCGCAAATGATTATCTTGAAGAGTCTGTACGTAAAATGGAAAAAATTTCTGATACTTTGAACAGTTTGGGGATTTTGCTGGTGTCCGCGATAATTGCGTGGGTGGTGCTGGGGACGTTCCAGATGCAAGACCAGATTACAAGTGCGCTGTCGTAGAAAAACAAATCTAATGGCATATTTGCTTGTGGTCGGCGCGTTTATGTAACGGTCGGTACACTGCACTTGCCGACCAGGGCGCATCTATACCATTATTTTTGTTTTTTTTTTTTTTTGTTGCTGGGGTATGTGTTATGCTGCTTATACCATAAATGGCAGGTTTTCCAGTGTGCCTTCGGCAACGCGGACGTTGACGTCAATCATCATGAAAACAGAATCCGGTGTGCATTGCGCGTGTTCGGCAAATAGATTGGAATCCAGCAAGTGACTGGTGTTAACAGATAATTTTGTTATCAGGTGGTCGTCGTCTAGCAATGTGTAAATAGGACCAATGTCACGTGGAGTGTTAGAGCCTATTTCGTGTTCGTTTTGTGGACAACGCAGACCGTCCATTATCGTTTTTACGCGATTGTCAATGTCAGAACGTGGAACACCAACAATTTCAGGATGTAACATTTGAATGTCCAGTTCCGCTATTAATTTCAGGTTCGGTGTGATTATTGGATTCCAATCAATGCCACCAACGTGACGGGTGGTAATAGGGCTTTTGGTCGGGTTGGGTACCATGTACTGGGTCAGGTTGTTCCATGGACTGTGTTCAATTAATTTCTTTAATTGTGGGTGAAATTGCATCCGTATGTCGGCAATGTGTTGTGCGCGCTTTTTAGGATTAATCAAAATATCGCCAAAATATAATAATTTAAATTTCATGTTATTTACCTTTTTCTTGTTTTGATTGTATAAAATCTGTGATTTGTTCCAGGGCGTCAGAACGAAGTCTGTATTGGATGGGTGCGGTGCGACTGTTGCGATTGTGATATCTGGCAATTATTACCGAAGGACGTGGTGCCTTGGCTTTGCCGGATTGAACCAGGACCGTGGCGCGTTTCAAATACATGACATGCATGGCGCGATATATAATCTCTGGGGTCTGATTTAACTGTTTCGATACCTGAAGTACCGTTAAATAATCAGATTTTGTGAATTTTTTTGTTTCTGATGTTTCCATGGTAAAAAATCCCCTTTTTCCTTGATAATTATACCAGAAATTGCTATGTTTTACACAGAAAAAAGAAAGGAATTGTACATGGCAGTAAATAATGAATATACAGGGGATTCAATTAAGGTTCTGAAAGGACTGGAGGCGGTTAAAAAACGCCCGGGTATGTATATCGGTGACGTTGGTGAAGGCGGCAGTGGTCTGCACCACATGATTTATGAGGTCGTTAATAATTCTATTGACGAAGCAATGGCGGGTTATGCAGATACGGTCTATGTGTCGTTAAACTCAGATGGCAGTGCCACAATTCGTGATAATGGGCGTGGTATGCCGTTCGATATTAATCATGATACGGGACGAAGTGCGCTGGAACTGATTATGTGCGAATTGCACGCAGGGGGTAAGTTTGATAACGAGGGCAGTGGTGCGTACAAGGTGTCTGGTGGTCTGCACGGGGTTGGTGTGTCGGTGGTTAATGCGCTGTCGTCTTGGTTAGAGGTAAAGGTTTGGCGTGGCGATAAACAGGCGTTTATGTCGTTCGCAGATGGTGTGCCAACAACCGATGTTCAAATCACAGAAAATAAATCAGGTATAGAACATGGAACCGAGGTTTCTTTTAAACCTTCGCCAGAAACATTTACAGGAACTGATTTTAGTTTTGATACCATGGAAACGTGGTTGCGTGAACAGTCTTATTTGAATGCAAATGTTAAAATTATTCTGGAAGATTTGCGCGGTGGAGAAAAGAAAGAACGTGAATTTCACAGCGTCGATGGACTGAAAGGGTTTGCAACGTATCTGAATAAATCAAAGGAATTGTTGAATAAAGAACCTATTCAGATGATTAAGCAGCAAGACGATTCCTATATTGAAATTGTGCTGCAGTGGACAACGGCATATACAGAAACATCTTTGTGCTTTACAAATAATATTCCAAACCGTGATGGTGGTACGCACTTGGCGGGATTTCGTGCAGGGCTGACACGTGCGATTAATAAATATATAGCAGAAAAAGGAACTAAGAAAGATATCAATCTGTCGGGTGAAGATTTCCGTGAAGGATTGACCAGTATCATTAGTGTGAAAATTCCAGACCCAAAATTTGGTTCCCAGACTAAGGATAAGTTGGTGTCGAGTGAAGTGCGTCCAATTGTGGAAAGTACTGTGTCGGAAATGCTGTATGAATTCTTGGACGAAAATCCACAGGTCGCTAAAACAATTGTTGATAAAATTATAGAGGCAGCAACTGCACGTGAGGCAGCACGTAAAGCGCGTGAGTTGTCACGTAAAAAGACAGGACCAGAATTAGGCGGATTGCCAGGAAAATTGGCAGGATGTTCAGAACGTGACCCGGCAAAATGTGAACTGTTTATTGTTGAGGGGGATTCGGCTGGTGGTACCGCAAAGCAGGGGCGTGACCGTAAAACACAGGCGATTTTGCCGCTGCGTGGTAAAATATTGAATGTGGAACGTGTGCGTTTTGATAAGATGTTAGGGTCAGATACGATTGGCGCATTGATTACAACAATGGGTGCGGGGATTGGTAAAGATGACTTTGATATCGAAAAAATGCGCTATCACAAAGTTATTATAATGACCGACGCGGACGTTGACGGTCAACATATTCAGACTTTGTTGATGACGTTCTTTTATCGTCATATGCCACAGGCAATTGAACGTGGGTATATCTATGTGGCAAAACCACCGTTGTACGGCGTAACCCGCGGGAAACAGCAGATTTATCTGCAAAACCAACGTGAAATGGATGATTACTTGATGGAGCAATTGGCAACAGATGGTATGATTGAAACCGCAAATGGTGTGCAGGTGTCGGGGGCTGACTTAAAACGACTGTTGGGGTTGGTTCTGGATATGAGAAATGTGTTGCAGCCATTGAATCATATTGTGCCATTGCGATTTGTCGAAGCGTTGGCGTTGAATGGCGCGTTTGAAAATGAAAGTGCAGCTGTGTTCGAAAATGTGCAAAAAATGCTGGATGCACAGGAATTAGAATTTGAACGTGGGTGGAAGGTGTCTGCAAATGAAGCAGGAATTGAAATCACACGTACTTTGCGCAGTGTTCGTGAAACATACGTGTTGCCACGCGAAAAAATTAATGGAATGGAAATTCGCAGTTGGCACAAATTAGATGGTCGCGAAGAATTAATCGAAACGTTCAGCAAGCCAACTGTTCTGCGTGTGAAATCTAAGAACCAGAAAATCTGGGGCGCGTTAAAGTTGTTGGATACCGCGTTCGAATATGCAAAGACAGGGTTGAAAATTCAACGATACAAGGGTTTGGGGGAAATGAATGCCGAACAGTTGTGGGAAACAACTATGGACCCAAATCATCGTTCCTTGTTCCAGGTGACCGTACAAGATGCAACCAAGGCTGATGAAGTTGTGTCTATGTTGATGGGGGATGTGGTGGAACCCAGACGCGACTTTATTGTGGAAAATGCGCTGGATGCGAATTTGGATGTATAGTAAAAGTGGTGCGGGAAACCGCACCATGAATTTATAAGGGGGCGTATTATTACGGATAATTTTGTTATAAAAGATGATGGTACGATTAGTCGTGAACAAAATCGGGAAAGGAAAATCAATGATGTCAAATTTGCCAAAATTTATTAAACGTGGACCAAGTAAAAAAGAAAAATTAATCGATAGAAAGCATGCGTTGCAAAAGCAACTTTCTGATTTCGGTAATAATGTTGGTGAAAGTCAAATCTGGCATATTCGGGCAGAAATTGAAGCGATAGATAAAAAACTGAAAGAGTTGGATACAGAACAATTTAACAACGGCAGTGATAAGTTAAAAGCCATGATGGACCATCAAAATAAGGAAATGACAATCGAACAAATGATGCAATTAATGAAACAAAAACAGGCGGTGTAGAATGATTGAAAGTACAGAACAATGGTTTAGCACATTGGCAGGATTGATGGGGCGATTGAGTATGGTTCGACCAGGTGGAAATCCATCGTCATATCAGGTGATGACCCAGATTAAGCAGTTTTTGGTGATAGAAAAAATTGGACCAGAAAATCTTAGAAAAGATTTAATCGCGGTGCTGGATGCAAGTATCATGAAAAAAAATGCGAATGAAATCGTAAATCACATGCGCAGTATTATAAAAGGCTATCAAAATCAGCAATTAAACAAAGGCACAAATGCACTGAAGGAAAAAATGGCAAATATGCAAACCCAGATTTTAACGCCCGAACAGTTGGCGGCAAAGATGGAGGGGCGCGAATAATGGATTTCTCGGGTGGGTGGTTTTTTGATTTAGATGCACGGTTGCGGGTGGCAGGATTGGACAGTGATATTCAATCCTTTGACGAGATTTTGGAAAACCTGCGAGATAGAAAAATTTATAATCCAGATGAATTTGTGTCGCATTGTGCCTATGTTATTTTGGCAGGTGGATTTTCACAAAAAACTGCCAAGAAAATTCATGAAAAAATTATGGGTTTTTTACATGTGTCCGGGGCGGATTTTGATGGATTGATTCAGATTTTTAATAATAAAAATAAAATTAATGCAATTTGTAAAATCTGGGAAAATCGGCATAGTTTGCGCGATGATTATTATAAGTTAGAATCATTGGACGACAGGTTGATGTTTTTGCAAAAACTGCCGCATGTTGGAAAAATTACCGCAAATCATCTGGCACGAAATCTGGGCGAAGATGTCGTAAAATATGATGTGTGGATTCAGCGATTGGGATGCGTATTTGCGGGAAAAAATTTGCCAATAGATAATGGTAAATTGTCGCCGGAAATCAAGGCGGCGTGTGATGATATGTTTGCGCATCTGGTAGGGCAGACAGGTTTACCACGTGGGTATATTGATGTGGTTCTGTGGCGTAGCCTGCAACAGGGGTTGATAAAGTTATGAATGTGAAAATTGAACAGTCTTGGAAAGATGCATTAAGTGATGAGTTTGATAAAGAATATTTTATCAAATTAACGGACTTTGTGCGTGCAGAATATTTGTCGGGGCAGGCAATCTATCCAGCACCACAGAATATCTTTAATGCGTTCAACCTGTGTCCACTGGACAAGGTCAAGGTTGTTATCATCGGTCAGGACCCTTATCATGAACCAGGGCAGGCGCATGGTTTGTGTTTCTCGGTTTTGCCGCCGACACCAGTGCCACCAAGTTTGAAAAATATCTATAAAGAAATTGAAAATGACCTGGGGCGTCGGTCGGTGACAAGTGGCGATTTGACGTATTGGGCAAATCAAGGGGTGCTGTTGCTGAATTCTACATTGACGGTGCGGGCGCATCAGGCGGCATCGCATGCAAAGCGTGGGTGGGAACAATTTACAGATGCAGTTGTGCGGGCGGTGGCAAAAAGAGATAATATTGTCTATATGCTGTGGGGCGGTTATGCCCAGAAAAAGGCAGACTTTGTTGATTTGGAAAAAAATCTGGTGCTGAAATGTGCGCATCCGTCACCACTGTCGGTGATGCGTGGGTTTTATGGATGTCGGCATTTTAGTAAAGCAAATCAATATTTGGTGCATTGTGGTAAATCACCAATTGATTGGTAAATGAAAATCCCCAATTTGGGGATTTGTTTGTCTAGAAACTGTATGTCAGACCTGCGCCGAAAAACGCGTATGAATTATTTTCAGGTGCGGTGTTGCCGTTGGAATAATGCTGGGCAAATAATTCAAGGTGGGTACATTCAGATAATCTGTAGCCACTGCCCAGTTTGAAACCGAATAGCAATTTTGAACCAATGCGTTCGTTCTGTTGCGCTTGGAAACCGACAGATGCGCCCGTATAAAAATACCAACCGTGACCACTTGCCAGGATTACGTCTTCGGATATGGTTATGATGGGTATTGTGTATTTATCCCAATGCCATCCGCGTGATGTGCCAAAACCAAGTGTCTGGGTCACGTTTAATGATTTGCGTGCCGGCAGACGGAAAAATTCAGTGGGTTGAGAATACTGGACGTTAAGCATCGTGAATGGTACCCAACGAACAGGCGCAGGGATTAAAAAACCACTGTCCACGCCCCAGCCAAAATTGACCGCAACTTGATTTTCATAGCCATTAAAAAATGGGTTTGTGTCCGCCCAGGCAGTTGCCGAAACAGATGAAATAATAAAAGCAGTTATGATTTTTTTCATAGGGTCCATGATATCATAAAAGAAGAACGTCTGCAATAGAGTTTATTAAAAACAATAATAATTGTAAATATGAATAAAATCACGCATGTTGTTTTTCTTGCATTTGAAAAAAATGCTGTTATAATCTGTGTCGCTTGGCAGCGTAGCTCAGTGGTAGAGCAGAGGAATCATAATCCTTTGGTCGGGGGTCCGAATCCCTCCGCTGCTACCAAAGATTCAACCCCGATTTATTCGGGGTTTAATTTTTGGTATAGTTGTGGCAGATAAGGACCCCAGGGTCCGACAAAAAAGCAGGTTTTGCAAGTGAAACGCGGCGAAACCGTTGCGATTTGGAAAGGGACCCGCACACAAAGTGTGTGGGAATACACAATCGGCTGCGCTGCTACCAGAATTCAAACCGCCCGTGTGGCGGTTGTTTTTTTTGTATTATGACCTGGGTCCCGCGGGGATTCACCCACAAAAATCTTTAATTTTTGCGGGGGCCGAAAAAGCCACGGGATGATAAAGGACATAAAAACACCGCCCGGGTGGGCGGTGGTGGGGTAATTTTGACTATGTTTCAGTTTGCATGCCGTGCAGTTGGCAACAAAAATCATGTATTATTTGTTTTGTGGCGGTGTATTGTTTATGTGGGTTTTGTTTAACAGTGCTTTGTTCTTGTATAAATCTATAGAATTCTAGTAATTCTTGATATCCAGTATCGCCAGATTCTAATATGTAACGATGGCGTGGTTCATATATAGTTAATATCATATTTCTGCCAAATCCATTTTCAACTTGTGCATATAATCCATCACGGACAAGGGTGTCGAACCCGTCGTAGTACGCGATATCAAATAGTTTTTTTGTGTTCTGATAAACCGAAAAAAATTTTTTGTCTCTTTTTATGGAGATTCCAGACTCTTTTAACTTTGTCTTTAATTCTGCAATTATTTCTTTCATTTTTTGCTTCTTTTTTCTGAAGTTTAGAGTTTTTTATTTTTGTGGTATTGCGGTTTGTATTAACAGACCACGATAGCCGTCAAGCAATGCGCCTAATTTTAGGCATGATTCCATTTCCGAACGTGTTAAGGTTGGCGTGCTTGTTCCCATATAAATGTTATTTGGGCGGATTATGCGACCTGTTTTTTTATCACGAACAATCAATTTATGTACGGTTGCAGGTGTGAAATCGCCACCATTTTTGCCAACAGTATCCGATTGTACAGGTGTTAATTGTGGATTTGATATTAGTTGTCCGCCGATGATTGTGCCACCCTGTGTTGATTTTTTTTGGTTGCGTGTGGTGTCATTTAATATTTGTAAATGTTTTGGTGTTTCTGAATACGCATTTAAGTACAGATATGCGACCAATTCATATTTTTTAGACCAGCGCACATCATTGTCTATGGCTTTCTTGAGGTCTTGTGCCAATTTCTCGTCAGTCTGTTGTTTAGAATGACTTAATACGCCATAGGCGCTTTTAGTTGCAAAATTTAACTCACCACCATATTGCGATTGGTTGTTGTCAAAATTGTACACGATAAAACAACCTTGGTCTGGGAACCAGTTGCCTAGCATATCATTTGTTAATGTTTCTTTTTTATATTTTTTGAACATGCGTAATACCCTTCTTTTAGCAAAAAGGATATCACAAATGTTGTATTTGTCAATATCTTTTACAAGATGTGGTGTTTGTGTATTTGGTCTGATTAACGCTTATGGGTTGTTTTACATATTTTAGATATAGTCCTGGGCATAAAAATACCGCCCGGGTGGGCGGTGGGAAACTTGAACGGTTGACTTTTATTTGCATATCTTGGATAATAGGGGCAATTAAGTAAAAAAAGGAAAGGATTATGCGGAAGTTCTTAGTTGCGTTGTTGGCGTTGATTCCAATGAATGTTATGGCAAATCCGGCATGTCCGGTGTGTACTATCGCGGTCGGGGCAGGGCTGGATATCGCACGACGTTTGGGCGTGCCGGACAGTATTGTTGGACTGTGGGCGGGGGCGTTGTTGACACTGCTGGGGTATTGGATGCTGAAATGGATGGATAAGAAAAACTGGCATTTCCGGGGTCGTGATACGATTGTTATTGTTTTGTCCGTCGCAATGATTGGGTTTGTGTATCTGGGGACGGTAAAGTATAACCCTGTGTCAATCTGTGGCGCGTTCGTTATGGACCCGGTTTTGTTCGGTACAATCTGTGGGGCGTTGATTTTTGTCGGAACCGGTAAATTATATCAATGGATGAAAAATAAAAACGGTGGACATGCGCACTTTCCCTTTGAAAAAGTAGTGTTGCCAGTTGCTGCGTTGGCGTTGGCTAGTTGGGCAATGATGTTGTGTTTCTAGGATAAGGAGAAAAGTAAAATGAAGAAAATTGAATCTGTTCAGGAATTTGTTGAAAAGTTAGATGCCGCAAAAAAAGTCAATCCAAAAGATTTGTCGTCCGACCAGGATTTGACAATCGGTATTATGAACCTGATTTCAATTGAAGAACATTTGATGTTTTCGGGCGCAAAAACCGGCAAGACAGAGTTTTATGACCTGATTAACGAAGTGCGCGAAATGCGTAAAAATGCTATGCTGAAAATCATCCCGGCATACGAAGGTGAAGTGTGGTGTATTTCAAAGCACTTGCTGGCGGCATCTATGCGTGTGTTTGAAGTGGGTACCAAGGCACTGGCCGCGGGGGATAATCAAACCGCATACGATTTGTTTGACCAGTCTTATTCTCTTTATTGTATGTTCTGGGGCTTGAACATGGGGATGTTAACAGGTGAAAAAAAAGACCTGAAGCCATCTAAGAAATCTGCCCCCATCAAAGCCGCCACACCCGCACAAAAGCAGGAAGTTAAAGGTGGTATGGGTAAGTTAAAAAGTTGGGTTAGGAATGCCGTTAACTGTTGTATCGAGTAAAATAAATTATAATAATTCATATACGAGCGGGGGCGACAACTCATGTAGCGTTAGTACACTACGTTGTCGCCCCCATCTCGTATCTAAATCATTCTAATTTATTTTTAACGAGGCTTAATAATTCATCTACGAGTGGGGGCGCAACTCATGCGGCGTTAGTACACTACGTTGTCGCCCCCCATATTCGTATCTAAATCATTCTAAAGAGTACACCGCGTTGTCGCCCCCCCATATCGGGTCTAAATCATTTTTAAATATTGTTTGTTTGTGATATAATCTGGTGATATGGCACGAGATAAATATATTTCAATTAATAAAAATGTTAGTGGTTTTTCTTTTGCAAACCTGGGGTTGTTTACAGGGTTTGCAGATGGTATTTATAATGCGGTTTATTCGCTGGTTATATTAGAGATTTTTAAGTCGTCCGCAATTGTTGGTGTTTATGTGGCGATTTATTCGGTGTTCTGCTTTATCGTTGGATTGTTCGCAAATGAAATACTGCGCCAATTTTCCAAGGTTCGTGTGTTTTTCTTTGTGTTGCTGATGTTGGCGGCGTGTTACGCGATGATGAGTTTTTCAATCTTGCCACGTACTTTTATTATTTTGGATTATACAACCGGAATAGCGGCGACTTTGGTTGGGGTTTTGATTCCGTTGTTTATGTCTGATTTTTCAAAAGATGTGGGAATGGCACGTCTTAATTCGCGATATCATTTGTGGATAAATGTTGGGGCGTTGTTTGCACCAACTGTGGCGGTATTAATTGCGAATCATTTTGGAAATAGGGCGGCTTTCTTTGCGTCGGCGGTTATTTATTTCCTGGCGTGGATGTTGTTTAAATACTTTAGAATTGTTCAAGAAGATAAAAGAATTAAACCGGTTAATCCAAGAAAAACTTTTATCGGACTGTGGAAAAATACCATAGATTTTTTCAAGGTGCCGGGAATGCTGCGGGCATATTTGATAAATTTTGGATACTATTCGTTGCGGGCGATGCGTGTGTTGTATGTGCCAATTGTTGTAATCGAAAATGGTTTTGATAAAGGTGTTCTGGGGTGGGTTCTGACATTGGGAATTATTCCGTATCTGTTGCTAAGTGATGCAATGGCACGCGCCGTGCGCAGATATGGAAAAACAATTTGGTTGGTGTTGGGATTTGGTTCGTTCGCATTGTTGTCGGCGGCGGCAACTGTTACAACAGGGGTGCCGTTGTTGGCAATCTTTGTAGCGTGGCAGGTTTCTGGGGCGTTGATGGAATCTGTGCATGATTTGTTGTTCTTTGATGGAACCAAAAAATCACAGCAAACAAAATACTATGGGGTGTTCAGAACAAGTTCTAATTTACCTAATGTTTTGGCACCGATTTTGGGGGCTGCGATGATTGCAGGGTTTGGAATGACTGCTGCGGTGTGGGCGGTGACTGCAACCGTTGGTGCGTTAAGTGTTGGCGTTTTGATAACCAAAAAGTGATACTTGCTTTTTAAGGTTTTTCTGTGTATGCTTTCCTTAAGAAATAAAGGGGAAATTGTATGGCAAAAAAAGAAGCAGCAAAAGATAGTGGGCTGTTTGGAAAAAATCCAGCGTTGGAATCTGCGTTGGCACAAATTCAAAAACAGTTTGGTAAAGAAGCCATTATGAAAATGGGTGATGGTTCACAGCAAAATATCGAAGCGATTTCATCGGGTTCGTTGGGGCTGGATATTGCGTTGGGAATTGGTGGTTATCCAAAGGGACGTATCGTTGAAATCTATGGACCAGAATCTTCGGGTAAGACAACGTTGGCGTTGCATGCGGTTGCGGAATCTCAGAAAAAGGGTGGTACGTGTGCGTATATTGATGCAGAAAATGCACTGGACCCAAGTTATGCAAAAAAGTTAGGGGTGGATGTTGCTAACTTGATTATTTCACAGCCAGATTCCGGTGAACAGGCATTGGAAATCGCAGATACGCTGATTAAATCAGGCGCGGTTGATGTTGTCGTTATTGACAGTGTGGCGGCATTGGTGCCAAAGGCAGAATTAGAAGGTAATATTGGGGATTCGTTCGTTGGAACAACTGCACGTTTGATGTCGCAGTCGCTGAAAAAATTGGCGGGTTCGGTTTCACGCAGTAATACATTGCTTATCTTTATCAATCAAATTCGTATGAAGATTGGTGTGATGTTTGGAAACCCAGAAACAACATCAGGGGGCAATGCGTTAAAGTTCTATGCGTCGGTGCGTCTTGATATCCGTCGTACAGGACAAATTAAGGATAAAGAAAATATCATCGGTAATGAAACACGTGTCAAGGTTGTGAAAAATAAGGTCGCGCCACCTTTCCGTACAGTTGACTTTAAGATTATGTACGGCGAAGGTATTAGCCGTATCAGTGAAATCTTGGATATGGGCGTTAAATACGACTTGATTGAAAAGGCAGGCAGTTTCTATTCTTATAACAGTGAAAGAATGGGGCAGGGTGAAGCGAATGCGCGTCAATGGTTGAAGGACCATCCAGAGGCGCAGGAAGAACTGCTGAATAAAATCATGGCGCGGGCATCGGGAATCGCCGAAGAAATGACGACCGGTCCGATTGATGATGAAGATGATGTGGCAGAAATTGTCGAATGATTTTGTCCCCCAGTTTAGTTTCTGGGGGTAATTTGTTAAAAAAAAGGAAGAAAGTATGAATGTACAACGTATGTGGGCAATGACAAAAATAATCGTTCAGGGACATGTGTTAAACTGGTTCTGGCGTGACAGAAAACACAGACGCGAAGTGCGCAGCAAGGTCATAGAACGTGTAATCCCAAAATACTTTGAAAGATATTTGCCAGCCGCAGCCGCAGTAAAAGAACGCAAGGTCGTTAATAACGATAAAAACGACAAGATTTTTTCACTGTGGTTGCAAGGTGAAGAAAATGCACCAGAGTTGGTGAAGTCTTGTTTTCGCAGTGTGCGCAGACATTGTAAACAAGAATTGGTTGTTTTGGACGAAAAGACCGTGTTTGATTATATTACTCTGCCAGAAGAAATTATGAAAAAGCGCAAAGCGGGTAAGATTTCACATGCGCACTTTGCGGATATTTGTCGGGTGGAATTGTTGTATAATCATGGCGGGTATTGGCTGGATTCAACAGGGTTTGTGACCGAAGCCATTCCTGATTGGATTGAAAAAGAAGATTTCTTTGTTTATATGGCAGGGCAAAAGGTCGGCAGCCCATACAGTTATATGCAAAATTGTTTTATTCGTTCGCGAAAGGGGGCATATCTGCTGGATGCGTGGCGGGCGATGATGTTGGATTACTGGATGCATGAAAACGGACCGTTTGATTATTTTATGCATCAATTGTTGTTCAAGACAATGGTTATGAATGATGAACGTGCAAAAAAACACTTTGCAAAAATGCCACACGTTGACCAAGACCCGACACATGCACTGTGGTGGGATTGGCATGATAAGCCATACGATGAAAAAAAATTCCGTGAAGTAACAAGTGGGGCTTTCTTTCAAAAGACAACTTATCATCAGGCGAAAAATCCAAAGCCGGGTTCTGTGGCAGAAGCAATGTTGAAGATGTAAAAAAGGATTTTCTATGCCAGTGGTGTCAGTCATTATTCCTGTGTATAAGGTGGAAAAATATCTGCGACGTTGCCTGGACAGTTTAATCGCCCAGACTTTTGCAGATTGGCAGGCAATTTGTATCGATGATGGCAGCCCAGATAGGTCGCCGGCGATACTGGATGAATATGCCGCACGTGATGCAAGAATTAAGGTTATTCACAGGGCAAATGGTGGGGTGTCGTCTGCGCGAAATCTGGGAATAGAAAATGCAAGTGGAAATTATATTCATTTCTTGGATGCAGATGATTGGATTGACCCAGAATATTATCAGGCAATGGTAACGGTTGCCACGGATTCAGATGCAGATATGGTAGTGTCTGGGTTCGTCAGTGATAATAAATATACTAAACCTATTGTTTATCGTGATGTTAAATTAAAACGTAAGATTGCCGATAAGTTGCGGTTGACATATGCTTTGACTGATTCTTATGTGTGGCGGTATTTGTTTAAAACAGATTTTGTGCGTACAAAAAAATTATTGTTTGATACAAATTTAATCGCACAGGAAGATACTTTGTTTGTGTTAAACGCAATTGCAGATGCGAATGCAATTGTGACCGTGCCGTGGGTTAATTATCATTATATGTTTAATGAAAATTCAGCCTTGAATAATCGTGACGCGGCGCATCATGCAAAGGTTAAAGCGCAATATAAAATAGGTAAACAATATAGACGTGATTTCGCAAAACAACACGGTGTGATAAGACTGTGGAGATTGCGTAAAATATTAAACTTATTCAGATAAACATAGGGGGATATAATGCCAGCAATTTCTGTAATTATTCCAATTTATAATGTCGAAAAGTATCTGCGCAGATGTTTGGATAGTGTAAAAAATCAAACATTTACAGACTGGGAGGCGATTTGTGTAAATGACGGCAGCCCTGATAACTGTGCAGAGATATTGGCAGAATATGCCGCCAAGGACGCTAGATTTAAAATAGTTAATAAGGAAAATGGTGGACTGTCCGATGCGCGAAATGCAGGTATGAAGGTCGCAACAGGTGAATATATTTTATACCTGGATAGCGATGATTTTATCCATCCGCAAACAATGGAAATTACACATGTGCTGGCGGTGCGTGATGGGTCCGATATGGTGGCGTTTACATACGACAGAATTTATCGACCGCAACTGATGATACGGCATTATCTGAAAATGGATACAGATAACGTTGTGCCAAGGAGGTTGAATAAAAAATATAAACTGTCAAATGTGCCAACGTTGGTAACTGATGATGTTTATGAGTATGCAACAGAAAAAACACATAATCGGTGGAGTAAGAAAAAAAAGTGGATGATTAAACATTGTCAGGTGTGGAAGCATTTGTATAAACGTGAACTGATTGCAGATATTCCGTTTATCAAAGGGATTTTGTTCGAGGACTTTCCATGGTGGAGTCAGGTTATGATGTCTAATCCACGTGTGACAATTACTAATTTGCCTTTGTATTTCTATATACCGAATTTTGGTGGGATTGTATTAAGTGCCAAGCAATTGCGCATTATGAAAAGTTTGTGCGTAGGTTTAAAAGATGCATATACGCGATATGTTCATGCAGCAACGCCATATCAAATGAAAAAATGGTCGGAAAATTTTCAGTGGTATTTTGTCGCCAAGGCGTTT
The DNA here is from genome assembly GCA_045133095.1 of Candidatus Enterousia sp. Lineage (GTDB taxonomy): Bacteria > Pseudomonadota > Alphaproteobacteria > Rs-D84 > Rs-D84 > Enterousia. The sequence continues at coordinate 124,699 of JBGUTP010000016.1, forward strand.
GGAAAGATTAAATATCTTGATGGAAATGATGATGTAGATGCGGCACGAGAATGTTTGCGCGAACTGGAACATATGGGGGCGTTAGATAAGCCACCGTATAAGTGGGCAAAAAAACTGCGCAGTCAGATTTGTGCTTTTATTAAAACATGTAGGGTTGAATAGTAGGTACGTGGTTAGTGAATGTGTGCGGCAAATGCCGCACATTTTTATTATTTTTCAAATTGACTTTTGTTCGGAAAACGTTCGCGCATAAATTTTGCGTTGTTTTCAAGAATTGTATCGTCTGTGTCGCGAGAATCGTTTATGCAAAACGTTGGGGCGCCAAGTAATGCACGACGTGCCGCAACAGTGTCAGAACAAACAACCGGTGAATTGTGTATCCATGGCGCAAAAATAGTGTTGTAAATTGCGTTTATTATTTTATGACGTGTGAATTTGCGGGCGCGGCTGTGGATGAATTTCGCGCGACCCGTGATTAAATCATACAGGTTGAACATCCAACGTTGAACTTCGGTGTTTGTGCGGAATTTGTTATATTTTTGTGCCTCGATTTGTGGCGCAATATCAGGGTGTGAAATACATTCTGACCATGATGATTTTATGTATGGGTCAATGCCGTGTGATGGGCGATATTTGTAAACCTTTTTGCCGTAAACTCGGTCGATGAATTCGGCGGACAATATTAATGTTTGGTTGTATTCGTCAACCTGAGTTTTCCATGTTTTTATGTCACGACTGTGGCGGGAATGATTGCTGAACCGAATAAGGGCGCGACCACGGGAATCATAAAAGAAACTTGGGGTCAGCGGGCGATTGAAAAATATGTCATCATTCATTAATAAAAAGTGTTCTGATAATCCAGGGATGTTTGGGATGCACATTTCAATGGCGGTCGCGTTAAATGTTGGCAGGGCGTCCGATGGAAATATCTGTTCGTGTGGAACAATTGTGATTTTTGGGTGTTTGGTATTCAACCATTTTGGAATCTGACCAAAGCCGGTGATAATGTAAATGTGATTTACCCAAGGGGCAAATTGTTCAACACTGCGCAGAGAATAAAGTAATTCGCCATTGTCGCGCCAGCGTGCCTCTATGGCGGCATCGTTATAGACAGGTTTTTCACCCTTGACGATTTCCAACCATTTATCTTTCTGGGTGCGCCACTTTTTGTCGCCACCATCAACCCACAGGTAAACTAAATCTATTTTTTTTGGTGTCGCCATAATTTTAAACCCCTGATTTTTGAAAACGGTTTGGAATTTTTACAACGCGTTTTATCCCCAGCATGCCGGGTTTATCCCACGCATAGATTGGACGGAAAATACGCTGCATAATGCGGGCTATCCTTAGCCATCGTTCGTCGCGCGCCCGACGGTTGGTCACATCGTTGATTGTCCCGTTGCCACGACGACGTAAGTGGTTTACCCAGTCGGGACCACGAGATGCCGCCTTGGATACCAGCATGTCCATGTCAACCGCGCCAAAATGTAATAAATATAAATTAGGGTCAATGTGGAAATTGTGACCGTTTATGCTGTGAAACCCGCTGCCCCAGCGGACAGGGCGGTTAATTACAACCGGTTTGGTATAGCGTGTGGATAGTAGGGCGTATGAACGCTGAGTCAGGAATGGTTTAGATGTGTCAAGTGGTTCTTCGTGTGTTAAGTGCTGGCCCACGTCCAGACCCAGACCAGATAGGGTGGTGTTGATTTCTTTGTTTGATAAATATTCAGATAAAGACGTGTTCAGGTCAGGGTCCACAATTAAAAATTCATCACAGTCACAACCAATAACAATGTCATAGTCTTTTAATAAATGCGCCGCAAGGTCGGACATTTTGTTGATTCTGTATTTGTCGCCCGCAGCACGTGACATGTCAGTGTGGGGTAATTTTGTGATGTGGGCAGTATCCGCGTTTTCAGGGATGTCTTGGTCGGTCCCATCAAGGTATATGTATAAATTGTCAGTGCCAATTTCGCGACCATAATATTCAATCCAGCGGGATAGAAAAAATGTGTCGTTTCGTGCCATCGTTATCGCGGCAATACGTTTTAAATTCTGTGTTTTCATAATTTTCCCGTAAGTATTTTTTTTGTTGTGTGTTTTAATTGCCTGAAAAATATTTTTAATGGGTTTGTGGTTAATAACCAGTTTAGGTATTTGTCGCCGTATTGCATCTGGGCAGAAAGTGTAATGGCAATGCGTGTGTCATCGTCAACATGGTTTAGTACATACAGAATCTGTCGCCCAAGTGAACCATAGTGACGCGTAAATGCCAGTTTTTTCATAAATGGCATTTCGGCAATATATAATTTTTTTACCTGATTATAAATGCCGCGGTTTTTTACCGTATAGAGGCACTTCCATGTCAGATTGTGTGCCAAAATCTTTTTTGATAAGCCGTGTTCATATTGACGGGTTATTTGACCCTTGGATGCAAGTTTTGTAACAGAACGAATAAAAGTGTCGTACCAATTCGATAAAAATATACTGGGGCGCAGACCTATGAACCAAGATTGAATATGTGGGTGGTCTGTGTTTGGATTCTTGACCATTCCAAATCCGTCGGTCCCCATGTTTTCCATGCGTTCCAGATATGGCGCAATGTCGTATAATGGACCATATACAGAATCGTTGACCATATAAACATAGTCATAGTCAGAAAGATTTAGATTTTCAGTTGCCCATACGTATGCGCGTTTGTAAGAACCAAAATCATATTCGCCATGACGCACGCCATGCGCATAAAGTGTGATTTTGTTCAGTTTCTGTAATTCGGATTTTGGACAGTCTGAATCCATAAAAACAATAACGTCGCCAGATTGACTGAGTGCGCGAACATAATAAACCAGGGCAGGGTCAATCGTGCCATTTTTATCATAGCCCGCAAATAAAAATAAACGCTTGGGTTTCATATCTTATAATTTACATGTTTTTTCTTGTTTTTGCAACTAATCACTTTATAGCCAAAAAGAACACGCCACAGGTGTGGCGTGCGGATTATTCTTCGATGTGTTTTTTCAGTTTTTTACGTGTGTTGCTGTCCAATTCTTTCTTGCGCAGACGAATTGTGTCGGGGGTAACTTCGACCAGTTCGTCGTCCAGGATATAGGACAGGGCTTCTTCCAGCGAGATACGACGTGGTGGCGCCAAGAATAACTTTTCGTCGGCGGTGACCGAACGCATGTTTGTTAATTCTTTGCCCTTGATTGGGTTGACTTCCAAATCGTTTTCTTTGCTGTGTTCACCTATAATCATACCAGAATAAACTTCGGTTTGGGGTTCAATGAACAATGTGCCACGTGGTTGCAGATTAAACAGTGCGTATGTGGCGGCACTGCCTTTTTCCATTGATACCAAGACCCCTGGGCGGTATTGCTGAATCGCACCACGATAAAGGTCGTATTTATCAAATACACGGTTCATGATACCTGTGCCGCGGGTGTCGGTGCGGAATTCTGATAGGTAACCAATCAGACCACGTGATGGGGCGGAAAATACAATGCGTGTTTTGCCGGCGCCACTTGCCTTCATTTCGGTAATTGTGGCCTTGCGCTTGGTCATTTTTTCAATTACGACACCAGAAAATTCGTCATCTACGTCGATTACAACATCTTCGATTGGTTCCAGTTTGTTTCCGTTTTCGTCTGTCTGCATCACAACGCGTGGGCGGGATACAGACAGTTCAAATCCTTCGCGGCGCATTGTTTCAATTAAAATCCCCAATTGTAATTCGCCACGACCAGAAACTTCGAATGCTTCGTTGTTTTCGCTTTGTTCAACACGCAGGGCGATGTTTGTTTCGGCTTCTTTGAACAGGCGTTCGCCAATCATGCGTGATGTTAATTTTTTACCACTTTTGCCCGCCAAGGGTGATGTGTTTACAAAGAATGTCATGGTCAGGGTTGGTGGGTCAATCGGCATGGCAGGAATTGGTTCGGAAACGCTTGGGTCGCACAGAGTGTCCGCCACAGTTGCTTTGGAAAAACCTGCCACAACAACAATGTCACCAGCAGATGCAGTGTCGCGTGAAATCTTTTCAACGCCACGGTGTTCGATGATTTTTGTAATTTTTGCATTTTCGATAAATTCGCCGTTGCGATTGATTGCCTTGACTGATTGACCAACACGGACAGTGCCTGATTCAATTTTGCCGGTCAGAATGCGACCAACGTATGGGTCCGCTTCTAGTGTGGTTGCCAACATTGTAAATGGTGCATCTAATTGACAGCGACTGCCATTGCAATCTGGGGCGGGAACATGGTCAACAATTAGTTGGAACAATGGGGTTAAATCTTTGCGTTCATCATTTAAATCGCGTACCGCCCAACCATCACGGCCGACCGAATACAAGTATGGAAAATCAAGTTGAGAATCCGTCGCACCCAATTTATCAAACAAGTCAAATGTTTCAGACAAAACTTCGTCTGGGCGGGCGTCGGAACGGTCGATTTTGTTAATGCATACAATCGGACGCAGCCCCAGTTTTAATGCCTTGGATAATACGAATTTAGTTTGGGGCAGGGGACCTTCGGAACTGTCCACCAATAATACAACGCCGTCAACCATGGACAGGATTCGTTCAACTTCGCCGCCAAAGTCCGCGTGACCCGGTGTGTCAACGATGTTAATTTTGTATTCGCCCCATTGGATAGACGTTGGTTTTGCGGAAATGGTAATGCCGCGTTCGCGTTCGATGTCGCCGCTGTCCATGACGCGGTCGTCAATTTTTTCGTTTTCGCGGAATGTTCCCGCCTGTTTCAGCATGTTGTCAACCAGTGTCGTCTTGCCGTGGTCAACGTGTGCGATAATTGCTATGTTGCGAATTTTCATGTTTTGCCCCACTTTATTTTGTTTAATCGGGTACAGGGTATAATTAATTAAATGAATTTTCAACTTTTTTTATATCAAATATTGACGTTTTGTAAAATTTGTCTATATTAGTGGTGTGAGTTTGATAGAAATAAAAGGAGTTCGATATGACAAAGAAGATTACAGAGCATGAAGTGCGTGTGGCAATTGAGAATGGATTTAAAAGTCTGTATGAGTTGGCACGTTTAAAGGTTAAGGGTAACTGGGATAAGTGTGATTTGTCGCAAAAGTATAATGCGGGGCGTGGACTGGTTCGTATGTGCGATGTCGCAAAGAATCCGAGTGAGAATTTTTCACGTGCAACAACAGCGGCAGCGTGGAAACAGAGGGTTTCAGATTGGGCAGCAAAAAACGATGTTCCGGCAGAACAGGCGTGGAATGGATACTATATTGTTCAGGACCCAGCAAGTGTGGTTATGCAAAAAATTACCCCTGTGTTTCATGTGTTGAAGGATGGTGATATGTACTGTCAGATTGCACGCTTTTTCAGTTTGGTTCAAAAATGGGAATATGGACATACGTCACAAAAAGCAGCAGACAGATATGCCGCGCAGGGGGTGGCGGATGCTTTGATTATGTGTTCCGCGGATTTGAAAAAGCAGTTGGATATTAAAAAATGTAATCCGATATTGCGTCCGGTTAAATCATTTCTGTATCAGATTCAAAGATAAAAAAACGCCCGTTTGGGCGTTTTTTTAATGTTTGCCACCGATTTTTGTGCGACCACCCATCAGTGGTTGCAGACACTTTGGAATGTTGACCGAACCGTCTGGGTTTTGGTGGTTTTCAATTACCGGTACAATCGCACGTGGCAGGGCAATGCCTGTGTTGTTTAATGTCGCACAGAATTGCATGTTGCCATTTTTGTCGCGAAAGCGCGTATTGGTGCGGCGGGCCTGGAATTGACCAATCGAAGAACAAGAACCCAGTTCACGATAGGTGCCTTCACTTGGGAACCAGGCTTCGACGTCGTGCATTTTTACTTTGTTAAAGCCCATGTCGCCAGTACATGCCGCAATTACGCGATATGGTAATTCCAAATCTGCCATAACTTCGCACAGATTGTTTAGTAAATGTTCGTGCATTTCGTCCGACTGTTCTGGGGTGCAGTAAATGTACTGTTCGACTTTGTTAAATTGATGTATACGCACAATTCCGCGGGTGTCACGACCGGCAGCACCGGCTTCTTTGCGAAAGCATGGTGAAAAACCAGCGTATTTTATAGGTAGGTCTTTTTCATTTAAAACTTCGTCGCTGTGCAGGGAATTTAAGATAATTTCCGCAGTGCCAGCCAGGCAGCGGTCTGTGTCAGACAACATAAATACGTCGTTTGCCATAACCGCAGGGTCAGACCCCATAAAGTGACCAGCGTTAAATATGGTTTGTGGCTTGGTTATCGATGGGCAGTTTACGAATGTAAAGCCTTTGCCGATTAATTTTTGCAGAACGTATGTCTGGATGGCCAGTTCAAGTTCGGCGGCTTCGCCAAATAGGGCATAGGTGCGTGTGCCGCAAATGTTGGCAATTTTTTCAGGTTGCCACCAACCATTCATTTCCAGCAGGTCCCATTGCGCGCGTGGCGTAAAGTCAAATTCGCGTGGCGTGCCAACACGACGGACTTCGACGTTTTCAGTATCGTCGCGACCAATTGGGGCGTCGTCTGATGGAATTTGTGGAACGCGATGTAACAGGTCGTCTAATGTTTTTTCTTTGTCCGCCAGTTCAGCCATATCGGCAGCGATTTCGGCACCGATTTCTTTGCTGCGTGCGATTAAAGGTGCTTTGTCCGTGGCAGTCGGAATTTCACGCGTTATTTTGTTTTTTTCGGCGGTTTTGCTTTGTGTGATTGTTTTTAATTCACGAACGCGGATGTCCAGTGCCAAGATTTCATCGGTCTTGTCGGCAATGCCTTTAAGTTGACAGGCGCGCTTTACAACATCTGGATTTTCACGAATAAATTTCATGTCTAGCATAATAAAAGTCCTTTGATATACGATTTTAATATTTTGTTATAACTGATTGTTTTTTTGTAATTAATGTGCGCAATAATCTATTCCCCAAATGGGGATGATGAAAAACTGGAAAATGTAATGTTGAATTTCATATCATAAGGATTATAAAACTATTTTGTTTTTTTTGCAACAGTTTCGTTGGTGTTGATTTTTGTTTGCATATTATGATTTTTTTTGTATCCTGGGGCCAGAACTTATAAGGAAAGGTTAGTATTATGTATGATGTTATTATCTTGGGGTCGGGACCCGCAGGATTAACCGCAGCGTTATATACAGCGCGCGCAAATAAAAAAACTGTCGTTCTGGGCGGTGATAGATTAGGCGGACAGACCGCAGGAATTGCCGTGTTGGAAAATTATCCAGGATGGGCAGGCAGTGGTTTAGAGTTAGCGCAGTTTATGAAAAATCAAGCAGAAACATTTGGTGCGACTGTAGAATTTGTAAGTGCAAAAAATATTTCAGGTGATGCGGAAAATGGATTCGTGGTTGCGTGTGATAATGGTGCAGAATACAAAGGGCGCGCAATTATTATCGCAACAGGTGCCAGTCCACGTAAATTAGAAATCGAAGGCGCACGTGAATTGATGGGGCGCGGTGTTTCGTACTGTGCAACGTGTGATGGATTCTTTTACAGTGGAAAAACAGTTATGGTTATGGGGGGCGGAAACAGTGCGTTGAATGATGCGTTGTATTTGGCTGACTTGGCAAAAAATGTAAAAATAGTTTATCGCAAGGGGGCGTTTACGCGGGCAGAAGCCGTATTGCGCGAACGTGTCGCGGCGCGTGATAATATTGAATGCCTGTTCAATACAGACTTGGCAAAAGTCGCCCTGAAGCCTGATTCCGAAGATGGAGAATTAATCGTAACAACCACCGCCGGTCAGGAAATTGTTGTTGATGGGTTGTTCGTTGCAATTGGACATGAAGCCAATACTGATTTCTTGTCCGAAGATGTTAAACGTGATAATCTGGGGCGTTTGGCACCGTCTGCAATGCCCACAGGCATCTTTGTTGCAGGTGATGTTCATTCAGAACTGAAAATGCAAATCGCAACAGCCGTAGGAACAGGGTGTAGCGCAGGCATGGATGCCATAGCGTACCTAAATAAAATCTAATGATGTATCTATGGGCGGGGGGGCGCTAAATATTTCCTTGCATTTTATTTCATTTGGTATATAATCAGTGGGCTTTGAATTTGTTGCGGGCATAGTACAAAGGCTAGTATGCAAGCCTTCCAAGCTTGAAATGCGGGTTCGATTCCCGCTGCCCGCACCAAAAAATTGTGAAAAATGGAATCTGCTTGATTTTGATTCCGGTCGTGTACGCTTTGTACACTCACCTTTATCAAAATCGTCGCATCTTCTCGTTTTTGACAATTTTTAGGAGATTGGGCGTGCGCCGGAGTTGGAGAGCCGGGGCAGACTGTAAATCTGTTGGCTTAAGCCTGAGCTGGTTCGAATCCAGCCACTCCCACCACTAATAAAAAAGACCGCACTTGGCGGTCTTTTTTATTAGTATGAATTGTGGTTATTCGTAAATTTCGTATTCTTCGATGTATGAACGACCAACGCGTTCAAGTTTGACAGGGGTGTAATTTTCCGCGCGGATGGTGTCACCGTCTTCTTCGGGCATGATTGTGATAAGTTCGCTTTTTTGGACAACCGGTGCGCTGGTTGTGTTCGCGCCAAGGGTTTTGCTGCGATATTTAAAACGGTAACGGTCGGGAATCGTTATATAGTTGTCTGGGTCAATGCCAGATGTTTGTAATTCCATGGATGGGGCAGGGGTTATGTGATTCTGCTGGATATTGTATAGTGGTTCCAGGAAATTGTTCGGGGCGTCCTTGACCAGGCGTGGTGTGCCAGATGCGTCCAGTTCAACAATACGCAGGGCGCGTTCTGATGCGCCGTTTGGATGAATGCGGAAAAGACCGTCCGTGCCAAGGTAACCGCTGGGGTTCAAAAGATATGCCGCAGTTGATTTGTTTGAATAAATCATGCCAATTGCAAAGTTGGTCGCGTCATAACCAAATGTCGCAAGACGGTTCGGTAGGGTGCCAGAGATAAGTGAATATGTGTTAGAAAAGGTTGGGTCTGTATCGGGCATGGTTGCATATTTTGCACCAGACATCGTAAAGTCAGATGCTATGTTGGAACCTTCCCACATTGTGGTGCCGTATAAACGTGCATCAGATGCGCCCACATTGTAATAGCGCAAAAATGATGTCAGCGCCTGAGTGTCGTCGCCACCGCCCAGGAATAATATGGCGTTGTATGGCACAGGACCAAGGGTTTCCGTGCGTGATAATTTGGTTAATTGGTGATTAAGATTTGATTTTTCCAATGATGTTAATTTTTCATTTATAAGAATGTCTGATAAAACCTGGCGGGCGCGGGTGTGGGCAGACGTGCGCGCATTGTTCATTGATGCAGATAACGCAGCAGATTTTATAGAATCTGTGTCTTTTTCTTTGTAGTAAAATATGCCAGATAATGGAATGTTGTAAATTTCTGATGCGCTTTTTGCAGCACCTGCCATTAAGTGACCAGAATCAGTGTCGGGTGCCATGACGATAAAGTTTTGAACACCGTCAATCTGCATTTCTTGGATTATTGTTTCTATGCCGTTCGTTGGCATAAGTGCCATGGTCATTACACCGTCGCCAAGGACGGTCGCATCTGATGTAAATGATAATACAGGTATGTCAGATGTTCTGGATTGCTTTACCAGGCGGGTGTCGGCAGAAAATACAGGACCCAGGATAACCTCGGGTTGTGTTGCAAGAATGGTGGGCATCTGTTCAGATAGATTGTCGTTGGTATCATAGAAAGATACAGATAAATTCTTTGGCGCGTTTTGCAGTATTGCCGCCTCGACAGAAGTGCGTATCGTGCGACCAACAGATGCGTTAGTGCCAGACAGCGGTAATAAAACCGCCATGTTATATGTGTCTGATGTCGATAGGTCCGTGCCATAGCCGTCGGATTGGGTGCCGTACAGCATTTGAACCGGCGTGCCAGTTGTCATGGCGTCGTATTCCGAAAACCAATCTGTTGCAGAGGTGGATGATTTGTCGCCACCAGTTGTGCAACCAGATAAAACGCCAAGTGCCAGTAAGTATCTAAAAAATCTGTTCTTAAACATTGAAATATCCATTTTATTCTGTATCATTTTACTATAAAAGGATTAAGAATGCAAACCGGGCTTTATGTTGTTGGAACACCTATTGGAAATTTGGCGGATATGTCGCCACGTGCCATCGATATTTTGAAAGGCGTTGATTTGATTGCCGCAGAAGATACACGTGTCTTTGGTAAGTTGGCGGCACATTTCGATATCAAAACAAAAAGAATTTCATGTCATGAACATAATGAACGTGATGTCGTACCAGAAATCATAGAAAAAATTCAGACAGGGTGCGCGGTTGCAACGGTGTCTGATGCCGGGATGCCAGGAATTTCAGACCCGGGATTTAGGTTGGTGCGTGCCGCACGTGCCGCAGGGGTGCCTGTGTTTGTGGTGCCAGGGCCGGTGGCGGCAATAAGTGCGCTGGTGTTGAGTGGATTCCCAACAGATAGATTTACATTCTGTGGTTTTTTTGATGAAAAAAAATTAAGAGATGATAATAAAATAGCGCATACGATTATTTACTATGAAAGTCCAAATCGAATTATGGCGACAATTGCGGCTTTGGCACGTGTGATGCCGGAAAGAAAAATCGCAATTGTACGTGAAATTACAAAAATTCATGAAGAAACATTAATCGGATATCCTGCAGAACTGATGAATATAACACCGCCACGTGGGGAAATTGTTATTGTGGTGGCACCAAGGCCGGAAAGAAAAATGTCTGACCAGGAAATTTCTGATATAGTAAATGATATTGCAGCAACGTCTGTGAAATCTGCCGCCGCAGAATTAGCAGCAAGGACAGGTATTTCAAAAAAAGAAGCGTATAGGCGGATGCTGAATAAGGGGGAAGCGGATGATTAAATTTGTTGGCAGTTTCGAAACTGTTCAAAGTTTGCCAAATTCACAATTTGCAGAGTATGCCTTTATTGGACGCAGTAATGTGGGAAAGTCGTCGTTGATTAATGCGGTGGTGGGGTCGCCTGTGGCACGGACGTCAAATACCCCGGGGCGTACACAAAGTTTAAATCTGTTCAATGTTGATGGGCGGGTGATGATTGTTGATTTGCCTGGGTATGGTTACGCCAAAGTGTCAAAAGTTGATGCGATGAGGTGGCTGAAAAGATTGGAAGAATATCTGTTGACACGTCGGCAGTTAAAAAGACTGTTTATATTGATAGATTCCAGAATAGGGGCGCGTGATTCCGATTTGGATTTAATGGATTTTTGTGATGCTAATGCAATTCCATATCAAATCGTTTATACAAAAAAAGATAAAAAAGTACGTGAAGAAAAACAAGTCGAATTAAAGCATACTGACCATGGCGCAATGTTGCCAGAGGTGCTGATGACGTCGGCGGAAAAAAAGACAGGATTAGAACCAATAAGGATTACTCTTGGCATCAAATAAAAATATTTTTTGTGCAACAAATCCCGCAAAAATGGCAGATGCACTGTGGCAGGTTATGGTGCAGTCGGGCGCGAATGTGGCAGATATGCTGATTTTTCTGCCCAGTCGGCGTGCTGTGCGCAGCGTGGAAAAAATGATTGTGGAAAAATCAGGGGGGGCTGCGATTTTGCCACGATTGGTTGCATTGGGGGAAGGGGCAGATGAAGAAAAAGATTTAGATTGCAATGATGATGAAAATGTAATTTCTAATACAGAAAGAATAGTGGTGTTGGCGCGACTGTTGGCGGCGGACGCAAGTGTGGGTGGGTTGTCTGTGGCGTTGGGGGTGGCGCGCGATTTGGTGCGTATGCAAGATTATCTTGAAAACGAAGGAATTAATGCAAAAAATATCGATTGGGAAAAAATTGTCGATGAAAAATATGCAGCGCACTTTCAAAGTAAGGCAAAAATATTAAAGATTTTATCCGATTTTATGCCAATGTATGCAAATGGCAGAATAACTGCCACCGCGGCAAGAAATCGTGATATAAGGGCGTGGCGTAATCAGTTGAATAACTATGCGCTGGTTATAGTGTGTGCGTCAACTGCCAGTGTGCCGGCAACTGCTGATTTAATGCAGGCGATTGCAGAATTGCCGCATGGGCGAATTATTTTGTCCGGGAAAATAAGTGGCAGGGTTTCTGATTTTGAACTAAATACCAATCCGTACAATTCAGAATATAAGTTTTTAACCAGGTTGGAACTGGGGGCGGATGATGTTGTTCCAATAGATGTGGGGGCGTCTGTTATTGATTTTTTGAATTTTTCGTTCGGAAATGATTGTGATATGGCGCAGACCGGGGGACGGATTGATAATTGCAAATTGATAGAATGTAAAAGTGAAGCAATAGAAGCAAATGCCGTCGCAGAAATTGCACAAAGGGCGATAGATGAAAATAAGTCTGTGTTGGTAATAACGCCTGATGCCGCCGGAAATCAACGTATAGCGGCGGCGTTGGCATTAAGAAAAATTGATGCGGATTTTTCTGGTGGCGTTTCGGGGGCAATGACAAATACTGGGCGGGCAATATTAAATCTGATTGATGGATGGATTGAAAAATCAAATTCTGAGTTCGATGATATTTATGCCGCACAAGGTGGTGATTTGTTTAATACGCTTGGTGTGATTGTCGATAAATACGCAGATAGATTTGTGCCGGAATTTGATATTTATGCCCCAGAAAGCCGACAAATATGGGTCGCAATTAAGGAAGTGTCAGATGCGCTTAATGCCGCAGGTGTCAGGTTGAATTTAACCGAGGCACGTGTCTTCATAGCGGATGCTGTTGCCGGGGTTTCTGTGCGTGGGCAGATGAATGACAGTGCCAAGGTCGTTGTGTTGGGAACAATTGAATCGCGTATGCAAACCGCAGATGTTGTAATATTGACAGGATTGAACGAAGGAATGTTCCCCGCACGCGGCTATGAAAATGCGTGGTTGCCACGTGCATTGGCGGATAAAATAGGATTGCCGTCACCAGACAGAAAGGTGTCTTTGCAGGCGTTGGACTTTATGAATTTGTCGTGTGGGGCGGATGTCTATTGGTTGCGCAGTTTGGTTTCAGGTGGTGTGCAGACAACCGAATCTCGCTTTTTATCACGTGTTGTTGCGCGACGTGGGGTCATTAATCGTGATGTGGCGCGTTCTGTTTTGGGGGCAATAGAAGAACGTGATAACGTACCGTCAAAACCGCTGCAAAATTTGCCAGCCGTGGCGGGAAATGATTATTCAGATGTCTATGTGACGGAATTGGAATTGCTGATACATAATCCATACGCGTTTTATGTGCGACATATTTTGCGATTGAACGTGTTAAAGGATTATTGGGAATTGCCAGATGCGCGTGACTTTGGAACCTTGGTTCATAAAACCATAGAAGAAGCCAAAAGTTGGAATGAAAATGAATTAGTGGCAGATATGGACCGGCGGGCGTTGGAAATCTTGGGGCAGGGAAGTGTGATTTTCCATTTCTGGCATAAGAGATTTGTCGAAATTGCCCCAGTGATAGTAAAAGAATTTTCACAACTGATTGATTCAAGCCCGGAAATAGAAGGGGCGGTTAATATCGCAGGACGAAATGTGCGTGCAAAAGCAGACCGGGTTTGGGATGGCGGTGTTTTGGATATCAAAACAGGCGAGGCGCCGTCAAAGTCGCAACTGAAAGATGGCAATATGCCACAATTGCCATTAGAAGCGTTTATATTACAGCAAGGCGGATTTCCAATTCAGACAACGCAATTGTCGCGTACGCCGGTTATGCGCTTTTTGCAATTGAAAAATAATGACGCGCGCATTGTAAAATTTGACCAAAATCAGACCCAAGATTATATTCGTGCCGCCGTTGATAAGGTTACCTCCTTGTTCAACATTTATTCCGCAGGTGACGCAGAATATAAATATCACGAGACAAGCGACCAGAAATATAAACAGTATGATGACCTGGCGCGTGTTAAATAAAATCTAATGGCGTATCTACGGGCGGGGGCGACAACTCATGTAGCGTTAGTACACTACGTTGTCGCCCCCATCCCGTATTTGCACCATTATCTTTCATTTAATAAAATCTAATGGCGTGTCTGTGGGTGGGTGTGATAACTCATGCGGCGTTAGTACACTACGTTGTTGTCCCCATATTCGTATCTGCACCATTATCTTTTATAATGCACTGCAAAGGTGGGGTTATTTTAATTCCAGCATTAATCCACAATGGTCGGTGGGTTTGTTGGCAAGGCGTGGTTCGATATCTATTTCACAATTCTTTATCATTTGTGCCGCGGTTTTATTACACAGAAAATAATCCAGACGCAGGCCTTGTTTGTTGCCGACGGTGTCACGGCCACGGTATCCGTACCATGTGTAACCAATGTCGTCTGGGTGTAGGGTGCGCCATGCGTCCACCCAGCCAGCATTCAGCCATTCGTTCATTATCGCGCGCGCCGCCGGGGCAGAGATGGCGATGCCTTCGTAATTTTTTGGTTTCCAGATGTCACGGTCTTCAATAGCGACGTTAAAATCACCACCTATGATGACAGGTTCTGGGGAATCTAGGTGTTGGGATATATAGTCCGTGAATGCGCGCATCCATTCCAATTTATATGGGAATTTTGGAGATTCAACGGTGTCGCCATTGGGCATGTACGTGTTAATCAGGCGTACGCGACCGTCAACAACACATTCCAAAAAGCGGGCGTTGGGGTCGGCGTAATTCGGCATGCCAAGGGTGGTGTCTTCAATTGAAAATTTAGAGAAGGTCGCAACGCCATTCCAGGATTTTTGACCAAAAACCTTTACGTTATAGCCAAATTCATCAAAAATCATGTGCGGAAAGTTGGCGGTTTCAACCTTTAGTTCTTGGACCATGATTGTGTCGTATTCGCCGCGGCGTAAGATGTCAATGAAACTTTCAATATGGGCGCGAATGGAATTTATGTTCAACGTTAAGATTTTCATATTTGCTTTCCTTTTTTTCATGAGTATAATATCCGTGTCCAATATAAAAAACAACAAGGAATTTTATAACATGAATATGTATCAGTTATTGGAACGTACCGCACAAACATGGCCAGATAATTTGTATCTGGTGCGCGAAAACGTTTCGTATAAAGATTTTATCAATTTGGTTAAAGCACGTGCGGCATCACTGGATAAAGCAGGTGTTAAAAAGGGTGATGTGGTTGGTGTTTTGTCGCACAATATCCCAGAATTTCCAATCACAATGTTTGCAATTTGGTATCTGGGGGGGACGGTGCTGTTGCTGGATACTAATTTAACGCCGTTTGAATATGACAATATGACCACAACAACAAACTGTAAATTGGTTTGTGCGGAAAAGTCTTTTGTGTATAAAACAGATAAATTTAAATTCTATGATATTACAAAAAAAGATGGCAAGGTTAATCCGGATTTAAAGCCAGCGGCGGTTGAATCATTGGATGTGGCGACTATGTCATTTACATCTGGGTCAACAGGGGTGCCAAAGGTTGTGCCGTTGACGCACTTTAATTTGATTGAATGCGCAAATTCTTTGGAAGATATGGCAGGATGGATTAGACCAGGTGATTTCTTGTATGGATTTTTGCCAATGTACCATGTGTTCGGTTTCGCAGTAGAAGTTTTGGCAACGCTTCATTATGGGGCAGGGGTTTTATTACAACCAACAATTAATCCAAAAGAAATTATGGCGGACTTTAAAAAGTTCCGTCCACAAATTATCCCGGCGGTTCCGCGCTTGTGGGAAGTGTTCCGTAACAAAATTATCGACAATGTCAAAGCACAGAAAAAATGGTGGTTGGTATCGTTTGTGCTGAAATATGGCAAGTTGTTGCAGAAAATCGGTCTGGGCGCATTTGTGCGCAAAGTGCAAAAGCCAATTCTGGATGTCTTTGGTGGACGGGCGCGTTTGTTAATTGCAGGGGGTGCCGCAACCAAGCCAGAAGTAGAAACTTTCTATGAACGTTTGGGACTGACCTTTATTCAGGGGTATGGTTTGACGGAAACAGTTGGACCAATCTGTATTTCAAAGCCGACAAAACGTCGTTTCCCATTTGCGTTCGGTGGCCCAACAGTGAACAACGAATGTGAAATTCGTGATAAAAACGAAGATGGCGTCGGTGTTCTGTGGTTGCGTGGACATCAGGTTTTTGGTGGCTATTTGAATAATGAAGAAGCCAATAAAGAAATCTTTGATGAACGCGGGTTCTTTAATACCGGTGATATGGTGTCTATGGATAAAAATGGCGAATTGCATTTTGCAGGACGCAAAAAACAAGTTATCGTTTTGGACAGCGGTAAAAATGTTTATCCTGATGAATTAGAAGGGCTGTTTATAACTATCCCAGGTGTTAAGAATGTGGCGGTTTTTGAACACAAGGTAAAAGATAAAACGGTTACATACGGTGTGTTCAGTGTAGAACCAGATATGACAATGGAAAAGTTGGCGGCAGAGGTTGCGGCGGCAAATAAAAAAGTCGCAAGTTACAAGTGGGTAACGCACTTTGCCATGACAACAGAAGATTTGCCATTGACCAGTACGCAAAAGGTTAAGCATCACGTGGTGCGTAAAAATCTGGAAGAGGGGAAGTATCCAATTCGCCACGAATAAAAATAAAATTTAATGGCATATCTACGGGCGGGGGCGACAACTCATGTAGCGTTTGTACACTACGTTGTCGCCCCCATCCCTTATCTACGCCATTATCTTTTATTTTACGCGTTGCAAGAGGTGGGGTATCTTGTACACTATGATGTTGGGAACGCGCTATATCTAAATCATTCTAATTTATTTTAAAACACCTAATATTAAATCTTGTTTTACTTTGTGCTTGATTTTTTATTCAGCACCCGTATAATTGGCGGGAAGTTCATGCCCTAATAGTCTAGTGGTAAAACACGTCCTTGGTAAGGACGAGTCGCAAGTCCGATTCTTGCTTAGGGCACCAGAAATGCATCATCTGCTTTGCGTTTGTTTGATTTTATTCAGGTCATGTATGTTTAATACACTCCCATCATAAAATCTGCACAATACGCAGCATCTAATACATTTCTGTCACCCAACGGGCACCGAATGCATCATCTGCTTTGCGTTTGTTGGTGGGTGATATAATCTGCTTTGCGTTGTGATGATATGACTGACAACCATGGAATGACGCAATCAGAATTCTAAGTTATAAATCAGGGTGGCACCGCGCAGCCAAATGACTTGCGCCCCTGAAATTTAACAATTGATGGGTGCCAAAATTCTTATTTTTTTGGTCGCCTGTTAAAAATAAAAAAGGGACCGAATATGTTATCTTTGAAATCAAAGTATAGAACGCATACTTGTGGTGAATTGAATGCCGCAAATGTGGGGGAATCTGTTGTGCTGTCGGGGTGGGTACACCGTAAACGTGACCATGGCGCGTTGATGTTCGTCGATTTGCGCGATAATTATGGTATTACACAGGTTGTTTTTGATGGCGGAAATGAAGAACTTGAAAAAGTTAGACCAGAATCTGTTATCAAAATTACAGGAAACGTCGTTGCGCGTGATGCCGCGGCGGTGAATGATAAAATACCAACAGGCGCAATAGAAGTTCAGGCGACGGCTTTCGAAGTGTTGACTAATTCAGATGTGCTGCCGTTCCAAGTGTTTGGTGATGATGGGTCTGTGTCAGAAGATTTGCGTTTAAAGTATCGCTATATCGATTTAAGACGTGAAACATTGCATAAAAATATTCTGTTCCGTAACAGAGTGATGAAATTCCTGCGTGATAAAATGTGGGAGATGGGGTTCTCGGAATTTCAGACACCTATTTTAACCGCATCCAGCCCAGAAGGTGCGCGCGACTTTATTGTGCCAAGCCGTAACCATCATGGGATGTTCTATGCGTTGCCACAGGCACCACAGCAGTTTAAACAATTTATTCAAATTTCTGGGTTTGACCGCTATTTCCAGATTGCACCATGTTTCCGTGATGAAGATTTGCGTGCGGATAGATTGCTGGAATTCTATCAGTTGGATATGGAAATGTCGTTTGTTGACCTGCCAGATATTCAGGCGGTGGGAAATAAATTAATGCCAGAAATGATTCGTGAATTTGTGCCAGGCGCAATTATCGCAGATGAAATTCCACATATCCCATTTGACGAGGCTATGTTGAAATATGGTTCTGATAAACCAGATTTGCGTAACCCAATTATTATTCATGATGTAACGGATATTTTCCGTGGGTCTGATTTTGGTATCTTTGCAAATGCAATCGAAAACGGTAGCGTTGTGCGTGCAATTCCGGCACCAGATTCTGCGGGAAAACCACGTTCCTGGTTCGATAAATTGGGCGACTTTGCCGTTAAAGAATTAGGTTTGGGTGGTTTGGGATATATCGTTTTTGCAGAAGAAGCAAAGGGACCTGTTGCGAAAAAGTTAGATGCGGAACGCATTGCAAAACTGCGTGAAATCGCAGGTGATAATTCATCTTTGTTCTTTGTCTGTGACGAGAAAAATGCAGCAGCCAAGGCGGCAGGTAAGTTGCGTATTAAACTGGGCGAAGATTTGGAACTGATTAATCCAAAAGAATTTAGATTTTGCTGGATTGAAGAATTTCCATTCTTTGAAGAAGATGAAGAATCACCAACAGGTATCGCGTTTACGCATAACCCGTTCTCGTTCCCGATGGCAACATTGGATGAATTGAATACTAAAAACCCATTGGAAATCAAAGCGGCACAATTCGATATGGTGTTAAATGGTGCAGAAATTTGCAGTGGTGGTTTGCGTAACTTTAACCCAGAAGTTATGTTAAAGTGCTTTGATATAACAGGGTACAGCGAAGATGTAGTTAAAGAAAAGTTTGGTGGAATGTACACCGCGTTCCAGTATGGGGCGCCACCACACGGTGGGTGTGCGTTCGGTCTGGACAGATTGGTTCAGATTATGCTGGATGAGCCAAATCTGCGTCAGGTGGTGATATTCCCAACAAACCAACGTGGTCAGGACTTGATGATGGGGGCGCCGACAACTGTTACAGAAAAACAATTGCGCGAAGTTCATATCCAAGTTCGAAAGAAAAACTAAGGCATGTCTTAGGTACAAAATCCCGGATATATTTCCGGGATTTTTTTTTGGAATACATACCTGTTGGTATTTGGCGAATTGTGAATATAATTTTGGGCAACTTAAAATAGGGTGTTTGTCATGACAGATAGGTTGGCACAAAATTTAAATCTTAGTCAGTATCAGATTAATAGATTGAAAATATATAAACATAAATATAATGTTGCACGTTTGCAAAAAAGAGGTGGCGTGTTATATGCACCGTATCTTGTGCGTGGGCTGTGGCATGGGTTGTACTGTGCCGTGTTTGGGGTAAGGGCAGACCTTATCGGTAAAGACCGGGTATTGTTACAGGCACAGCGTAACATTAAATTTTGTGCAAATGGATATCATGCCGTAAAAGTCGGACGATATATCTATTATGCAGATGCAAATGGATGTGAAATTTCTCGCGATGAATTTATGCAAAATTTGAAGCGTTAAAACGCGTCGTGTGTTTTGATAAATGCACGCATAAAACTGGTGTCCAGTTGACGCATAACGTCGGATAAAGAATAACTGCGACCGCCGTCAGGGGCAATGCCAAGTTGTATAATCGCAGGTGTAGGTGCCGTGCCGCGAAGCGTTAAATCAAATTCAGCAGTCATAAAACCGTCCGTTATCGCAATGCCACCAATGGCGTCTGTGTGGCGCATTGAAAGGATGATAGGGGACGTTGTTATAAAATTGCCATCAGAATATTGACCGATAATTCGCATGCTTTTCAGACGGGTTTCGCCACCTGATAATGCCGCAGATAGTGCATATTCGGCATTCCATGAAGTAATGTTGTTTGCAGATGCGTAAAAGTCGTCGAATGACAGACCCCAGATAAAACCGTCGTCAAAGTTTAAATCAAGTGTGCCGTTAAGATTGTAATAGATGTCATGTGCTATTTGCCCAGATGTTGACATGATTATCTGGCCGGTTATCATTGTGTCGCGAATGTTTAACGGCATTTGCTGCGAGAGTAGATAGCCGTTGATGACAAAACGGTTAAGTTGAATAAATAAATCGTATTTATTGTTGTCGCGTTCCAGGGTTGCCAACAGGTTGCCACGATTGGAATCTGTTATGGAAAATGTTTGCGCGTTGGGCTTTAGCGTGTAAATGAAATTTTGGTATTCGTTGCCGTCGTAAATAAGGCTGTTCGCGGATAAACCAATGTTTATGTCCAGGTTAAATGGAATTAATATTGGCAGGTTAGTTAAAAATTCCAGTTCCGAAAAACGGTTGATGAAGTCTTGGCTGATGAAATTGTCCAGGTCAAGAATGTCTGTGTGCAGGGTAAGGTTCTTGTTGGAAAGACTGCCCGTAAAATTGTGGTTTGAAATTTTTATGTCCAGACCGGAAATTGTATTGCGGTCGTAAAAGCCAGATATTGTATAAGGGGCATCGTTTAGTGATATTAAATCAAGGGTCGGAAACCAGGATTTATAACTGGTGCCGGTCAAATAAAAATAGTTGTCATATGTTGATAATTGCCACTGTTGGTTGTGGGGGGTGAATGTCAACATGCCGTTGTGCCATACAAAGTCGCCAAGGTCGTGAAACATGAATTTCGGTAAAAAGGGCAGGTCAGGATTCAGCCATGCAAGATTCTTGTTCTTGACATAGTCATAGGTTGGGGTGATGCCAGATTGGGTGACCGTATAGGTTCCGGCAATGTCTGAAAATTTAAACTTTATTGTGCCGTGGGTGCCAATCTTGGACGCCAGTGAAAGTAACTGTTGTGATGATGGCATGGGGGTGGTCGATTGAATAAAGATGTCGTATTTGTCGGATGTAACACCGACCGTGCCAGAAAAATTGCCATAGGAAAATTTTGAACATTTCCAAGAATCGGGGGTGCCGGAAAACAAGCACATCAGGGTGGTGCCGTCCAATGGCATCGTTATCATTATGTCGGATGCACCAGATTTTGTTATGGTGCCACCAGTGATGGCAATGTCGTCCGCAATGATGTTCGCAATTTGTATCTTGTCAGATGTGCCGGTTGCAACAATTTTAAGGTGGTTAAACGTATAATTTTCAAATTTAAGATGACCATAAAAATCAAGATTGTATGTCGTTTTATACATTAACTGTGTGGGGTGCTTTAAAAACGAAAAGTCAAATGTCAGGTCGTTCGAAACAAGTTGAATGACACGTTCGCCGTTGGGTGAAATTTCAATGTTGCCGGAAAATAAGTCTGAATCAATGTTGCTGAATTTATAACCGGAATTGCCGTCCCATTCAAAATTCATTTCAAGTTTAATGGGGGTGTCTATTTTGGGTTCAGAAAAACCAAACCAACCGTTTAGGTCGTCTGTTTCAAGTGATATGTGTCCGCGGACAGTGCCGTCGGTGTACATTTGACCGGTGATGTCCAAAGAGTTATTTTTGTTGCGAATGTGAAAAGTGTCACCGATAAATTCAACTTCGTACTTATGGTTTTTGGTTCGTATTATTCCATGAAATTCACCGTTAGTGAAATCTGCCCGAACAATGTAAAAACGACGGTTCTTAAAGGTTATAACACTGTTGTAAATTTCAATGTTGTGGTTGAAGGATGCAGGGGCAAGTTTGTCGATAATAATGTCCGCGTCATAAATAACAACCGCGTCTTTGATTTGTGGGTTCGCAAGGTTGAAGATGTTCTTGAAGGGAATGGAAAACATTACCGCGCCAATGTTCGCCGTGGGAATAACAACGTCGTGGGCAACAATTGTCGCACCACCAATTAAACTGAAATGAATGTCGCCGTTTAATTTAGCAGGAACTGATGTCTGGGCATAAACAGATTGTTCCAGGGCAGGTTTGAATTTGTTTAATGTTATCATGGGCGGAATAATTATCGCCGCCAGGAAAAGCGCGCCAATAAAACATATAAATGTCCAAAAGATTCTGCGTTTGTGTCTGGGTTTTAATGCCATTATTCTCGTCCCCTTGTTTTTTCATTATAATGAATTATACTTATTATTGCGAATAAAAAATGAAGAAAGCAGAATTTAATCTTGAAAGTAATTACAAACCGATGGGTGATCAGCCCACCGCAATTGCTGAACTGGTCCAGGGGGTTAATGATGGACGTCGGTCGCAGGTGTTGTTGGGGGTGACGGGAAGTGGTAAGACCTTTACAATGGCGAACGTTATTGCGCAATTGGGGCGGCCCGCACTGATTATGGCGCCGAATAAAATTCTGGCGGCGCAGTTATATACGGAAATGAAATCTTTCTTTCCGAAAAATCATGTCGAATATTTTGTGTCTTATTATGATTATTATCAGCCAGAAGCCTATATGCCAACCACCGATACTTATATAGATAAAGATGCGTCGATTAATGAACAGTTGGACCGTATGCGGCACAGCGCAACGCGCGCCATGTTGGAAGAACGCGATGTTGTGGTGGTGTCGTCGGTGTCTTCTATTTATGGTATGGGGTCGCCGGAACAATATGCAGGGATGAAATTGGTTGTTCAGGTGGGCGACCAGTTTGGAATGCAGCAGGTTATGCGCGCGTTGGTTGATATTCAGTATAAACGTAATGATACGGCGTTTGAACGCGGTTGCTTTCGCGTGCGTGGTGATACACTGGATATATTTCCGTCACACGCCCAGGACCGTGGGTGGAAGTTGTCGTTCTGGGGCGATGAAGTCGAAGAGATTTGGGAATTTGATACGCTGACCGGGGCTAAGTTACAAAAGTTAGATAGAATTGCAATTTATCCGAATACGCACTATGCAACACCTATGCCCAGTGTTTTGCAGGCAATAGGGCAAATAAGAAATGATTTGGCGCAACGATTGGAATACTTTCATGAAAATATGAAGTATGTCGAAGAACAGCGTTTGCGCGAACGTGTGAACTTTGATATAGAAATGATGGAAAGTACGGGAACGTGCAGGGGGGTCGAAAATTATTCCCGATATTTGTCCGGACGATTGCCAGGGCAGCCACCGCCGACATTGTTTGAATATTTGCCAAAAGATGCGGTGCTGTTTATCGATGAAAGTCATGTGACTGTGCCACAAATTGGGGCAATGAGCCGCGGTGACCGGGCGCGCAAAGAAACTTTGTCGCAATATGGATTTAGGTTGCCGGCGTGTATTGATAACAGACCTTTGACGTTCGAAGAGTGGGATAATTTGCGACCACAAACAATATTTGTTTCGGCAACGCCTGCAGAATGGGAATTGCAGCAATCGGGCGGCGTGGTGTCAGAACAAGTAATTAGGCCAACAGGGTTGTTGGACCCGGTGTGTGAAGTTAGACCAACAGAACATCAGGTGGATGATTTGTTGGGAACTGTTAAGGGGGTCAAAGGACGAGTGTTGGTGACAACGCTGACCAAGAAAATGGCAGAGCAATTGACGGACTATTTAAATGAAAATGGGGTCAGGGCAAAATATCTGCACAGCGATATTGAAACGTTGGAACGTATCGAATTATTGCGCGATTTAAGGTTGGGAAAATTTGATGTTCTGGTCGGGATTAACCTGTTGAGAGAGGGGTTAGACGTGCCAGAATGCGAATTGGTCGCAATTATGGATGCGGATAAAGAGGGCTTTTTGCGTTCGACACGGTCGTTGATTCAGACAATCGGGCGGGCGGCACGTAATGCCGATGGACGTGTGATTTTGTATGCTGATAAAATAACAGATTCTATGCAGGCGGCGTTGGAAGAAACCGCGCGCAGGCGTGAAAAACAAATGGCGTATAATGATGAACATGGTATTGTTCCAAAAACTGTTATGAAAGCCGTCTTTGCCGAGGTCGGCGAAAAACAAGAAAAAACAGATAAAGCACGCAGATTTGTTTACAGTAAAGATGGCGGGGTGATGGATGCGGAATCTATCCGACGCGAGATTAAAAAATTAACCCAGAAAATGCACAAGGCGGCAGAGGACCTGGAATTTGAATTGGCGGCGGAAATCCGTGATTCTATTCGTAAAATGGAAGACGATTTGTTATTGGTGGAGTAATAGGATGAAAGAATATACGTTAGAAAATGTTGAACAAATGCGGGTGTGGGCGCGCGATTTTGCCGGGACACTATCTGCGCCGTGTGTGGTTGCGTTGCATGGCGATTTGGGAATGGGAAAGTCCGAGATTGCACGCAGTGTTATTCAAACCCTGCGTGGGGCAGATACAGTGGTTCCAAGCCCGACATTTACAATCGTGCAAAATTATGATGGGATTTCGCACTTTGATTTATATCGTGTTGAAGATGAGTCTGAATTAACAGAAATTGGTTTGGAACACGCAATTGAAAATGATATTACATTAATTGAATGGCCAGATATTGCGGCAGGTGTATTGCCACCAAACACAATTCATGTGCGTATCAGTCAGTATGGTGACGGACGGAAAATTTGTGTAGATTGATTCCTTGAAATTTGCTATAATTCCGGAGTAGAAGAGAGTTTTTGTACTGCCTAAATCAAATCGCCGTTTTTTTAGGCATAGAAAGGAGAAAAAAATGCACGATTTTCTGGAAAAAAATATTTCAAAAAAATGCCTAAAAAAAACGGTCGGTTGTTTGCGGCATTTTTGTGTGATTTTTGGTCTGTTTTGTGCGTTGTCTGTGCAGGCGGCGGTGATTGATATAGTAGAATTAGCAGATGGCAGTTTTGAGATTTTTTCCGATGGGGCGAGATATGGAACAGCATCAACACGGGCAGGTGCAGAAAAGGTTGCATCAAAATTAGGGGCAGGTGGTAATAAAATAAATTGGACCAAGGCGTCTGTTAATGCAGGACCAACATCGGGTTCGTCATATTCGGGATACAGTACAAATACAACTGTTAATGCCAAGGGAACAACACAAACAAAATTTACAACAGGCGGTAAAGATTATATCTATGAACAAACCGCGGCGGGTAAAACAGGATTTAAAGATCCAACCACGGGTAAATATACATCGCGTCCAAATATGCCACCGGCAACGACAGCGCAACCTGGGAGTAATTTACCAGCAACAACTGCCAAGCCCGGGGCGGCTTCAACGGCATCAAAGGTAGGTGTTGGTGGCGCTGTTATGGGGGCGTTGGGGGTCGCCGGCGGTGGTTATATGATATATGACAGTGTTGCAGCCAAAGATACTAAAACAACATGGGGAGATGTTGGTGAAGGGGCGTTGGGCGGATTTACTGCCACCCAGGGATTGGTTGCGTTGAATGCTATTCCCGTTGGTGGACAGATTGCGTACGGTACCGCCGTGGCGGTGGGAACCGTGATTGGTGCAAGTGGTGCCGCCGCAAAAATGTTTTCAGAAACAGATTGTGAACTTGACCCCGTGACAGGGCAATATGCGTGCTGTAATGTTTCAAATTTAACAAATATTCAGGCGCGTTTAGTAAATATCGGTGATGAAATGTTCGCAGATTTTCCGTATGTCAGAACATGTATGCAGGGGAAAAATAAGTTTGAATCTGATTGGGTTACCGCACGTTTCTTGGATGACCATTGGAGTGAAAAGGGTGAAGTTAAATTCTGTTCGGGGTGGGTGATGCCGGTAGATGGTGATTATAGAATTCAGGCATACGGTTCCAGTGAAGCAGAAGGTAAGGTTTGTTGGCGATGGGAATGTGCCGATGCAAATATGGTGCGGTCCGGGGATAAGTGTGTTGTGAAAAATGCCAATAATTCAGGTGCAGTACAGGGTGACAATGTGTTGAATGAAATTGTAGTGGTTGCAAATGAAATTAAGGCGGGGGACCCTTGTCCGTCTGACCGGTTGCCACAATTTGCCACCGCAGGAAAATATGTCGCGAATGGTGTTAATAAACAGACTGGGTTGAAAAAGTGGAAGTGCGCAGCAACGGCGTGTAAGGATGGAGCTTATTTGGTTGTGAATGACAAAGGCGTGTCACAGGGGTGGTGTGTGGCGACATCGTATTGTGATAAGGTATCGGGCAGCAGTTTGAATATTATTGATGGTAAAAAAACAGATTTAAAATGTGTGTCAAAGGATGGAACGAGCGTTGTTGTGTCAGGAGATAGTGTCGTACCAAAAGATGATGTGGTGCTGAAAGATGAAGTAAATGACGAAAAACAAAATGTTAAAGAAGAAAATGAAAATTTGCCAGTGGTGGAACAAACGCCGTGTGAATTGGGGGAAAAGGGATATCTTGTTTTTGAAGGCGAATGTATTTCAGATGCGGAATATCAACGAATTTTAAAACAGCGACACGAACAAGCAGTTGCCGCGTCTAAGCAAGCAATAAAAAATGCGGCAGATGTGTTGGATTCTATTAGTTCTGGGTTTGGGGTAAGTGTTTGGAAAAATGAAGATGGTGGATTCAATACGTCACGTTTAGTGTCGGATTCGGTTGCGGGGGTCGTGTTGGGAACCGCAGGTGGTCTGATAACCAGTAGTGTCGTTAAAAAGAATCAGATTAAAGGCGGGTTCGAAGATATTAAATGTACGGTCGGTGGACAGGTTGTTGCCGGCTTTGGGGACGAGTTCCGTGTTGGAATCCAATAAAAGACCCCCCGAAAAAGGGGGGGATTTTTTTACTTTTGTAATTGCCGCTTTTTCATGTATTCGTTTATCAAGTTGCGACGTAACGCAATTTGATATTGCAGGTCTTGGCGTGTAGCATGATTTAAGCGTGTCAGATAATCTTGTTCGTATTTGTCGAAAATGTAAACGATGTCTGGATATACTTGTACGATGGGTTGACCGGTGTCCTTGTCCAGATATTCTATGATTTGGTGTGAAATTTTTGGACCAAGGATGTCTGCCAATAATTTACGCTCTTTGACCATTGTTGATGCGCATGGGTTTGGAAATTCTTTGCTGCTTATAAAACCTGTGCCATTTGTGTCTTGGGGTTTACCGTTTAATGATATGACCGGCATGGGTGTAGAAGAACATAGTTCAAACAGTTCCAGTTGGGTAAATACATTAAATGTAATTGTGTATGTGTTCTTTTTCTTTTTGCTGTGGTGATTAGAGGCAATATTATGCTTGGTTTCCAGTGATGTAACCACAGGCGCAGGTTGCGTTTTGTTTTTCTTGAAGATATTTGATAAATTCATAAGTGTGTCCTTTGTCTTTATATTACTAGTATAGTACAAAAAACACGCTTGTCAAGCTTTTGTCTACATTGCGCGCAGTAAATAACCACGGCGGAACATGCATTTGCGGTATGCGCCAACAGATTTTGATGTGGTATTGCGCGGAACAGACATCAGACTGCGTTGACCAACGTCACGGTATTCGTTGGATTGAAATGTTACCCACAGACCATCCCAATCGGGCATCATGCCAGACTGATTCGGCGCAAGTAATTTCGCAATGCGAGAGCGTGGCCGATACGATGGGGTATCAATGCCCAGGCATGTCTTGTGGTCGCGGACAAATTGTTCAGTGGTAACCGCTTCGTTTTCCCAATTAAGGACCGTTGCGTCATCAATGCTGCCGCGATTGACCGATGCACAACCGCACAGTAATATTATTAAAGGTAGTAAAAATTTTATTCTCATGTTTACTATTATAATTTAATTGCGTTAGGGGGGCAATAGTTTTTATAATGTAAAAAAAAGAGAGAAAGGACAAGCCTATGGCAATAACAGTTCAACAATTTATAAAGTTGGCAAATTATTATAATCAGACCGCGATGATTATGTCTGCGGTTTGTGTGCAAAAAGGCGGAATCGCAATGGAAAACTATGTGGGGCGATTTTTTATGGCAGATGTGCTAGAATATGTTGTCGAATATGGACGCAGACTTATTGCACAAAATAAAGGTATTAGTCCAGAGGTGGTCGCACTGATTAACCGGTTTGCCGCACAGTTCGAACGTGTTAAGGGATTGGTAACGCCAACACAAAAGCCAATGCATGAAATGACATTGGAGGAATTTGAAAAGGTTATGAATATATAGTATTATGCAGGTCAGGAAAGGAGATTTGAGTATGAAATTTTTAAATGCTTTGTTCGTTCTTCTGGGGATAGGGTGCCTGGGGGCGTGTATGCAAAAAGAGCAAAATCAGGTTCCGTTGTATGACAATATTACGGTGGTTGATGAACTGGTGATTGATGAAAATTCAGTGCCTATCTTTCCAAAAAAAGCTGCGTTGACAACAGATACTGCACGCAGATTTTCAATCGATTTGCCAAAAAGATGTAAGGTTGACTGGGATAACCAAAGTGTCGTGTCGGTCGTGCCAGAAGAAAAAATAGAAATTGTTCGCCTGGGGGTGGGGGATGAATTGCCAGAACTGCAGGTGTCTGATTATGAGTTTAAAGATTTAACGGTTAAACATGCCTTGGATAAATTGTTGGAAGGAACAGATATCGCAGTGGTCGAAGATGAACCGCTGTATGAAAAAATAACAGGAACTATTTCGTCGGGTGCGTTGGGGGATGCGGTTGAATTGATGTCTAAGATGGGACGTGTGTATTATTCGTATGATGCGCATAATGGGGAATTGCACCTTAGACACAGGGGAAAATGGCTGATAAAAATGCCACAGGATGAAACTATTATTATGGCGTTGCTTGATGCGATGCATGGGGCGGATATGCGAAACCTGATAGTGGATTGGCAGGATAAAACACTGGTGTTCGAAGGTAATTATCAGACAGAACGAGAAGTCGCAAGAATTATAGCAGATATATCGGGAAAGAAGTATATGCTGGCGTGGGATATGGATGTTTATCGTGTATATCCGCGGACTGATAATCCGATTGTGTGGATGAATCTGTTGCCGGCGTTCGGTGAAAAAAATGTAAGAATGTCTGTGCCTGGTGTGGTGGGGCGTGCGCTGGTGGTGGGACCAGAAATTAATACAAAAACTTTGCAGGAATTCTTGGCGCAACAGGCAAATGTGGTGCTGATTTCACAGGGGACTTTTGCTATTCCAAATGGATGGCAATCCAGATTTGATATCGGACAGTGCAGTAAAGAAGAAAGATTAGAGACTGATTTAATTGTCGGGGCAAGTGCAACATACGGCGATTTCGCAGGCAGAAAAAAAATTGATGCAAAAATTGTGCTGCGTACCAGTCAGGGAGAATTGTCTTCGTTTAACCTGCCGACAAGTGTTGGGGATAACTATGTGATTGTCGGTATTCCAACTCATTCGTTCGTAACAACGCCGGAAACATTGGTGTCACCATACGCCGAATTGGTGGTCTTTATGTCGCCACGTGTGATTTCTGTGGCGGATGTGCCAAAAGATGATGCGGCGGTAAATGAACTGATTGGGGATGCGTTGCGTGATTTCCTGAATGATTAAGGCAAGGGTTGATGGATATGTTTTCAAAACTGGAAAGAAAAATTGCGTTTAGATACCTGGGGGCAAAAAAACGCGGGTTTGGTTCCGTGATTTCATGGGTGTCGCTGATTGGTATTATGTTGGGGGTGGCGACACTGATTGTTGTGATGTCTGTTATGGGCGGATTTCATGATACTTTGTTGGGGCGCATAATAGGTATGAATGGTCATGTCGTGGTCTATCATCAAGATGGCGCAATATCTGATTTTGACTTTCTGGTTGATAAAATTAAGCAAAATAAGGTTGTAGAGGCGAAGGTTAATGCAATTGTGCCAATCGCCGAAGGGCAGGTTATGGCAACCGCAAATGGTAATAATACCGGGGCAATGATTCGTGGTATCAGAATGAATGACCTGGCGCAAAAAACAAAAAGCGGTACCAGAATTTATGGAAAAGCATTAGGTGAAATTAAAGATGGTGAGTTAGTTGCAGGGGCGTCGTTGACGCGCGCACTGAAAGTTACTATGGGGGATAAGATTTCGTTGGTGTCTGCAAACGCCGCAACGCCAACCCCGTTTGGGTCTATGCCGCGGATTATGGCGTATCCGGTGATGAGTTCGTTCTTTATGGGAATGTATGAATATGATTCTGGGTATATTTTTATGCCGCTGGAAACCGCACAGAAATATCTGAATATAGGAAATGCGGTTACACATATTGACTTGTTCTTGGATGACCCAGAAGATACAACCGCGGTGATGGATGCGTTGGGGCGGTTAATGCCAGATGGGTTTGTGGTGCGTGATTGGCGTGATTTAAATCGTGGGTTTGTTGGTGCGCTGCAGGTTGAATCAAATGTCATGTTTTTAATATTGCTGTTGATTGTTATTGTGGCGGCGTTTAATATCGTGTCGTCGTTGGTGATGCTGGTCAAAGATAAAAATAAAGATATAGCAGTGTTGCGTACATTTGGGGTGTCACGAAAATCTATGATGAAGATTTTTGTGTTGTCGGGAACGTCAATCGGAATTATTGGGGCGTTCTTTGGGACAATATTGGGGGTGCTGGTTGCGATTTATATCGAACCAATTAGACAATTCTTTCAGTGGTTGACCGGGCGGGATTTGTTCCCGGCAGAGCTGTATTATTTGTCAGAATTGCCATCTAAATTAGTGTGGACGGATGTGTTGGGAATTGCGCTGATTGCGGTGCTGTTGGCGTTCTTGGCAACGCTGTATCCAGCGTGGAAAGCCGCAAATACGGACCCAGTGGAAGTGTTGCGAAATGAATAAAGGTATGAAATAAATGGCGAATATTTTAAATTCTTTGTCAAAGGTGCAGACAGGTGATGCAGTTTTGTCTGTGCGAGATATAAAAAAGACCTTTATGGAAGGAGGACAGCCATTGCATATCCTGCGTGGGGGTGGGTTCGATTTGCATCGTGGTGAAATTATTGCCTTGGTTGGTGCGTCGGGGTCCGGAAAATCGACACTGTTGCAATGTGTGGGATTGCTGGATAAACCAAGTGGTGGCAGTATTCTGGTCGATGGGGTGCCTGTGCAGAAAATGGATGAAAATACACGTACGCAAATTCGTAGGCAAAAAATAGGATTCGTTTATCAAAGACATAATTTGTTGTCTGATTTTACCGCATTGGAAAATGTTATGTTGCCAATGCTGGCAAATGGGGTCGCAGAAGGTGCGGCGTGTACGCGTGCAATTAAATTACTGCGTGCGGCAAATGTGGCACACAGGGCAAGTCATGTACCAGGGGAAATGAGTGGCGGTGAACAACAAAGAACAGCCGTTGCGCGTGCATTGGCAAATAATCCTGAGATATTATTGGCAGACGAACCAACAGGAAGTTTGGACCCCGCACATGCAGGGGCAGTGTTTGATTTGCTGATGGATTTAGTGCGAAAAAACAAAATGTCTATGTTGTTTGTAACACATGATATGAATCTGGCGGCAAAGGCAGACAGAAAAATTACAATTAACAATGGTGTCATTCAGTGATATAATGAACTTTGAAAGGAGAGAGTTGATGAAGAATAATAAAAAGCCTGTAGGGGTTATTCATACCAGAAAACAAAAAATCTTTGGAACATTGGCACTGATTGCGCTTTTTGCGTGCGGTGTGATGGTTGGTTTGGGTATAAATGGGCGGCCTGTGCCAAAAATAGCGGAAGCAGAACAAGTAGAAAAGCCCGCACCAGTGGTTAATGCAGAAACAAAACCAACATGCGCAATAATAGAAGAACTGTTGTTGGAAAGGCTGCAGCCAGTAAACAGCCAGGATGTAGAAGTGCATACATATAATATCGATGTGTATGCAGAACTGATTGAGAATGGATGTTCGGCAAATCAACAAAAATATCGTAATGCGGTAGAAAGTGAAAATGAAATTGTTGCGGCTTTGCTGGCGTTAAATAATTCACAGCAGACGTGTGAACAGATTGAAACACTGTTGTTGGGACAGTTGCCAGGGGCAAGTGATTATTCAGACGATAGAATAGGTCGTGCGAAAATTTATGCCAATTTGTCAGAACGCGGTTGTGCGGAAAATAGTGCCAAGTATGTAGATTTGGCAAAGCAAGAGTTGGAAATTGCACGTGCGCTGGAAGATGACGAGTTCGATAATCGTGAAACGATTGAGGTTGTTGAAACATATAAACGCTTGAATATGCAGGCGGCAGCCGAAGAAATCTTTGAAACGGCAAAGAAATTAACAAACCCAGCAATTGATTTCATTCTGGAAGTGGAAAAAATTATCAATGAACCATAGGATTAAAAAATGAAGATTTTAGTTGCTGTTTTTGCGGCTTTGATTGCAATGCCTGGGGCGTTCGCAGAAGAAAGTGCAGGCGTGGTCAGTCGCGTCAGTTGTGACGATATTCAAGCGCAGATTAGCGAATTGTCTGCGATAGAAGAACCTGATGAAGATATAATCGATGAATTGACCGAGTTAAAGTCAGATTATCGGCGCAGTTGTATGAAATCTGCCAAGGGGCGTCGCGCCGCCGCCGCCAGTCGTGTAATTATTAACGAAGTTGTCGAAGAAGAACAAGACGAAGTGGCAGACGAAGAGGTTTCAGAAGAGACATCTGAGGAAACAGTGTCAGAAGAGGTTAGTGCGCCACTTGAAGAAGAATTGACCCCGGAACAGGTTTTAGCAAATCTTGATGCAGGATTATGTGCCGACGGAACCAAACCAAACAGATTTGGTTGTTGCACCGGCGAGGTTTTTAAAGACCTGGGCGATACTGTGTTCGCATGTTGTCCTGAGGATGGTGGTGACTGTTTTCCACCGCTTAAATAAAATCTAATGGCGTATCTACGGGCGGGGGCGACAACGTAGTGTACTAACGCTACATGAGTTGTCGCCCCCATATTCGTATCTGCACCATTATCTTTTATTTTACGTATTGAAAGGGGTGGGTAAAGATTTTCAGAATTATTTTTTCCCAAAATGTTTCTTTAAAATGTCGTATGCGGCGGAAATGCGGGCAAATTCGGTTGCTGCATTTTTTTTGTCTGTTGCAGTGTCGGGGTGGTATTTTTTTGCCAGGGCGCGATATTTTGCGCCGACTTCACGCCAGGTAGCGGATATGCC
The DNA here is from genome assembly GCA_045133095.1 of Candidatus Enterousia sp. Classification (GTDB taxonomy): domain Bacteria; phylum Pseudomonadota; class Alphaproteobacteria; order Rs-D84; family Rs-D84; genus Enterousia. The sequence goes on from JBGUTP010000016.1 coordinate 157,557, forward strand.
AAGACCAAAGACTTTTAATGCGCCGACGACGGTTGTTGGTAATTTACTTTTGGCGGGGATGCGGTCAAATTTACTGCGCCCGGTGATAAATTCGTTGATGAATTTTGCGTAATCTTTTGCGTCTGTTTGTGCCTGGGTATTATCTTTTAATGGCGCGCCAAATGTTTGACGTTCCCAGTCCGCTTCGATTTCTTCGGGGGTCATGTTGGCGTAATAATTCCAATTCTTGTTATATTCTGCGGCGTGTTCCTGGCAGAAAAACCAGTATTCTTTGAGTTCGCGTGTTTTTGGGGCACGGCATGTGCCCGCCTTGGTGCAACCAGGTTTATCACATTTTTTTATCATTTAATTTTGTCCTTGGGTATTGCGTGCAGCCAGTGGATGATGCGTTTCAACAATTTCTGTTAATTTTTCTGGCATGACATGTGTGTAAATTTGCGTGGTTGAAATATCTTCGTGGCCAAGCATGGTTTGAATGGCGCGAAGGTTTGCGCCGCCCGCAAGTAGGTGAGATGCAAACGAATGACGCAAAACGTGCGGTGTGACACGTGATGGTTCAATGCCGGCAAGTATCGCGCATTTTTTTAAAATCTTGAAAAAACCATCGCGGGTGATGTGACCGCTTTTGCCGTTCGATGGAAATACGTATTTCGAATCAGAAGCACCGCGCAGTGCTAACCATTTGTTCAACGCATTTATTGCACCGTCGTGCATGGGAACCAGGCGTTCTTTGGCGCCTTTGCCGTGAATTAACAGGCGGTCGCCCAATACGCCGGTTAAAGGTAATTCGCACAGTTCCGAAACGCGCAGACCAGATGCGTAAAGCAGTTCTATCATTGCGCGAAGACGCGTGGAATTGCGGACGTCGCCGGCACTGGATATCAATAAATCTATTTCTTCGGTACTGAGATATTTAGGCAGTGTGCGGTTGCGTTTTGGTAATTCAAGGTTTGTCGTGGGATTTGATGTAATGATTTTTTCAAGCATTAAAAATTTATAAAATCCACGAAGTGCCGATGCTTTGCGTGCAATGGATGATGGTTTGTCGGGCAGGGATGAAAGATATTGTTGAATATCCGATGCAGATGCAGAAAGCAAGCCGCCCGAGATTGCAGAGTCCGCAAGTCGTAAATCTGATTCGTAACTTTGCAGGGTTTTTAGGCTGCGTCCTTTTTCGGCAGATAGCGCTTCGAGAAATATGTCCATGTAGTTCATTATGGATACACCACGATTTCAGTTAAATGCTGAGTCGTGGAAAAAGATATCAGCATTAAAATAACCAGGGTTGCAAAAAGCAGCCATAATAAAAATTTCCTGAAAGAATGATTTTTTTTCTTTTTTATCGGCATAGTGATATGTGTCCTATATTGTGTCAAAACTGGTGATGAATATTCCCGCACCTGCGATGATTATCAAAGGAGGCGCAATAATGGATAATATCGGGGGAAGAGTGCCAGTTGAACCCATGGCGTTAAATAAATTTGTCAGAAAGTAAACCGCAAAGCATGTGATTATGCCAAGACTGAATTTTATGCCAAAACTGTAGTTGCGGCGCTGTTTCGTCTGGGAAAATGCAATGCCAAGCGTTGCCATGGATATCATGGTCAATGGTAAAAATAGCAGGGTCCATAACTGAACACGATGACCACGAACAGGGGCGCCAATTTCTTCCATGCGTTCGATAAAGTTAGGCAATTGCCAAAATGATATCTGGTCAGGTTGAAGATAGCGGTCAAGTACAGTTTGGGGCGTTAATAATGTCTTGGTCGTCCAATCTGATTTCTTGGTCGTGCCGTTTGTATCCCATATAATCGCATTGTGGGCGGAAAGACCAGAATCAGATAATGTTATCGTGTCCGCGTTTATGCGGTTGGTTAATTTGAAATTTGCATCCTGGGTATAAACAGTGGCGGTTTCAAATATTAAAATGTCGCCGTTCTTGTGCATGGTTTTGGCGTTCATGGTTATGAAACCAGAATCAGATTCTTCACGCAGCCAAATCATGTCGTCAACAAGTTGTAGTTTTTCTGGGGTGATGTTCTTGGAACTGATGCTGACAGAATATGGATTGATGACGGTTGTCGCAAAGATGCCTATTAAAAATGCGCCAATCAAAAATGGACGTGATGCCTGAAACGGGGAAAGACCAGCACTGGAGATAATAATATTCTCGCTTGATTTAGTAAGATTATATGATGTCAACAGCGTACCCATAAATACCGCAAGTGGTAAAAATAGTGGCACGTATTCCAGAAGACGGACCCATGATTCATATAACGCAGACAGCGCACTAGGATTAGACGGCAGGCGTTCCACAAATGTGACAGCCAATATTATGCCACAGACAACCAGCATAACAAGACCGATGCCGGAAAAAAATCTGCGCATTAAAAAGCGTGTTAAGATACTTTGCCTAAACATGTTGTATATACTATACAGTGTAAATTTCATAATTGCAAAATTAAAATGAAAGCGTATAATTTGCAGAAAATTAGGAGCAAAGGTATGGAAAAAAAACCAATTTCAAGGCAGGGATTTGATAGTCTGTTGAAAGAACTGAAAGATTTGAAGGAAGTGCAAAGACCAGAAATATTGGCAACTGTTCAGTGGGCAAGGTCTTTGGGGGATTTGTCAGAAAACGCAGATTACAGTGCAGCCAAAGAAAAACAAAGACAAATCGATACCAGAATTCGCGTAATTGAAGGGATTATTGAAAATGCAAATGTTATCGATGTGGAAAATCTGAGCGGGGACCGCGTTATGTTTGGGGCGCGCGTCGTTGCAGAAGACGAAGACGGAAACAGAATGCAGTGCAGAATTTTGTCTGATGTTGAATCCGATGGGCGTACCGTTATTTCATGTACTTCACCGGTTGGTCGCGCGTTGATTGGACGGTGCGTTGGGGATACGTGTATCGTAAGATTGCCCGCAGGTCCAAAAGAATATGAAATATTAGAAGTTAAATTTAAAGAATAGGACCGATAATGTCTGTACGGGTGTTGCCAGATTTCTTAATCAATCAAATAGCAGCAGGAGAGGTTGTAGAAAGACCCGCCAGTGTGGTTAAAGAACTGGTGGAAAATGCACTTGATGCGGGGGCAGACCATATCGTTATAGATGTTGTTGATGGCGGGCGAACCCTGATTAGTATTGTTGATAATGGGTGCGGTATGTCGTGTGATGATTTAGCACGCGCAATCACGCGTCATGCAACATCTAAATTGCCAGATGATGATTTGCTGAATATAAACTTTATGGGGTTTCGTGGCGAAGCGTTGCCGTCAATTGCATCTGTGTCCGATATGACAATTGATACGTGTAATGGTATGGATGAAAATGGATGGCGGATAGATTGTACTACGCATGAAATCAGACCGTCTGATTGGGAAAGCGGTACACGGATAAGGGTGCAAAATTTATTCGCAAAAACACCAGCACGGTTGAAGTTCTTGCGTGGGGATAGGGCGGAAATGATGTCCGTGTTAGAGGTGGTAAAGCGTTTGGCAATGGCACGACCAGATGTGGGATTTGTTCTGAATAATAAATGGCGTTTTCCCAAGAATGAAGATTTGCTGTCAAGAATTGCCGCCGTTATGGGGGATGATGTTAGGGGGCGTATGTTAGATGTTGATGCGGTGTCGCGGTCTAATGCCGATATGAAATTGACAGGATTTATATCAGAACCAACGTTAAGACGCGCATCAAGTATAGACCAATTCTTGTTCGTAAATGGGCGACCGGTAAAGGATAAGGTGTTGGTGGGGGCGTTGCGTGCGGCGTATATGGACGTTATGCATGCACGGGAATTTCCCCTGTGTGCAATATATCTGACTTTGCCAAGTTCGTCTGTGGATGTTAATGTGTCGCCGGCTAAGACAGAAGTGCATTTTTTAGAGCCGACACATGTTCGGTCTTTTATCGTGAAAACTTTGCGTGACAGGTTGGCGCAAACTATGGTGGCAACGCATTCGGTGGAAAAAGCAGCAGAAAGTGTAGCGCAGGAAAAAAGTGTAGCGGCACCCGCAAGGTTTGATTTTGGCATTCGTCGCGATACGTTTCGTGTGTGTAATGATTTGAATTTGATGCCGGGCAGAATTTTTGAAGAAAGGACGCCGGTGGTACGTACAACCGGGGCAGCGCAACAGGTTGTGGTGACCGATGGTGAAGATGAAAAGCCAAAGTCAGATTGCGTGGCAGAGGTTATAGAACAACCCCTGGGACGTGTGATTGGGCAGGTTGGAAATAAGTATATCGTCGCGCAAAAAGACGATAATATGGTTGTTGTTGACCAACATGCCGCCCATGAAAGAATTACGTACGAAAAATTGCGTACGCGTAAAATAAAGACTCAGCCTTTGTTGACGCCAATTGTTGTAAATCTGCGTGAAGAGGATATTGTGGCTTTGATTGGAATTGCAGATGAATTGAAAAAATCAGGGTTGGCAATAGATAGTTTCGGTGATGGGGCAATTGCTATATTTGAAAAGCCAGCAGATTGGGATATGAATTGGGCGGATGTGCTGCGCGCGGTCGCAGAAGAGGTGCGTGAAAACGGACATTCGTCACAGTTGAATGAAAAACTGCATCTAAAGTTGGCAAATTGGGCGTGTCACCATTCTGTGCGGGCGGGGCAAAAGTTGGATTTTGTTCAGATGGATGCCTTGCTGCGCGATATAGAACGTACGGAACGCGCCGGACAATGTAATCATGGTCGGCCAGTGTATAAATTTATTCCGTTGACAGAAATGGATACTTGGTTTGAACGGTTGTGATTTTTCTGTATTTTCCCTTTACTTTTCTGTGTTTATTTACTATTGTGCGGGTATTAAGTTAAGGAGAAATATATGGAACAGACAGCAGAAGTTGTAGATACAGTTGTGCAAACTGGCACCGCGGCACCACAACAAGGTGGGGCGATGGGGTTGATTTTATATTGCTTGGTTGTGTTTGGAATTATTTACCTGTTTATGGTGCGTCCAAATAAAAAACGTATGGCAGAATATCAGAAAATGCTGGATTCATTAAAGGTCGGAAATCGGGTTATGGCCGCCGGTATTTATGGCACAATTAAAAAAATTAACGAAAAATCAATAGAAGTAGAAGTTGCAAAGGGCGTGGTTATCGAAGTTAATAAAAACGCCGTGGCAAGTGTTGAATAAATAAAAAGGGTAGTGGTTATGTTTAAAAAATTGGCGATTGTATTTATTGCTGTGTTTTGTGTTTTGTTGGCTGTGCCAACAATGTCGCCAAAATTGGCGCCTTATTTCCCATCGTGGATTGAACCTGTGTCATTGGGGTTGGATTTGAAAGGTGGGGCGCAGCTGTTGTTAGAGGTCGATACAACAACAATGTTTCAGGAAAAAACACAACAGTTGTATGATGAAACACGCAGTGCGTTAATAGATAGAAATAAAGGCGTTATTCGTTTTTCAAATCTGCGTAATCACGATGGGGTGGTGTCATTGGTCGTGAAAAACGAAGACGAAGTGGGGGATGCAAAAGGACGACTGAAAAGTGCGTTTGGGGACAGTGCTGATATTTCTTCGGATGGAAAGGTTATATCGCTGAGATATACAGATAAGCAAAAAGAAGAAATGGTAAAAGATGCATTGGCGCGCAGTATAGAAATTGTGCGTCGTCGTATTGATGCGCTGGGAACCAAGGAGCCTTCGATTCAAAGTCAGGGTGGTAAGTATATCTTGGTGCAATTGCCAGGGGTTGATAATCCAGAACGTATTAAAGAGTTGATTGGGCAGACCGCAAAAATGACTTTCCATTTGGTAAATGAAAATGTCAGTCAGGAACAAATTGCGTCCGGTCGTGCGCCAAGTGGAACAGAATTTTTGCCTTATATCGATGCGCCTGGGTCAGTGGTGCCGGTATATACACGTGTAGAAGTGTCGGGTGAATCACTGAAAGATTCGCAGGCGGATTTTGACCAGAATAATATGCCGGTTGTATCGACCGTGTTTGACGCGTCCGGTGCGCGCAGATTTGCAAAATTAACCACAGAACATGTAAATGAAAGATTTGCTATTGTTTTGGACGGAAAGGTTCTGTCTGCACCTGTTATTCGTGAACCAATTCCGGGTGGGCGTGGACAGATATCAGGTGGATTTTCTTTGCAGGGGGCAAAGGATTTGGCGGTTTTGTTGCGCAGTGGCGCGTTGCCAGCACCATTGCAGGTTATTGAAGAACGCTCGGTCGGGGCAGGGTTGGGGGCGGATACTATTGCCGGTGGTAAGATAGGTGCCGTGGCAGGTGTTTTGTTTATCTTTATCTTTTTGTTAATGGTGTATCGCGGCTTTGGTGTTATCGCGGCAATTTCGTTGATGGTGAACCTGGGGATGATTGTCGGGTTGACTGCTTTGTTTGGCGCGACATTAACTTTGCCAGGAATCGCAGGTATTGTTTTAACGTTGGGGATGGCAGTTGACGCTAATGTGTTGCCATTCGAACGTATCCGTGACGAAGTGCGTGCAGGAACGCCGGCGTTAAGGGCGGTAAACTTGGGGTTTGATAAGGCTATGAAGGCGGTTCTGGACGGAAACTTAACAACGCTTATTTGCGGATTGGTTTTGTTCCAGTTCGGTGCAGGTCCAATTCGTGGGTTTGCGGTGACATTGTCTATTGGTATTTTGACGACTTTGTTTACATGCGTATGGCTGACCAGGGTCTTGGTAGATTGGTATATGAACGGCAAAAACAAGAAAATTGGTTTTGTTGGTGGTAAAAAATAAAAGTGCAAAGGGAGTAGTGTTATGAAACTGCATGTTATGAAGTATCGCAAATTATCGTATTTTGTTTCGGGGGCGTTAATCCTGTTGTCGGTGCTGTCGCTGTTCGTTCGTGGGTTGAATTATGGAATTGACTTCTCGGGCGGGATTGCGATGGAGGTTAAACCAATCGTTGAAGGGTATGGTATCGAACAAATGCGTGGTGCGTTGGACGAATTTAACCCAGAATTACAATCTGTTGATGGCAGTGATATTTTAATCAGATTGGGATTGCCGAAAAATGCAACAGATGCAGCACAAAATGAACGTGTGGCGCAAATTAAAAATATTTTGGGCGACAATGTCCAATATGAACAAGTGCAAATCGTTGGACCAAAAATTGGCGGGGAATTAGTGCGTGGTGGTATTTTGGCGATTCTTTTCGCCTTTATCATGATGGCGATTTATGTGTGGATTCGATACAAAGGTGGCTATGCGGTCGGGGCGTTTTGTTCTCTGTTTTTGGACTTTGTTTTGATGTTTGGTTTCTTTTCAATTACAGGATTGGAATTTAATCAGACGGCGATTGCGGTTATTCTGACGGGAATTGGGTATTCAATTAATGACAAGATTGTAAACTATGACCGAATTGATGAAAATGTAAAGAAATATCATAAAATGCCAATGGGTGAATTAATCGATTTGTCGGTTAATGAAATGCTGCGTCGTACAATGTTGACCAGTGTTTCAACACTGTTGGCGATGGTTGGTTTGTCTATCTTTGGTGGACAGATTTTGCGCGAATTTGCGTATGCAATGGGATTCAGTGTAATTATGGGAACGTTTACCAGTATCTATATTTCTAATATTATGCTGTATCACTTTAATTTGCGCGACAGCGATAAATAACTGTGTAACAGGCATCACGCCGGGGGGAAAGGAAATATGAGAATAAAAAAGTTCTTGGTATGGATTGTAATGGCCTTTGGGGTGGTGCCTGCGTTGCATGCAGAAAGTTTGTTCTTTGAAGACGAACCTGTGCAGGATGGATTGCATGTGTTCGAAGTGTCTAAGACTTTTGCGGAAATTTACCAAAAATTAGATGATGTAAATTGGGCTGGTAAAAATTTAAATGTGGCAATTGAAAGTCTGGAAAATTTAAATAAGGCAGCGCATATTGCCGCAACAGATGAACGTGTAGTTCTGGTGTGGGATGACGATATTGTCGCTAATTATCCAAGACCAAGTGATAATGATTGGAACGGGTTTGGGGAAATTACAACCGCTTTGATTTTAAAAATGAGGGCTTTTGACCCACAACTGCGTCGGTTAAGCGAAAGTGAAATGTATCAGGCGGTGGTTGATAGTCTGGTTCGTGGCGTTGATGAAAATGGTCGTTATATCTTTTCTAAGGCAGCAGAAATTGCCGAAGATGGCAGAATTTTAACAAGTGTTGGTTTGGAAGGTGTGCGCGATGAACGGGGGAATTTTCGTGTAACTGGGATTTATAAAGGTGCACCCGCAGATACCGCAGGAATTAGAGCAGGGGATTTAATCGCGCAAATCAATGGAAAGATGGTTGCAGATATGTCTGATGCAGAATTGGCGGCAGTGTTGACCGGGTTTAATTCGGGTACGTCTAAGATTAAATTATTGACCCCGATGGGAAATCGTGATGTTGTGTTGCGGCGTGCAACTATTGTGTTGGCGGATGCGGATGTCGTTCACAGGGCAGATGCAGAAAATGGTGGTGTGCTGGAAATTGTTGTGCATAAGGTGTCTGATGGGGCGGTGGCAATTGTAAACGAAGCGTTGGCAAGATATCCAGATGTGTCGGGGATTGTGCTGGATTTGCGTGCCACGATTGGTGATGATGAAAGGGCGGCGGCTAAGTTCGGTGGATTGTTTGTGGGGGCAGTGCCGGTGATGCGAATTGTAGAAACTGCAATGGATGAGGTAGAGGTCGTGCCAGGCGGTAATGCAATTACAGATGTGCCGGTGGTGGTGTTGATGTCTAATCAGACAAAAGGTACGGCAGAGGCACTGGTTGCGGCATTTTATGAAAATGGACGTGGGGTTCTGGTGGGGACGCCGACGGCGGGGCTGGCACGTATCGCGACGCGTATCGATTTAAGTAATGGTGGGGCGTTGGAATTGTTGAATAAATCTATTAAAACAGGGGCAGGGCGTGTTGTTGATGGGCGTGGTTTGTTCCCAATTGTATGTCTGTCTAATATTCGTTCAAATCAACAGCAAAATGCGTTCTTTTTGAATGTGTTTAATAATGATTTCCAAGCAAGGGACTTTAATAAGGAAAAAGATATTAAGCCAGAAGATGTGCGACGTGGCTGTCCGGTAATTACCAGTGGCGCCGATGAAGATGCAGTCGCAACAGCGGTGGCGGTGCAAATTCTGACAGATAAAAAAATTTACAGCAGGTTGTTGGCAGAATAATAATTTTTATGGGGTGTGGATATGTTTCTGACGGTGGATAATAAAATTAAATGGCGTAAATTGCAGATTGCGTCTGTTGTTGTGGCGACACTGGTGGTGTGCGGAGTATGTTGGTTTGATAAGCCAGTGTATATGTTCCTGAGGCAATTTAATTGCAGATTGTGGTCTGTGTTTGATTTGGTCTTTGCCGGAGAAGTATGGATTATAGCGGCGGGTGTTGCGTTTTTGATTTTTTGTATAAAAAAATACGCAAAGTCCGGGATTTGTTTTAAAAACGAAAAAAATCGCGTTAGTTTGCGCGTGCTGTTGCGTGATTTCTTTGTGAAAACAAGGGGCAGTAATGCGTTCTTGATTTTTTGTAGTGTCTTGGTTTCGGGGGGGCTGGTTAAGGTGCTGAAGACCTTTATTGGGCGGGCGCGTCCTGTGTTTTTTGAGGCTTTGGACATGACTGGGTTTTTCCCGCCGTCGTTGGATTGGGCGTTTAATTCAATGCCGTCTGGGCATACGGCGATAAGTTTCGCAGGATTGGTTATGATTGGTATGTTGGCACCAAAATATAAGATTGTAACATGGACATTGGCAATCATGATTGGGGTATCGCGGATTGCGCTGGGGGCGCATTGGCCAACAGATGTGATTTTAGGTGCCTTTATCGGTATGGTGGTTGCGGATTTTGTAAAGTGGCGAATGTTATCAGACAGATGATTATATTGCCCCCAGAAAAAAGGGGGCGAATTATTTTTAAAATATCGAATGTTTTTTTTGCTAAAATATGATAAAATGCAGTTCGATATGGCAGATAAATCAAAAATTTTACCGAAAAGTATATCCGAAGCCCTGAAAAGTTTGATGTTTCGTATGATTGGGGTGATTGTTTTGTGTTTGGGGATTTGGGCAACATTTGCACTGTTGTTTTATAATCCTTATTTGAATGGCTTTGGGGTCGCCAGTTCTTTTGGTACGCATTCCTTGATGGGGTGGGTTGTTGGAATGGTTCGCTATGCCATAGGGGTGGTGCCGGGATTGTTTGTGTTTTTATCGGTGGCACGATGGGGCGCGGTGCGAACGGTCGGATTGGATACGGATGGTGCGCCAGAGTATAACTTTTTACGTGGCTTTATTACGGTTTGTGTTGGGGCGGTCGGTTTTGGGGCGTTGATGCCGTCGTCAACGTTTGGCGGAATGTTTGGTGCGATTGCTGCGGCTGATTTAGTATCACTGATTGGTGGATGGACTGTTGTTGTGGGGATTGTATGTATGGCGGCTTTCCTGGTGTTGGGTGGGTCGTTGCTGCATATAAAATGGTCGCATGTTCGTGGGGCGTTGCGTATGTTTGTAAAGTGGGTAAGGGCAATTGCCACCGCGTTCCACTTGATGCAGCCTGTGGTCGCGTCGGATGAAGGTGAAGTTGAAGAAGATGATGCGGCGCAGGAAGAACAGGAAGAAGAACAGAGTAAGCCAGAACCTAAGATAAAATTATTGCGCAAGAAATTGCAAAAAAAGACCGCAGTTGCAAAGACGACAGCGGCGGCTGTTGCAGTTGCGCCAAAACGTGCCGTGGCAAGTTCTGAATTCCAGTTGCCAAGTCCAAGGTTGTTAGAAGCATCCGCGTTTACAAAGTATTCTGTGACGCCCGAATTAAAACAAGAGGCGCGCGCAATTGAAAAGCATTTTTCCGAATATGGGGTTTTTGGTAAAGTCGTTGGAATTAAGCCAGGACCAGTGGTTACTTTGTATGAGTTTGAACCAGAACCAGGGCAAAGAATCGCAGATATTAGTAAAACTGCCAAGGATATGACACGTGCAATGGCGGTGGAAAATTTCAGAATTTCCATGATGGCAAAGTCTAATTTCCTGGGGGTTGAGGTCGCGAATATTCAACGTCAGATGGTGCGTTATCGTGGCATGATGGAAGATGATGTTTTTGTGAATTCTAAATATAAATTGCCATTGGGGTTGGGGGTTGATATCGGTGGACATCCGGTCTATTTCGATTTAGCAAAAATGCCACATATGATGATTGCTGGGCGTACTGGGTCGGGTAAGTCTGTGTTTGTGCAGTCTATTATTACGTCGCTGGTTTATAGAAATACACCAGATAAATGTAAGATAATGATTATTGACCCAAAGGGTGTGGATTTTGGGTTCTGGAATAATATTCCGCATCTGATTACGCCAATTGTAAAGCAGGATGCAACAGGGGCGATAAATGCACTGAAATGGGCGGTGCGTGAAATGGAGGCGCGATTCCAACAGTTGGGTAAACTGAATGCGCGCAATATCGAAAGTTATAATGATATTATGGCTGAAAAACGCAGAAATGGCGAAAAAATGACGCGACAGGTCGTCGTCGGAACAGACCCAGAAACAGGTGAATATTTGTACGAAACACAGGAAGAAAGTATGGCAGACATGCCATATCTGGTTATCTTTATTGACGAGGTTGCCGACCTGATGGCGGTGGCGCGTAAGGAAGTTGAACTGTGTGTGCAGCGTATCGCGCAAAAGGCACGTGCCGCGGGAATACATCTTATCATGGCGACACAGCGACCAGATGCAACAATTATTACAGGTGTTATCAAAGCAAACTTTCCAACGCGCGTTTCGTTCCAAGCCGCAAGTCGTATCGACAGTATGACGTCTTTGGGTCAGGGTGGGGCAGAACAACTGTTGTCAATGGGTGATATGTTATTCAGTGAAGGTGGACACCCGGCGGTTCGTATTCATGGGGCCTATATCAGTGATGATGAATTAACAAAAATTGGTGACTTCTTGCGTAGCCAGGGTGAACCGGTGTTTGCCGAAGGGGTGACAGTGGGTGAAGATGATGCGGGTGATTCAGTTCCAGGTATGCCAGGTGCAATCCCAGGGGCGGGGGGTGCGTCGGGTGGTAAAGATGGCGACCTGTATGAACGTGCCAAAGAATTTGTTATTCGTGATAAAAAACCGACTATTTCCTATATTCAACGTCGCTTAGGCATTGGGTATAACAAAGCCGCCAGTTTGATAGAACGTATGGAGACTGACGGAATCCTGTCGGCACCGGATGCAAAAAACAAACGTCAAATTCTGGTCTGAAATGAAATCTAATGGCGTATTTGTGGGTAAAGCCACCCCTCGTCGTCCTTGGGGGACGACACTCCCCGCCAAGGGCGGTGAGAATTAAAAGTTGAATGAATGACCTGGGTCCCGTGGTCAAGCCACGGGATGACAAAGGGTGATTACATGACCTGGGTCCCGCGGGGATTCACCCACAAAAATCTTTAATTTTTGCGGGGCCCGAAAAAGCCGCGGGATGACACCACTTTGTTAAAACTTCGTGGTGTACGGCGGTGAGAATGTAATAAGGTGTTCATGAAACAGTGGTCACCACCGGGGGGAATTTTTTTCTTTTATATGTTGTGTTTTTGTGATAGAATTTTCGCATAGAGAGAATATGAAACTGATTAAGCATTTTTTTGTTGGGATGTTATGCCTGGTGCCGTTCGTCGCATCGGGGCAGGTTGCAACAACCGCAGGCAGCAATCTTACCGCGTGGAATGGTAATTCCGGGGCAACGAATAATAATAATTGGAATACAATGATGAACAGCCGCACATCCGCGGCGGCGGCGAATAAACCAAAGGCTGATTTTGGAAACTGTAATTCGTTGATTTTGCGCTGTGCGCAGCCAAAGTGTGCAGGGTGTACAACAATGGATATTGCACGTCCGATTGTTGAAGGGTGTGTAAACAGTAATTCAACTTGTAAAAAACATGGCGCGGATTTGGTGGAATTTATTTCTGCGCAGATGGTGTCTGATGCGAATGAAAAAATCCAACAACAAGAATTGATGGCGCAGCAGGCAGCAGCACAACAGGCAGCCGCGCAAAGTAATGCACAAATTCAGCAGATGCAGCAGCAGATGCAGCAAATGCAATATCAAATGGAACAACAGTCGGCACAGCAAATGCAGCAGATGCAAGCCGCACTTGAGGCACAACAAGCCATGACTGCGCAGGCGATATCGGATGTCAGTGCCGCGCAAGCCACCGCAAGTGCCGCCGCCGCAGATGCCGGGGCGCAAGGTTCCGAGACCGCACCAAGTCAGGCACAAATTGATGCCATGAGCAGGGGGGTCGATGAAGAAATTTTGGCACGACAGAAAATATCTGACCAGATATTAGAGAAAATTGACAGGGCAGAGGTTGAATTAAATAACCTGTATAAGCAGATGCAGGATGTGTTTACCTATGCCGGTTGTGACAGTCGGGGAAATAACTGTTCCGGTCCAAAGCGTGTAAAGGCGTTTAAAAACAAGGCGCGTATGTTCTTTGAACCATATGATGGCGTGATTGATGAAGCGTATGAGGCATTGGAATTGGCGTTGGCGGTCGGTGTTGATGTGTCTGATGTTATTATGATGCTGAATGGGGCGTGTAATAAATGGGGCAAGTTTATGTGCCGTGTTGGTAGTTATGGTAGCGAAGGTGACAAATATTTAAAATATGACCCCAAAACGTGTAATAATGGGCGTTCTGTAAAGCGTGGATATATCAAAGGTGGGCAGGAATGCGCAGATGGTATGGTCGTGCCACCACAAGATGATGCCAGATGTACATTAACGGGATTTTTAGACAGTTCCAAAGATGTTCAGCGTGAATGGGTGTTAGAAAATGAAGAAGGCGATGGTTTTGTGCGCCTGGGGTGTGCGACAGATGCGCTGGATTCGATTTCTATATTTGGGCGTCGCAGAAGTCGTGCCGGGTCCGCGTTGGATTTGGATACGTTGGAAAGAATGCTGTTGCAGGATGCGCCAGATGTTGTGGGGATGGGCAGATATTCCTATGCACAAAGCAGTGGTGATGCAGAGTATGAAGCAACTAAGTATTGTTCGTTGACACCGCGTGGGTATTCAAGGTTGCAGACCGCAATTAATACCAAAACTTTGCCAGCCAAGGATGTTTGTGTGCCGTATAATTCATTGTTGTTTACACGACAGACGGATGGTGCGTTGCAGTATTCCGGGGCAAATGGAATGTGGGGGGCGATGTCGTCTAATGTTATTCCGGGGATACAGAGCGAGGTTATTTGTAATAATATTCGTGCCGCAAATAATGTAGGTGGATGTAAGGTAGAGTGGAAGTGTTATAATAAAGATGGAGTAAGTGTTGCCTGTACCGGGGCGGATGTTGATTCAAGACGTTGTGTGGTTGATGGAGAAGGGTGTTCCTATGATTATGAGAATGGTGTGATAAGGCAGACGTCGGACAAAAAAGAAACAAGTAACAGCACGATAAATAATGCTGCAAGTGCATCAAATTCCGGGGGTAATGCGGTTTCATTTGCAGCTATCAATATACCTGAATTTAAACTAGAAAACACGAACCTTGTGATTAAAAACAATAATGAGTCAAATAGTCGTTACCAATTAAGTTACAAATAATGAAGTTGATGAAAAAGATTTTTATTATATTGTGTTGCCTGGCGGTGGTCGGGATGGTTGCTGTGCCGCTTTATGCCGCAGATACTAATGGATGCGACGACGATGCCAATGATATGATTTCGGCTGATTTCGCGCTGTGTTCTATTCATGCCTATAATATCGGCAGTACAAAAAATCCAGAGGGGTCACAAAAGGATTTAATGCGCGAAGTTATCGCAATGAAAACTACGTTGATAACACAACAAATGTATCGGCAATATGAACAAATGGATTCTTTGTTGCGCAGATTTAAAACACAATTGCAAAAGGCTGTGTTGACGACTAATCTTAAGGTGGCGGCAGGGGATGCGTCTTCGACAAGCAGCAGTTCGGCATCGTCCGATTCGTCGTTTGAATCAAGTAACAGAAGTATATTTATTGCCGGTGTTAAAGATTGTAATGCGGAATTGGGATTAGCGGATGTGTTGGCGTGTTTGAATGGTAATTTGACGACGATATATAATACGTCACGTAATGGTGAAAACAGAACGCTGGAATTAAGAAAGCAATTGGCTAATGATTTTAAGTTGATGCGGAATACTGTGACTGAGAAGGAGTGTGGGTTAAGTGTATCTTATCAAGATGGTACACAAACTATTAACGTTGATTGTGAGAAATATAAGGAGATGAATAAAAAAGGTGCGTTTAATGCTTGTTTTGATAAAATGCGCAGTTGTTTAAGGGAAAAGAGCCACTTTTTAAGTACGCAATCCGCGCGTGATAAAAAATAAGGAACACCCGTTTTGGGTGTTTTTTTAAGACCGGTCCTGGTACTGGATGGGGGATTTTTATTCGCCAAACCTGGGTCCCGTGGTCAAGCCACGGGATGACAAAGGGTGATTACATAACCTGGGTCCCGCGGGGATTCACCCACAAAAATCTTTAATTTTTGCGGGGCCCGAAAAAGCCACGGGATGACACCACTTTGTTAAAACTTCATGGTGTACGGCGGTGAGAATTAAAAGTTGATTACATTACCTGGGGGTGTTTTTATCCTTTTTTATATGCCGATTTTATGGTATAATTTCGATAAAAGGAGTTTTGTATCATGAAAAAAATTAGTTCTTTGGTTGTCGGGGCGTTGGTCGCAGTCGGCGCAGTTAATGCAAATGCAGAAACAAATTGGGGTACACGCGCAGGGTCAAGTGCGGATTTATCAGGTGCGCCTGCCACACGTACACGTGAAAATGTTAATTATGAAAAGTATCAGACACGTACACTGACAAAAACGTATGAGGCAAAGGATGCAGGTGATTTGTACTATGCAAAACCAGCAAACCGCAGCGATTTGTACAAAAATTATCAGGGGGCGAATTCTTCGTCTGCACGGGCAACTAAGACAACAACACGTACAACACGCAGTGAAAAAGTCGTTAATAAATTAAAAAGAAAATATTATTTGGCACATCCTTTCTTTCAGCCGTTGGGGGGAAAGTTTGGGTCCGTTACGGATTTGTCTTATACAATGAATTCGTATGACTTTACAATTAATCAGACTGTGCCGGTGTTGGATGTTAATGGTGACGCAAGTACCGTATGGAACGGGGCAGGCGGTAAATGGGATATGACTAGATTCAGCGTAAAAGAAGATTTTAGCTATGGTATCACAGACAGAATCGCAGTGCTGGGGATGATGGAATATGATTCTTCGGAATATAAATTCGAATGGGATGACGAATCGCCAGATGATAAAATGGATGACAGTGGCGTCAATATGTTCGGGTTGGGCGCACAATGGAGATTTGTTGATAATACTGATTGGATTGCAACAGCATCTGCATATTTCCAACATCAAAAAGATGTGTCAAATAACTTTATCTTGGATGTCAAGGGTGGATATAAAGTCGCTTCATCTACTATCTATGCGTTGGCGCGCGGATGGTATTTGGCACTGGATGGAAATTCATACGGCAATGGGGTAGAGGGTGAAAATGCCTTGGGTGGCAGGTCGCTGATGTATATCCCTTATCAGGTCGGTGATGACTATGCAATGTATTTCGAAGGTGGGTTGGGTGTGTTTAGTGTCTTGAATGAAGATTGGACACTGAATGTCGAAGCCGTCTTTGGAAATTATGATTGGCATAATCAGGGAACTGTCAAGGCGGCAATCGGATGGCAGCCAAATGATTGGTTCGCGTTAAATCTTTATGCTAAGACTGCTTTCTATGACAGTGCAGATGGTAAAAAGTTAGACCTGTACTGGCAAGAACCGAATGCACAGTTGGCAGATGGTACATATATGACCGATTTGACAAAGTTGGGAACAGTGAAATTGGATAATTATGCCGAAACAACAATTGGTGTGCAGGCTATTTTCCAGTTCTAGGATGCTTAACGGCGTTGCCCCCGGTTGGGGGCATTTGCTGTATTTTATAGAGGGAGATTTTTATGCTTAGATTTTTATCGGTGGCACTGATGATGGTGGTGATGTGTGGCGGTGTCGCGCGCGCAAATGATTTGACACGTGATACATCAGACCCATTGTTCTTGCAGGCGACAGAAGAAGTGTTAACGTCAACGTCGCTGACATATTGGGACCATATCCTGCGGGCAGGGCAAGCCGTGTCGTACGGTTTTAATTCGCGTTTGGCAATGGGCGCAAATGTTCACTATCAGCATGATTTTAATGGCGATGAAGATGGATTTTCCGCAATCGATTTGGGTGGTACTTATCGTATGAGTGCGGCTGGTGATAATGCGTCTGATATAGTGTCAGATGTTTTGTTCGGGTTTAAATTCGGTGGCAGTTCAGATGTGCGTACGCCAGATTATGCCGATTCTACCTATTATGTTGGTTTGCGTTTTGGGCGTCAATGGGCGGGGGTGACATTGGCGGCAACCGTTAAATCTACGTGGGTTTTTGATGATGAACGTGGGGTTGCGTTCTTGGACTTTACGCCCGAGGCATATTTCCGTACCGCACCAGATTGGCGCGTTGGGGCAGGACTGACCGTGCGCAAGGCAACGCATAAAGACCCAAAGACAGGTACAGACTATGACCAGGAATGGTTGCATTTCAAGGTTGTTCGTCAATATGGACGGACACAATATGTGGGACATGCGGACTTTGAATTCGAATCAGAAGATATTCAGTTGGGCGCGCGTGTAAATATTTTATTCTGATGGTGTGTAGAAGTATGATGAAAAGATTATTGTTGTTGCCGTTGTTGGTTGTCGGCTTTGTATCTGGTGCCAGTGCGGATGTGGTTGATGTCTTGGGCGTCAGTTGCGAAGTTGTGGCGGTGGGTGATAAATCTGCATCGCAATTAGCAAAATGCCCAATTGTGCCAGAATTAGAAATTGTACAGAAAGAAATGGCAAATGTTATGTTTTTGGAAGACAATTTCAATGGACAGAATTTTAAAACCTATGTTAATGAAAAAGATTTTATTTGGGTTAATGTTATCGTTGAAGGATGT
This sequence comes from Candidatus Enterousia sp., assembly GCA_045133095.1. Lineage (GTDB taxonomy): Bacteria > Pseudomonadota > Alphaproteobacteria > Rs-D84 > Rs-D84 > Enterousia. The sequence continues at coordinate 175,610 of JBGUTP010000016.1, forward strand.
GGTCAGGGGTCGATGAGTTATCGTATTTTGGTCAAAGACCCGGTGTTCGATGGAAAAACACTGTATGCTATTGAAGCGTGTGTGTAAAAAATAAAATCTAATGGCATATCTGTGCCATTATTTCCTGGCAAATAAGTGACAGGTCGTTTTTATTTACCCAGGCACAGTTGTCCGAATGTTTTATCCAGGACTTCGTTCGCGGTGATTGTGCCAAGAATTTTTCCAATTGCGTCCGCCGCACGACGTGTGTGTTCGGCAAATATATCATAGTTGTCATCTGCGTGTATGGCGTGTGATAATTCATCGCGTGTGGTTTCCAATAACGATTTTGTGCGTGCGTTAATTGAAAGTGTGTTTTCAGCACCCGCCATTATTTCATGAATCTTGGTGCGCAACGCGTCCATTAAATTTTGCATCCCATTTCCGGATTTTGCAGATGTGTAAATAACATTTTTGTTATCGTGTTTTTGGGTTGTGTCTGATTTATTTATGACCACAATTTCATTGGTTGTCGAATCACTGTGTACGGCAGAATCCGGCGTATAGACGTGGATTATAATGTCGGCATTTTCAATTTCGGTTTTAGTGCGTTCTATGCCAATTGATTCTATTTCATCGTCCGTTTCACGCAGACCCGCAGTGTCAGATAAATTTATCATAAATCCATCAATGTCCAAGTTCGCAGATACCACGTCGCGCGTTGTTCCAGCAATGTCGGATACAATTGCGCGATTTGACCCAACCAGATAATTAAATATTGATGATTTGCCAACATTTGTTTCGCCAACCAGTGTGACATTAATGCCACCACGAATTGCGCGTGATGTATGGTAACTTTTTAACGCGCAGTCAATTTCGTTGAACAGTTTTTTTGTGCGGGTTGTAATTGTTTCGCCAATGTTGGGGGGCAGGTCGTCCGGGCTGTAGTCCAGGATTGCCGCCGCATACGCCGATATTTCAACCATTGAATTGCGCCAGGTGTTGTAAATTTCACTGTCGCGGCCCAGCATTGAACGCAGTGCATGTTTGCGTTGGACGTCTGTTTGTGCATCCAGCAATGCCGCCAGACCGTCAACATCCGCCAAATCCATTTTGTTGTTATAAAATGCGCGACGTGAAAATTCGCCGGGTGTTGCCATGCGCATGCCCAATGTGGTCAGATATTCAAACACCGCGTTAATTGTTGCCGGCGCGCCATGGGTATGCAGTTCAATAACATCGGTGCCGGTAAAACTGTGTGGTGCAGGGAAATATATTGCCAAGCATTGGTCAATCAGGTCGCCCGCGCCGTTGCGCAAATTACAAAAGTAGGCGTGGCGGGGGGCAAATTCTGATTTATTTATAAATTTAGAAAATGTGTCGCGCAGGTTGTCGCCCGATATGCGAATTACCGCAACGCCGGATTTCCCGTGACCAGATGATAATGCAAAAATTGTATCGTTGTTATTCATGTTATTTGTTTCCGCTTATTTCTTTTAATGCCAATGGAACCAGTTTGGATACGTCCGCCGATGGGTTTTGGTTTACCAATTTCTGTGCCATTTCAATTATATCCAGACGGCGATAACCCAATGCTTCTAGTGCCATCAATAAATCGGGCAGGGCAGAGCCGGTGCCTGATGCGTTTGTGTCGGTGGTAAATAATGTTGCGGATATGCCACCGATTTTATTCTTTAATTCAACAATGATTTTTTCAGCCACTTTTTTGCCGACCCCCGGGGCGGTGGCGATTGTCTTGGCGTCGCCCGTGGCAATTGCAGACATTAGGGTGTCGGAATTTATTGTGCCAAGGATTGCCAATGCAACCTTGGGCCCCACACCAGATACAGTCGTCAGCATATTAAATAGGTTTTGACCATTCAGGGTCGTAAAACCAAACAGGCGAATGGAATCTTCGCGGACAATCGTTTCAATCCACAGTTCAACCGTTGATTTGTGTGTCAGATATTCGGCAGTGTGTACTTTATAGCCAACGCCACCCGTTAATAAAATTACAAATCCGTCACCGATATAGTCAACTATGCCTTGCAATTTGCCAATCATTTGCTATCCTTTTGGGGTAATTTTAATCTAAATAAATAAAAAGGTCAAATATGAGTGGACACAGTAAATGGCATAACATTCAACATAAAAAGGGTGCAGCCGACGCAGCACGCAGTGGTTTGTTTACAAAATTGGCGCGTGAAATTACCATGGCGGCAAAATTGGGCGATAAAAACCCAGATAACAATCCACGCTTGCGCTTGGCAATTTTAACTGCACGTAAAAATTCCATGCCGAACGATAATATCAAACGCGCAATCGAAAAGGCGTCAGGGGCAAATACTGAAAATTACGAAGCAGTACGCTATGAAGGTTATGGTCCGGGGGCGGTGCCAGTGATTGTAGAAGCATTGACCGATAATCCACGTCGTACAGTGCCGGAAATTCGTAATATCTTTGCCAAAAATGGTGGAAATATGGGTGAAGAGGGTTCGGTTGTGTTTATGTTTACACGTGCGGGACAGATTATGTATCCTGCATCCATCGGTAAAACCGAAGATGAAATGATGGAAATTATTATGGAGGCAAATGCCGATAATCTGGAGGCGTCAGAAGAAGGCTTTATTATTACAACTAAGCCAGAGGACTTTATCCCGGCACAGAAATTCTTGGCGGAAAAATTGGGTGAACCAGAACAGGCCGAATTGACCTGGTTGCCAAATATGCCAATGGATTTAGACGACGAAGCGTATGCCAAAATTGAAAAATTGGTTGATGCGCTGGATGCGAATGATGATGTGCAGAAAGTCTTCACAGCCGCAGCATAGGCAAAAATAAAATCTAATGGCATATCTATGGGCGGGGGGCGACATCTCATGTAGCGTTATGTACACTACGATGTCGCCCCCATCCCGTATCTACGCCATTATCTTTTATTTTACGTCAAGCAAGGGGTTGGGTGGTTTTTATGTAACTTCTGTACACTATGTAAACAAAAAATCCCCCGGGTGGGGGATTTTGTTGTGTTTGTGAAATTATTATTTCGCAGATTGTGCCTGACGCTGTTCATACAATTGTGCAAAGTCAACAGGCTGCATTGTAAAGGCAGGGAAACCTGATTCACTTGTCAGGCGTGTAATCAAGCCGCGGACCGTTGGGAACAGCAATGTTGGTACATCAATCAACAATGTGCGTTTTTTCTTTTCTTCGTCTTTTTCTTCTTCCATTTGGACCAGACCAGAATATGTTGATTCAATCAAGAAAATCGTTTTTTCGTCTTTTTCCAATTTAGAATGGGCTTTGATAATCAGGTCAACCATGAACAGATTGTTTTCTGCGCCCTTAATCTGAATGTCAATGTTGATTTCCAATTTTGCCGCACCGTTGTCGGATTTGAAAAATAATTCAGGTGCATTTGGGCTTTCAAAAGAGATGTCTTTTAAAAATTGAGAGATAATATTAAATTTTGCCATTGCTGTTTTCTCCTTTGGTATATGGCGAATGTAAGGTCTGGACTTAGGTCCGTGTTTTATGTTAATATAGCATTAGAAAAAGTTTTTACAAGTGGGGGGATTTGATAAAAATGCAATTTTTTCAAAAAAATCTTGTTTTTCGTCTTTTTTTAGGGGCTTTGATGGCGGTGGCGCTGACGTCGTGCGATGTTTCAACGCCCACAGTAAAGGGTGATAATTCGGTAATTCCATCAAATTTTAAGAAAGTTGGCTATTCGCAATTGCCAGGATGGCGCGATGACGATGTGAGATATGCGCTGCAGGCGTTCAGAAATTCTTGCAAGGCAAAAATTCAATATGTTGGTCGATTGAAACCGGATAAAGAGTTGTTCGCAGAAAAATGCAGAATGCTGCCAAGTGCATCGGCAGATGTCGCAACGGTGCGTGCGTGGTTTGAATCTAATTTCCAACCATATCAGATTCATAATGAAAATGGCGGTGATAGGGGAACCTATACAGGGTATTATTCGCCCATAATCCCGGCATGCAGAACTAAAACGGCACAGTGTAACGAACCACTGATGGGAATACCAACGGATGGACGTGCGTACAAAGGTGTGCCAAAAAAAGATATCGTGGAAAAGAAAATTGGGCGTGTGTTGTACTGGGCAAATATAGTTGATGTGCAGAATTTGCAAATTCAAGGGTCGGGTAATTTGCGACTGGAAGATGGAACAGATGTAAAGTTGAACTTTGCCGCGGTAAATGATATGCCGTTTAAATCAATTGGTGAAGAATTGCGAAACCGTGGAATTAGACCGGTGGGGGGATTTTCGTCCGAGGCAGTGTGGCAACATCTGAAGGCTAATCCAACATTGGCAAAAGATGTGATTTATAAAAATCCACGATATGTTTATTTCTATGAATCAACGCCACCAGATGTTATTGGAAAACTGGGGACACCATTGTCGAAAATAAGAAGTGTTGCAATGGACGATGATTTATATACACTGGGGTTGCCGGTGTATGTGAATACAAACCTGTCTGATGGTCGTCCGTTCCGCAGGTTGATGATTGCCCAAGATACAGGAAGTGCAATCCGTGGTTGGATTCGTGCAGATATTTTCTTTGGCAAAGGGGATGAGGCTTATAAGTTCGCACAGGGACAACATGCACAGGGGCAAATGTTTATCTTAATGCCTAAAGAATATACTTATGTCAAACCAAAATAAAAAAATTGATGAAAGATTAAAAAGACCACAAACAATCGCAGGGGCGTTGGGTGGACTGATGCAGATGTTTGGGGTGCGTGCATCTGATGCTGATTTGCAGGCGCGGTGGGCGCAGATTATGGGGGCGGATATCGCGGCGGTTGCGTCACTGGCGGCGATTAAAAAAAATCGTGATAGTACGTTTAATGTTGTAATTCGCCCAACAGTGCCGGCGTATGCGTTGCAGTTGTCCTATCAAAAAGATGAAATAATATCGCGTATCAATAAATACTTTGGATATGATGCAGTGGGTAAAATAAGTTTCAGAAAATAAAAGGGAGTAAACAAATGAAGACCGCAACTAATTTGATTTTTTGGGTTTTGTTGTTTTGCTTGATTGATGTTTTGATGGAATTTCTTGGGGTTGAAATTGTTTCGTTGACGGGGGTGTTGTTATACTGTGTTGCGGCATTTGGGATTGTTGTTTGGTTGGCTGTGTTGTCCAAAAGAACAGAGGTTGTTTTGATAACAGATAAGGCTGTTTTTGTAAGGGGGCGCAGGAAATATACTGTGTTTAAAACAGATAAAGGATGTGTTTTTGAAAATTATAATGATGTGTTGATAAAAAGTAACGCGGCAGAATTGGATAGGAGTATAAAGGTCGGGCGTAAATATCGTATAACTTCGTATAAAATTAATTTGTTTGGTGACAGAAATATTTTGTTTGCAACAGAAATAAAATCGTCTGTACGCAGGAAATCCGGGAAAAAATCAAAATGACAAAGCGTGTGTTGGGTATAGACCCAGGTTTATTACATACGGGTTGGGCGGTTGTTGATACCGCAGGGCAGACACGCAAATATATCGCCAGTGGGGTTATTTTGCCGAAACCAAAATTAGAGATGAGTGTACGCTTGGCGACGATTTTCCAGGAGTTGACCAAGATTTGTGAAATGTTTAAACCTGATGAATGCAGTATTGAAATTATTTTCGTTAATAAAAACCCAAAAACAACACTATTATTAGGGCAGGCGCGTGCCGCCGCAATAGTGGCGGTGGCTAATCAAAATATTCCGATGTTTGAATATGAGCCTAATTTGATAAAAAAAGCATTGACCGGGGCGGGGCATGCCGATAAGTCTGCCGTTGATAAAATGGTCAAGATTTTGTTGCCTGTGGCACAGCCTAAGAGTGCGGATGAAGCAGATGCAATTGCAATCGCTTTGGCGCATACAAATATGGCAAGGTATGCGTTAAAGTAGTTTATTTCTTGTCTTCGTTGATTTTTTTGCGAAGTGAATCCCAGTATTCCAAGCGTTTTTTTATTTCGCGTTCAAAGCCGCGTTCCACAGGTTCATAGAACTTTTGGCGACCAAGTTTTTCCGGAAAGCAATTTTGACCAGAAAAGCCCGTCGCGGTATCTGGGTCGTAAATATAGCCCGCGTTGTACCCAAGGTTTTTCATCATTTTTGTTGGGGCATTCAGAATGTTTTTTGGGGGCATTAGACTGCCTGTTTCGCGGGCGCAGGCGTATGCCGCCTTTTGGGCGCGGTAATTTCCAATGCTTTTGGGTGCCGTGCCAAGGTATATAACCAGTTGGGTCAGCGCAAGGTCGCCTTCGGGACTGCCTAATCTGTCGTATGCAGACCAGGCGGCAATTGCAACCTGAAGTGCATTTGGGTCCGCCAGGCCAATGTCTTCAACCGCAAAGCGGGTTAATCGGCGAAAAATGTATGCCGGGTCCTGGCCAGAGGTCATCATGCGTGCCGTCCAATAAAGGGCAGCGTCGGTGTCACTGGCACGCAGGGATTTGTGAACCGCAGATATTAAATTATAGTGTTCGTCGCCAGACTTGTCCGACAGGGGGGCGCGCTTTTGTACCGCAGAATCAAGTTCGTCTGGGGTTAGAGGGTCCGAAAAATTGGCGTTGAATAAGTATTCGACCGTGTTTAATAAAAAGCGTGCGTCGCCATCAGCCATCTGTGCCAGGTGCGTGCGTGCCGATGTGTCCAAGGGCAGGGTTTTAGATGTGTATGCTTCGGCACGTGACATTAAGGTCAACAGGTCTTCGGTTGACAGGGGTTGCAGAACCCCAATGTGACAGCGTGATAATAATGCGTTGTTTAAATTAAAACTGGGGTTTTCGGTCGTGGCGCCAATAAAGACAACAGTGCCGTCTTCAAGATAGGGCAATAAAGTGTCCTGTTGTGTTTTGTTAAAACGGTGGATTTCGTCGATGAATAACAGGGTGCTGCGCCCCAGGTCGCGATTCATGCGTGCAGCATCCATTGCCTTCTTTATGTCGGCAGTACCAGAAAATACCGCAGACATCGGAACAAAGTCCATATCAACAGAACGTGCCAAGGCGCGTGCAATTGTTGTCTTGCCACAACCCGGGGGACCCCACAGAATAAGATTAGATAAACGCTGATTTACAACCATGCGGTGAACCAGACCGTTTTCACCCAACAGGGTGGTTTGTCCAACAACTTCGTCGATTGTATTTGGGCGCATTAAGTCCGCAAGTGGTCGTGTCATTTTTACTTGGCTTTTATTTATGGTTTATTTGTGATATAATCATTGTATTAAATTACAAAGGAATTGGCAAGTTGGTAAATAAAAATTCTGATTTTACATTGGCAGTGGCAAATTTAGCGGCGGCGGCAATAGCAGCAAATCCGGCGTTGAGTATGGAAGATGCCGTACAGCGCGCACGTGAAATCTTGCGCGGGACGTCTGTTACCGCACAGCAGATAGAAGATTCTGTGCAGCCTGATAAAATTCAATGCCTGGAAGATGGTACGTGGCATGTGATGCTGAGACGCTATATCAAGCGCAGGTTTAATATGAGCCCAGAACAATATAGGGCAAAGTGGGGATTGCCAGATGACTATCCTTTTGTGGCGCCTGCGTACGCAAGAAAACGTTCGAAAATTGCAAAAAAAACTGGGCTGGGGAGGAAATAAAATGGCGCAATCAAAGAAGACTTTTACAGAAAAGTCGTGGGGCAAAAAAATGCAGGATGCTGCTGCTAGACTTAAAGATGTGCGGCATAATATAAGGGAAATAGAAGTAGATGATACCGTGAATTGGCGCGAACTTGTTATAGAAAAAAAAGGCGCGGACGGTAAGGTTGAAAGAAGTTTGGATGTCGATAAGTTGAAAATATGGATGTCTGAAAATTTACAGGCAGGCGCCAAATGGTCCGGAGCGACTTTGATGTGGCTGTCTGAATATTTGGTTCGGGGGCTGAATACTGTTTTGGTTGATAATGCGGCGTTAAGGGCGTTTGAAAAAAAGTTCAGCCAAAAGAAAAAAAAGGGCTTTGCAAAAAATAATCCGGCTTTTATGGCGCATGCGGTTTATTGGGCGGTTATGGCGGGTGTTATTTTCGGCGGAACTAAGTTTGCGGAAAGTCAATCAAATCAAGATGAAAAGAAACATAAAATAGAAAATGTCGCAGAAAATTCTGGTAAACAGAAAGTGGTCGAGGAAATGGCAAATACCATAAGCGATATTCAAAATGAAAACTTTGAAGTTGGTGTGGATAATTTGAAGGATAAGGAAATTGTTAGTACGCCAGGAACATACGGTGCGTATAAAAAACGTTTCGAAGCGGTGACGCCATTGATTATCGCTGATATCATAGGAAAAGAGGGGGTAAGACAAAATTCCAAGGGGTTGCATATTCCGTACCAAGATTCTAAGGGGGTGTGGACTATTGGTTTTGGAAGTACACAAACCAAGGATGGGAGTGTGACCGCTAAGACAAAGCCTATTACGACAGAAGAGGCGTATGAACTGGCGCGGTGGCATTTAGAAGATGGTGAAACGAACTTTATGTTGTATTGCTATGATGTGGCGTTCGAAGGTGTTAATTTAAGTACGGTAAATGAAGCCGTGGCGCTGAATTCGCTGGGGTATAATTTGTATTGCAAGATTATTGAAAGCGAAGATAAAAACTGTAAAGAAAGATTTACACAGTTGCAAAAACTGTATAAAGAGCAGGGTGATGCAGTAACAGACGCACAGGTTTTAGAATTGTTTAAAAAGTATCCTGTTAAAAGTCCGACAAGTTTCGGAAAAGTTTGGCTGTATGGCGGAAAACTGACAAAAGCCGCAGATAAAGTTGGCGAGTTCTTGAATGATGCGGCGGGAATAAGATGGCGCAGATGGGTTGAGGCCTGTGTGTTAAACGGCGAAATTACGCCAGAAGAATTAACACAAATTCCAGTTGGAGGATTGCCTGAGTTCTTTACAATCGTTGGACGGAACAGAGAAAATTGGTTCACAGGTGATAGAGACCACAGGAAGGTGAATAAGAAAACAGTGGAGAAATTTAAAAGGTGGACACAAAATCCTACGGATAGATATGGAAACAGTATAAGTGGATGGAGTGTGGCTGGTGATTTTCTGCCAAGTGGATTGCTGGCGCAGGCGTTGGCCAATGGTACAAAGTTAGATGTGAAAAAAACAAAGACTGTTGTAAGCCGTCATCAACAAGTGGTTGAAAAACAGACTTATGTTATCGATTTTGAAGAAGAATATGCACAAGCCGTAGCTGAATATCGTGCAAAACGTTTTAAGACAGCAGTGACAAAATATCTGGATATGATAAAAAAGTATCCGGATAATGCATTGCTGAGAAATGATTTAGCGGCAACTTACAACAGATTGGGTAAATATGATGACGCAATAAAACAGGCAAGAGTTATATTGAATGATATCTGTGATAAGTCACAATATGCCGCGGCACAATATAATGCAGGGTATGCGTATGAAAAATCTGGTAATTTAGAAAAGGCACTGATTAATTATAGATTGGCAGTCCATAATGGAAATAAAACAGTGCAACAGGATGTTAAACGTGTGACCAGTCTAATAAAAAGTAATAAAAATTCAAAAATTGCATTCGTTGGTGGAAAACAAATAATAAAGTCCAGAATGAAACAAAATGAAAAACAAAAACGCGCAGATGTGTTGATTTATGGCGAAGAACGTATTGTCTAAAATAATAAAGGTCCAAGCAAATGAAAGTATATGTCGATGAACATGATAAACGTTGGAAAAAATATAAGATAGATTTTGCGAAAATTGCCAATACGGCGGTTTCTGGCGTATACAAAGAATCTGAGGTTTCGATAATCTTGGTCGATGATGCAGAAATTCATCAGATAAATAAGCAATACAGAAATGTAGATAAGCCAACAAATGTTTTGTCTTTTGAATTGGGGGATGACGTTTTGTTGGGGGATATTTATATATCACTTGATACGGTTCAACGCGAAGCAAAGCAAGCAAATATTTCAATAGAAGACCATGTGGCACATTTGGTTGTGCATGGGGTTTTGCATTTGTTGGGGTATGACCATATTACAGATGATGAAGCGCAGGTGATGGAATTTAAAGAAATAAATATCTTGAAAAAAATGGGAATTAAAAATCCGTATGATGATGAATGTAAAGAATGTAAATGCCCAGGTGACGGTTTCTTTGCATGGTTGGCAAAGTTCAAAATCAAAGAAAATGGTTTTTGGCAATACGCGCTGTACGCACTGGTTGGTGGGGGGGGGGGATTTGGA
>JBGUTP010000017.1:0-2537 GCA_045133095.1 Candidatus Enterousia sp.
ATATGTGGAGAGAAGAACGACAGATTAAGGGGTAGAAAATGGAACAGAACATACGCGATTTAATTGAATCTTACAACAACGTTTTGATTGCGGGCTGGCTTAGAACCGTTAGAGATAAAAGTTTGCCTGACAGAGCTAAAATAGAATTACTAGAGGAGTCTATGACAGAGTGGTTATGCAAACAGACAAAGAACCATTGAAACTACATACACGAACAAAAGGACAACAAATGATAACAAATATAATGCTTACCATTATGGTATGTGCGCTAGCACTTGTATGGATTTTCAACTTTGTCATGTCTTTGGTGGATTTTGTGGGGCGGGGCTTTGCGATATGTTCGGCTTTTCTTGCTGTCGCGTGTTCTGCGTGGGCTATTTGGACACTAACTTTAATATGGGGCTAACAAATGATAACAATAGACCAGAACAATAAGGGAATAGGTTATTATAATTGTTTGATGTGCGGTTGTTTGGTAATGCGTAATAATAGCGATTATAAACCAAAAAGCGGGGGGTATTTTTGTTCTCGTGAGTGCTGGCATTTATTCCAAAACACAACCACGGCAAAAAAATTACACTACTGTGAATTTTGCGGGAGTGCGTTCTTTGATTACAAAAAAGCACATCGTAAATATTGTTGTCAAAAATGCGCTAAGAAAGCACAAACGCTACCAAGGTCGCAAGATAGCCGTTTAATTGAATATTGTTATAAATTGGTGGGCGAAAGTTTAATAAATCGTATTATCAGTTATAAGGCAAGAAAAAACAATTTGCACAGCGAATTAAAATTTGTGGCACTGGACACGATACAAAAGTTTTTAGTGTCGCCGCAATTCAAACAACAATTAGCAAATTATATTAGCAGTGCATTATCTGGTCACTTAAAACGAACATATAAAGAAAATTCAAGACAGCAAGAGTTATTGTCAAAATACATTGACAACCGAACCTATGACGAATTAGCAGAAATAGCGGACTTAAAATAAAGGAAACAACAATGAGTTTAATAACAATAGACCAGAACTGCCAGTTGTTTTGTGGCGACTGCAAAAACAGATGGCGTAGAATTAAAATTGGAGGATTGTGATGACAAGACGTGCATCAAAAGATGCTTTTGAATGGCGAACTTGCGCCCAGTGCCATCAACCATTTAAGGTTGCCATATGCAAACTTGAAAACGGTCAAAAAGCCGAATGCTGCACAAAACACTGTGCGATGCTGTTGCGACACGCAAAAAAACGAGAAAAACAACCGCCAATTTCGCAGAAAGATTTTCTAGAAAAATACCAAAGATATATGGTTGGTGTGCATTATGCAATGGGAAAGCAAGACAAAAATCTTTATCGCTATTTCACGACAAAAGAAATAAAAAACTGGTGTATATCGTGGGTGTATGAAAAATGGAACGATATTATGTCTGTTGATGGCGACCGTAATCGCATAAGTTATATTATTACTTTATGCGACAGGGAAATAAAAAGATATACAGAATGGAATGCGTTTTCTGGCATATTATCGTTGGAACATTTGAAAACAATAGGTATTCAACCGTCGTGCAGAAAAGACCGTCCAGACGTAAGGGTGTTTGGTATGATTGAATTGCAAGATGCGTATAACAAAATCAAACAGTGTGCTGGAAAGGGTGTTGCGTGGAAACTGTTTTACGATTACATAGACGGCGCAAGTTTTGATGAACTTGAAAAGAAATATGGATTTAATGCCCACGATTCAGCAAATAAGGTTGCATATTGTCGGCTTAGATTAAAACAACACGAACAAAGGGACACAAAATGAGTTTAATAACAATAGACCAATTACTAGAATCTGTGGATTTGGATTTTGAACCTAGATTCGTCACGAAAGACGAAAGTGGCGACATAACAATCTTTTTACACAAGCCAATGCCAGAAGGTTGGTGTGCCGAATGGCGGGGGCGAGAAACAAAATACGAATGTTTAGGAAGAGTTAAACTTGCAGAGTTTGCGGATAAGCCTTGGCAAGAGTGCATTTATGAAGTGCCACGAAAGATAACAGGGAAGATAAAGAAACTGGAATGTTATGAATTGGCAGACAAAGAGTTTAATCCAACGGGCAAGTTTGAACCAATGTGTTATATGACGTTGATTCAAACCATAAATTCGCTTGTAGATGCAGTAAATAAACACGCTGACATAATTCAACAGATTGGAGAATGGGGTACGCGTAAAGGCGAATGTCTTTGGTGTGAAAAAATAACAAAAGTAAATTTGGAGAAATAAAATGTTTGTTTTTATAATTTTAATCTGTATAGACATCGGTTGGCATATATGGGAATATCGCGAACGGAAACATTTAGATAGATGTTGGGAAGATTTGTTTAACGACAAACTTGAAAGCGACCAAAGATGGATTGATTTGTTTTCTAAAATATTACAACATAAGGAAACAACCAATGGCAAGTAAATTAAAATGCCCATTTTGTGGGGCAGAATTACAAGAAACATTTGATGCGTATATGTGCCGACACGCTGGTTGTAAAATTTGCTGCTGCCTTTT
>JBGUTP010000018.1:0-6579 GCA_045133095.1 Candidatus Enterousia sp.
TCGTGTGGCGGCAAATGAAACAGCAATTGCAAAGAAAGCGGATTCTGAAACAGTTGCGACAGATATTGCGGCGGCGTTGAATGATGCCAAAGCGTATGCAGATACCAAGGCGTATGATGATACAGCGTTGGCGGGTCGTGTAAAAACATTGGAAGATGCAGGTTATCAGAATGCAGAACAGGTAGAGTCCGCAATTACAACAGCGACATCTACTTTGGCGACTAAGTCAGAATTGAATACAGTAAGCACATCTTTGAATGAATATAAGACATCAAATAATGAGGCGGTCGCTTTGAAGGCAAATGCAGCAGATGTTTATACCAAGGGTGAAGTTGATGCGGCGATTGGTGCGATTGAAGAATATGATGATACGGCATTGGCGGCACGTGTCACTGCTAATGAAACGGCGATTGGTACGAACACGGCAGGTATTGCAGATAATAAGAGCGCAATCGAAGCATTGCAGGGTGCCGGTTATGTTGTTGGGACAAAGTCAGCAGGCAGTTATCTGGTGAACTTTGATGCACAGGGTAACGCATCGTATGCGGCAGTTGAAATCTTGGACGACAAGGGCGCACCAATTGATTTGACAACGAATGCTGTGAAATAATGCTTTTATAAAACCTCTGATTTCTGTATAATAGAAGTCAGAGGTTTAACAGATTAAAAAAACGAAAGAAAGGAAAGAAAAAAATGAAAGTAAAAAACATTGTATTTTCAGGTGTTATGGGCGCAATCTTGATGAGTGCAACCGGTGCATCTGCGGCAATTAGCGTTGCATCGCAGGGCTATGTTGATGCAAAAGTTGATGCGGTTTCAACATCTGTTTCAAATACATATCAGACAAAAACAGATGCAGCGACGGCAGCGAGTGGTGTTCAAACAGCATTAGATGGTAAAGCCGATAAAGCGACAACTTTGGCGGGTTATGGCATTGGTGATGCTTATACCAAGACCGAAGCGGATGCAAAATATTTGATTATGGAAAATGCTGATGTGTTGGGTGCAAACCTGCAATGGACAGCGGAAGGCAAATTGGATACTAAGGGTATTGCGACGGCTGCAGGTCTGGATAAGTTGGATGAACGTGTGAACGGTAATGCAAGTACGGAAGGTTCGGTTGCATACGATATTGCGGCGGCGTTGACCGAGGCAAAGGGGTATACGGATGCAGAAGTTAAAGAATTAGCAGGTGGTGCGGTTGCAACTAATGCGGCGGCGATTGAAGCGTTGCAGTCCAATAAGGCAGATGCGGCAGATGTTTATACAAAAACAGAAGCAGACGGAAAGTTTGAATTAGCAGGTTCTGCAGCGGCAGTTGATGCAAAATTGGCAGATTATACCAAGACAGTTGATTTGGATTCGGGTTTTGTATCAGAAACTGAAATGACAAATTTCAAGGCTGACAATACTGCGGCAATTGAAGATGCCAAGAAAGCAGGTACAGACGCAGCAGCAGCGGCAGCAGCAGCCAAGACAGCAGCGGATGAAGCACAGGCGGATGCAAATACAAATGCAAGCGCAATCACACAGTTGCAGGCAGATTTGGCAACAAAAATTTCAGCGCCGGCGGCATGTGAAAAACAAGACTGTGTATTATCAATTAACAAGGCAACTGGTACAGTTTCGTGGGTTCCATTGACAGAACCAGTTAGTGAATTTTTAAATTAATCAAAAAATATCATTAAATTCATTTTTTGCCTTTACCTAGTTAGGCAAAAAATGATATAATGATTGCAACCGAGGGAAAGGGGAAACAAAAATGAAAAAACTAACAGCAGGAATTTTCTCTGTTTTAATGGGTTTAGTGTCCGTTAATGCGGCAGAAGCGGCGGTTGCATCCAAGGGCTATGTTGATACAAAAGTTGGTGCAAATGCATCAACAATTGCAACTTTGACCCAGACGGTTGCAGACAATAAAACAGCGGCTGAGACAGCAGTCAGCAGTGAAAAATCAGCACGTGAAGCAGCGGACAGCGCGCTGGATACGCGTGTGGCGACAAATACCACTGATATTACAAATTTAAAATCAGGCAAGGCAGATAAAGCGACAACTTTGGCGGGTTATGGCATTGATAATGCTTATACCAAGACCGAAGCGGATGCTTTGTTGGGTACCAAGCAAAATGCTTTCGAATTGGGGGCTAACCTGGTTTGGGGTACAGATGGAAAACTGACAACGTCGGGTATTGCAACAAATGATAGTTTTGATGCATTGCAGAAAGATGTTACCATGTTGAAGTCTGATGCGGCAACAGCAGGTTCGGTTGCGAATTCTATTGCAGAAGCATTGAAAGATTATTCGACAACAGCACAAGTTGATGCAAAAGATACTGCGACGTTGAATGCGGCCAAGGCATATACTGATGAACTGGCAGAAGGTGCGGTTGCAACTAATACGTCTGATATTGCAGCGTTGCAAACAAACGTTTCTAATGTTTATACAAAAACAGAAGCAGATACGGCAATTGCAGATGCCAAGAAAGCAGGTACAGACGCAGCAGCTGCTTTGAATGCCTATAAGGAAACAAATGATGCGGCGGTTAGTGCAAATACAGATGCGATTTCGGCGATTAATGATGCGGAAACTGGTATCTTAAAGCAGTCCAAGGATTATACAGATACAGAGATTGATAAGTTGGAACAATCTTTGGGAACAACTTCTGGTAATTTGTCAGCATTGTCTGAAAAGGTAACTGCGAATGAGAATGCAATTAAGGATATTAATGACAGTGATGTTATGAAATCTGGTGTGACGGCGCAAACTGTGACACAGGTTGGCACAAATGCGTCGGCAATTACCACGATTAACAACAGTGCGGCGATGAAGTCGGGCATTACTTCTGAAAAAGTAGAAGCGTACGATGCGTATGAAGATCAGATTTCAGGCGCCCAGGGTGCGGCAGATGCAGCCCAGGATACTGCGGATGCAGCAGTCCAGGCGGCGGCAGCAGCCCAGGCAACAGCCGACAAGGCGATTCCTGCGCCAACACCAGAATGTTCTAATAAGGGGAACAAGTGTGTGTTGACATCTGGAGAAAACGGCTATGCGTGGGAAGTTATCGAACGCGCCACAGGTGAAGTCGTTGAATAATTAAAAATCGTCTGTGGGGTTTTCCCACAGGCGTAACAGACTAAGAAAGAAAAGAAAGGAAAGAAAAATGAAAAAAATATTTACAGTATCTTTGGTTGCTATGATGGCGGTTACTGCGGCAAACGCTGATATCGCATCGACAGGTTATGTGAATGAACGTACCGGTGAACAATTAACAGGTTTTGCGGCGGAGTCAGGTAACTTGAATGCAGCTGTTAATGCGTTGAAAACTGATTTGGGCACTGTTTCTACTACTGCGGGTAACGCGGCGACAAAAACAGAGTTGCAGACGGCTAAACAAGATTTGCAGGCTGCAATTGATACAGAAAAAGGTCGTATTGATGCGGCAGATTTAGCAGCTGTTGGTGCAGATGGCAGTTTTATCAGCAGTGTATCGCAGACAGACGGTAAGGTTGCAGCAGCCCCGACGGCTTTTGTGTCCCAGATTGGAGACGCTACTAAAGACTCACTTGTTGCGCCACAGACTAAAGCGGTTGTAGACTACGTTGGTGCAAAGATGGGTGAAATTAATGGTGACATGACTGATATTCTGGATGATATAAGCGGTTTAGAATCGGATGTTGGGGGGTTGGCTGATGATCTGGAAGCAGAAGTAACAGCGCGTACAAATGCAGATACAGCCATTAACAGCAAAATTGGTACTGTTGCAGAAGGTAAAACAGTTGTCAAAATGATTGAAGATGCGCAAGCGGCGGCTACGTATGACGATACGGAAGTTCGTGGTTTGATTTCTGGTAATACGTCTGAGATTAATGGAATTAAAGCATCTGCGTATGCAACATCTGGTGTAACGGCGGCAACAGTGGCACAGGTTGAAACCAATAAAACTGATATTGCAAATATCAAAACGGAACAGACGACACAAAATAATAATATTAGTGCATTGCAGACATCTTTGGCTGAAGGTGGTGCAACCGCTGAAGCGATTAAAGCTGCCCAGTCGGCTGCGGATAAGGCGCAGGGCGAAGTTGATACGTTAGAGGGGGTTGTGGCACAGAATAAGGCTGATGCGACAACTGCGGCTTCTAATGCAGAAACGGCGGCAAAGACTTATGCTGATGAAAAGGTGGCAGCCTTGGATTCAAGTATAGCAGTGGAAGCAGGTAAGGTTGTGACCGGTGTGACCGTTGTAGATGGTAAAATCACTGCAAGCGAAAAGATGGCATTGACAGCACTGGCGAATTTCCCAGTTGCGTGTAGTGAAACGGATACGCACTGTGCTTTGACTATTAACGATGGTACTTTGAAGTGGGAAGTTGTTAAATAATACTGTGTGTTTGTTTATTCAGGTTGGGTGGGAATCCACCCAGCCTGGATAGATGTTCTTGGGTTGCCCATATTATAAAAATTATCTGAATTTTTATAATATGCGTGATTTTGTCCTTGTTTTGTGTGGGCAAAATTGGTTATAATGCATAAACAAAATAGAGAGTGTATAAAATACGTGGTGGGATGTTCTGATGATTAAGACGAAATTCGTTTTTGCAGTTTCTTTAGTTGCAATATTGGCGGTTAGTTCTTCAATGGCGGCATCTGTGACAGATGTTGCTCCTGCTACAGGTGAAGGTCAGGCGATTTCTGGTACAACAGGTACCGTTGGTGATGTGTATGATTGGTCGAAATGGTCAGGTTATGCCACCGAAGGTATTGCCAGTGTTAATTATGTGAATAATGCTGTTGATGCGGCGGGTAATGCGGCGCAGTGGGCGGAAAATCATGCGGCGGCGGCAGGAACGGCGGCAGAAGAAGCGAATGAGGCGGCGGCAACGGCAAAGAGTTGGGCACAGGAAGCGAAGAATACGTTGGTAGATAAACAGGATAAAAGTACTGCAGTTAAGGTGACGACGTCTGGGACTGCGGTTGGTTCGGCAACGGTTCCAGTTTATGTAAATTCAAGTGGTGTTGCAACCGCGATAACCAGTTATAGTGGTAACGCAGCGTCTGCGACCAAAGCGACACAGGACGGTAATGGCAAGGTTATTGCCGATACCTATGCGACTAAGACAGAGTTAGCGAGTAAGCAGGGGACGTTAAAAGCTGGCGCTAATATTACGATTGGGTCGGATGGTACAATCAGTGCCACAGATACGGTTTATACTTTGCCGGCTGCAAAGGCGGATACGTTGGGTGGTGTAAAGTTATATACGAATTTGGGTACAAATCAAGATGGAACTGTAACACAGAATGTTGTTAATACTCTTAGTCAAGAAGTTAATAGTATTTCTGCAAAATATGATACTTTAAATGATGTTCAGACTGGTATTTCATCACGTCTTGATGAAGTGGAAGACGATATTAACGGTTTGGTGGATGCTAAGGTTGATGTAGCCCAAGGTTCGACAAATGCGAATAAGATAATGATAACTAATGCCAGTGGTAGTGTTTCGCCGGTTGCGATTACTAATAGTGGTAAAGGTTCTTTGGTTACGGGGGTAAGTATTGCGGATGGCAAGTTGACGGTCACAAAAGATTTTTCGTTGCCGACAGTTAACAACGCGACATTGACAATCCAAAAGAATGGAACAACGGTTGGTACGTTTACTGCGAATTCTTCTGCGAATAAGACGATAGATATTACAGTACCAACGGGTGCGTTGGCATCGAAAAGCACGATTACCAATGCAGATATTGCGGATGGTGCGGCGATTGCACAATCAAAGATTAGTGGTCTGACGACCGCTTTGTCTGAAAAACAGGCGACGATTAGTGATTTGGCAACAATCCGCAGTGGCGCGGAAGCTGGTGCAACGGCATTGCAAAAGGCAGATATCGCAACAGGTACATCGAATGGAACGATTTCTGTTGATGGAACAAATGTTGCTGTAAAGGGACTTGGGACGGCAGCATATACAGCATCCACAGCATACGCAACAGCGGAGCAGGGAACATTGGCGTCCAGTGCTGTTCAGCCAGAAGATTTGGCGAAAGTTGCAACAAGTGGTTCGTATAACGATTTGAGTAATAAGCCTACTATACCGACAGTTAACAACGCGACCTTGACGATTAAAAATGGTGCGACGAATACTAATTTGGCGACATTTACAGCGAATCAATCTTCTGCTGCGACGGCTACGATTCCTGCGGCAACACCAAGTGTAGCAGGATTGTCGAAGATTGGGGTTATTCCGTCGGGGTCGGCAACGTCAACAACGTATGCGACTATTTGGGTTGAATAGTTTTTTTGGGTTGGTTTTTGCCCCGCTTTTGGCGGGGTGTTTTTTTATGCCTGGTTTGTGTGGTGGGGGTAGGGTCACCACACTACGCCAAGGCTTCGTGTGGCGCGCCCCTTTACAAGAGGGAAGTTTTTTTCGTTGAAGGGAAAAAACAGACATAATTTTTGGAATAAAAATTATGTCATCCTGTGGCTTGACCACAGGAACCAGGTGATGTATGCTGATTTTGTGATGTGTGTGCAAAAATATTATTATGTTTATATTATGGCAAGTTGTAAGAACGGTACATTG
>JBGUTP010000019.1:0-46192 GCA_045133095.1 Candidatus Enterousia sp.
CAGCAGCCAAGGCTTATTCGGAATTGGTTGTGCCAGTTGATGTTACAGATGCGCCAGACGCGCCCGCATTACATGTCACGTGCGGTGAAATCGAATTCCGCAACGTATCATTTAAATATAAACGCAAATGGGTATTGCGAAACTTTAACCTTAAAATCAAATGCGGCGAACGCGTGGGATTGGTCGGTCCGTCAGGTGCAGGTAAAACAACTTTGGTAAATTTGTTAATGCGATTTTATGACCCAACACAAGGTGAAATCTTGATTGACGGTCAGAACATCAAAGATGTAACCCAAGACTCACTGCGCGAATCAATCGCCTTTATCCCCCAGGAACCAACAATGTTCAATCGTACATTGCGCGAAAATATTGCGTACGGGAAAGCGGGGGCAACCGACAATGAAATCCGCAACGCAGCCAAACGCGCCATGGCACACGACTTTATCATGGGAACAGATAAGAAATACGATTCCATGGTGGGCGATCGCGGAATTAAATTGTCCGGCGGTCAGCGGCAACGTGTCGCAATCGCACGCGCATTTCTTAAAGACGCGCCGATATTGGTTCTGGACGAGGCTACTTCTGCACTGGATTCTGAAACCGAGGTCTGTATTCAAAAATCGTTTGATGAATTGGCGAACGGTCGCACCACATTGGCAATTGCACACCGTCTTTCTACATTGCGTAATATGGACAGAATTGTTGTTCTGAAACAGGGATATGTAATGGAAGAAGGAACACATAATCAGTTATTGCGCAAACGCGGCGAATATGCACGCCTGTGGAAAATGCAATCTGGCGGATTTTTAACAGAAGAGTAGAACAGAGGTAAAAAATGATAAAAAACAAACTGTTATCAATATGTTGCCTGATGGGGGGGGGTAGCGACCATACTGGGCATGCCGCGTACGACATACGCGCTGGAAGCCGTTGTGCCGGGCTGTAAAAAATTAGGAGGCGTGTTGGATAAAGACCACTGTTTTTGGGACGAAAAACGTTTGTCGATACCCAGAACGTTCAAAATTAATGAAGCAGAAGACAAATGTTGCACCGATTTGTGCCAACACATTAGCACCGACGGAGCATGGTGCGATGACAAGTCTGGGTGCGCCCTGAAAACCCAAAAAAACGTAAAAATTCCAACGGCAGACAATCGCGGATACTGCACAGAATTTGTCGATTGCCTGTATTGCGTACCGAACATATATAACCAGGACGACCTGGAAGCATTTAATCACGAGTGCGAAAACCCTGACACAGAATGCACCACACCACAGAACTGCTATGAAGGGTATTACAAAAAAGATGGAAAGTGCATTGATTGCCCAACAGAACACGTTGCAACATGCACAACCGATGGGTTTACTTGTGTTGATAAATATTTCAACGATGGCGAAAAATGCACACTTTGCCCAGCCAACGCAACATGTACAGATTACGAATATACTTGCAATAATGGATATTACGGCGGTACCGGCGCGCCAACATTTGGCTGTATCAAATGCCCAACCGCAGGATATACCGCAACACCAGTACAGACAACATCTGTTGCCGGTGATAATCTGACGATTAATAAATGCTTTGTTAGCAAAGATACCACATTTGATGACCCATCGGGTTCAGGAACGTTTGTTGATGTTACCTATCACTGTGGGAACTGATTTATTATCACCTATGTATTTGCAAGACCACACTGGCGCGGCGTTTCGGAAGTTAGCCGCCCCTCGTCGTCCTTGGGGGACGACACTGTCCGCCCAGGCGGTGAGAATTTAAAGTTGAATGCATGACCTGGGTCCCGCGGGGATTCACCAGCAAAAGCCGCATGATGACAGTGTGTGATTACATGACCTGGGTCCCGTGGTCAAACCACGGGATGACAAAGTTGGGTAAAGCCACCCCTCGTCGTCCTTGGGGGACGACACTCCCCGCCAAGGGCGGTGAGAATTTAATAGGGAATAAATGACCTGGGTCCCGTGGTCAAGCCACGGGATGACAGAGGGTGATTACATGACCTGGGTCCCGCGGGGATTCACCCACAAAAATCTTTAATTTTTGCGGGGCCCGAAAAAGCCGCGGGATGACAGAGAGAGTGTTACTGAATTCGGTAAAGACCACACTTGCACTGTGGCGGAAACTTTAAAAAAGGTGCGGGGTAACCCGCACCTTGTTTTTATTTTTGAATAAAGTGTACGCTGTATTGCGGCTTTTTGTCCGCACCAAGCGCAGAACGCACAACCTTGTTCGACGCAATTTGTACCGCACGGATTAAGTTATTTTTGTCCTTGCGTTCGGTCTTGGTCAAACCGTCAATCGCACGTGTGATTTCAATTTGAATTTGACGCTTCATAAAGCCTGTTTCGTCTGTTTCAAAGATACCAGCACTGGATACTTCTGGCGTGCCTTTCAAGAAACCACGCTTGTCCACAGGCAATGTCACAAAGACCGCACCGTTTGAAGCAATCTTTTTGCGGTTTTTATAAACCTGGTCATTGGCACTGCGTTCGGTTTCGCCTTCCATAACAACGTAACTGGTTTCAATCGTTTCGGCAACATAGGGTTCGGCACCGTCTGACAGTGCAATCATTTCACCATTGTGAACAACCATCATGTGCTTTGCACCACCGCGTTCCATTGCCATTTTACCGTTCAGCATTTCGTTAATATAGTCACCGTGCATTGGTACCGACACCTGGGGGTGAACCATATCATAAAAACGTTCCAATTCCGGACGACCGGCGTGACCACTGGCGTGAAGATTGTCCGTATCAAAGATTGTATGTGTCTTAACACCCATGCGTGCCAATTTGTTGTACAGATAAGACACGTCTTGTTCACGGCCCGGGATGATAATCGCACTGAAGACCACAGTGTCGGTCGGTTGCAATTTTAATTCTTTAACCTGACCATGGCACAAGCGGGTCAACATGGCAAATTTTTCGCCCTGGGAACCAGTTAAGAATATCGCCTGTTTCTCCGCCGGCAGGTCTTTGATTTCGCTGTGCAGATAGACATCGTCTTTGTTCAAATATCCAAACTTAATTCCCATTTCACGGAATTCAGGCAAGCCAACATAAGGCACCGGATTTGGATTACTGCGTTCTTTGATTGCGGCAACACGACCCGCGGCACGGGCGGCTTCGCTGAACATTTTCATGCGTGCCAAACTGCGTGAATAACCCGTGACCAATACGCGACCCGGGGCGTTCTTCATAATTTCAGTCAAGGTTTCACGAACCTGGGTTTCGGTGGTCTGTTTCGCCTGACGAGAAGAATTCGTTGAATCGCACATGCACGCCAGTAATTTTGGGTCAGAACCAATTGCCGACAGGCGCGCAAAATCAGTTGGCGCTTCGATTGGAATATCGTCATTAAATGTCCAATCGCCAGTATGCAAAATCTTGCCCGCATCAGTTTGAATGATTAACATCTGCGCCTCTGGCACGGAATGGGTGACGTGAAATGTTTCAACAGTAAATGGACTTAAATCCAAAGTCGCACCATTGTGGTCAAATTCAACAATGTCCGTTTTCGGATTAAAATCCATTTCAATGCCCGTAAATGTACGGCGTAAAATCTCGGCTGGGAAGCGCGTACAGTAAATTGGCTTTCTGAACTTTGGCCAAATAAATTTCAATGCACCAATATGGTCTTCGTGACCGTGTGTGATAATAAATCCGACAACATCTTTTTTGCGCTTTTCCAGCCATGTCGTATCACAATATTGCACGTCCCCTGCCCCGATTTCTTCGTCCAGGAACCCCATACCGCAATCAACAATCAGATATTTGCCACGGTATTTATAGACATACATATTTTGACCAATGTGTTCCAGACCACCCAATGCCATGAAATAAATTTTGTCATCGTTGGCATCTGTTTCATGTTTGTTCATTCCCTTAATCGCACGTGGCGTTTTAGGCGCCGCGCCCTTTTTAGGCGCAGTCTTTTTTTCTTTTACTTTTACCATTTATAATCCTTTTTTTGTGTTTATATTTCGCACGACCATAAAATTCATTACCAATAAAGGACATGTCCTTTATCCGCAGTGAATCCATGGTCGCACGCCACAGACCGCCGTTGTACATTATCGCTTTTGTTGATAAAAACATACGGATAATTTGCACACCTGTCACATCGGTGACATACATTCTCTCGGCTGCTCTACAGATATATGATAGTGCTTTTTTGCCTAAAATCAAGTCAATATTAAAATGCGACACTTTGATTTTATTCCAAATATATAAATTGTTTTTTTCAATGTCTTTTTGTGATATAATCCAAAGTATGAGAAAAAGAAATATTTTTGTTTTACCGCTGATTTCCTGCCTGGTGGCGGGGACAGCATTGGCTGATTGGCAGTACCCAGGAACATACGTGGGGGACGGATGGTACGAAGATGACGGAACGCGCTTTGTTATTTCTTTGCGTGGTGGCGCATCATACGGAATGGGTGGCATAAAAAACGATGCCGGCGCCATTGCCAATGAATATTTTATCAGCCCCGACGGCGGAACTGTCGTGTCGGCAACTTATTATTATTCCTGCGTTGACCAGGGTGGATGCGAAGATTATTTGTATGCGGGATATGGCGAACTGAATAAACTGTCGCCGTCCAAGGATTTACAGACTTTTTCATTTGCCGCGGGATTTAGTGTGGGTTGGACACTGCCAAACAAACCACAGTGGCGAATAGAGGGCGGATTCGACACCATTGACAAAAGTGAATACAATGCATCACCTTTGTTTGAGGGCAAACTGAACCTGGTGGGTGGCGACGTGTCAGACGTTTCCATAAATGCACAAAGCGCGACGGTTAATTCGGAACTGGAAACCGAAGTGTACAGTATTATGGCGTTTTATGATTTCTTTGACGGCGTACAAAAACCAGTCAGAACATTTATCCCCTATGTCGGATTTGGTTTTGGATACGCCGACACGACAACGACATTGAACCTGAGTGACCCATACGGCGATTTGTCTTCGCAGGTGGAATTGCAACAGTACGGCGAAGTTGATGAATTTGGCGTTGTACAGTTCTTTAAGTCAGAACGCAGAACATCTAATATCGCAGGATTGTTGGCATTGGGGTTTTCATACGGAATCACGGAAACGATGTTTATGGACTTTGGCGCCAGAATCACATATTTACCACGGGTTAAATGGGAACTGACGAATGAAGACGAATCCAGACAACGCGATTGGTTCAGCGCGGAAAACTTGATTTATGCAAATGTCATGTTGGGGCTTAGATTCGAATTCTGATAAAAAAATTCCCACATTTGTGGGATTTTTTAATTGAAAATAACACGACACACTGATATAGTAAAATTGATATGAATATGTGCATTGAATTTTTTTCAAACAGATTATGCTGGCGCCACGGTGCCTGATGTGTTTGCCATGCCCTTTGCCCCGGCAGAAAATAAAAAAATGGGCTTTATTTTATCAATCAAAAATATTAAAATTACTATGAACAAAGGACACTTTAATTATGTCAGATAAAATTGTTTTAACTGGGATTAAACCAACGGGTACGCCACACCTGGGGAATTACGTCGGCGCACTTAAACCGCTGATTGAACAGTCAAGGTCACAAAAAACATTTGTGTTTATTGCCGACCTGCATGCATTGAACACCATTCACGATGCCGCACAAATCAAGCAGCATACATACGAAATTGCAGCCCTGCTGATCTCATTAGGGTTGGACTTGAACAATGCTGTCCTGTTCCGTCAGTCCGACATAGACGAGATTTATCAATTAAACACCCTGTTGATGAATGTAACACCAAAAGGACTGATGAATCGCGCACATTCATATAAAGCAACAATGGATAAAAATATCGCCGCCGGCAATGATGTTGATGCAGGGGTTAATATGGGGCTGTACACATACCCAGTGCTGATGAGCGCGGATATCCTGCTGTATAATTCCGATGTCGTGCCTGTTGGCGCAGACCAAAAACAACACGTGGAATTTGCGCGCGACATCGCGGGGTACTTTAACCACACATACGGCAATACGTTCAAGTTACCAGAACCTGTGATTGGGCGCGAAACAGGATTAATCCCGGGATTAGATGGTCGAAAGATGAGCAAATCATACGACAACACCATCCCGGTGTTCGAACAAGAAAATAAACTTAAAAAGAAAATTATGCGCATCATTACGGATTCTAAGACACCAGAAGAAGCAAAAAATCCGGATGAATCCACAATTTTCCAACTGTACAAACACTTTGCAGACGAACAAGAAATTGCCGAATTTGCAGATATGTTCCGTCGTGGCGGTATGGGATACGGAACCGCAAAAACTATCTTGTTTGAAAAAATCAATTCTGTACTGGCGGAACCGCGCGCCGAATACGAACGCCTTATGGCAAACACTGCGGAAATCGATAAAATCCTGGCACAGGGGGCAAGCCGCGCACACCAAGTCGCACAGGAAACAATGGCACGTGTAAAAAAAGCGATGCTGGGGTAAAATAACAAAGGAGAGAGAATATGAAAAAAACTTTCATTTGGATTGGCAGCGTTATCGGCGCAGCCGCAGTGATGGCGTTGGCATTCGGGGCAATTGAACGACACGCAACCCCCAACACCATTACCGTTACCGGGGAATGCCTGACGTCGGTCAAAAAAGACAAAACAGCAATTACTTTGCGCGTGACAACGTTGGCACCAACAACCATAGAATCTATGACACGCGCCACAGAACAAGCCAAACTTATTACAGAAAAACTGAAAACTATGCCGGTTGAAATGCAAACAACGCAATTTAATTCGTACGAAAAGTCGGAATGGAATCGTGATTTGCAAAAGTCTGAAACGCTGGGGATTGAAACCACAATCGCAATCGAAATTTCCGCAGGCGATGTGGCAACTATTGAAAAGGTATTGACCGAATTCGCAGGAATGCCCGACATTTATACAGAAAATCTGCGTATGTATTCTGGGGCGCAATTGCTGAAAAAAGCACAAGAAGAATGTATGGCGGGCGCGGTGGAAAACGCACGCGACCGTGCAAATGCACTGATGATAGGCGTAGATAAACGCGCAGGAAAAATCTTGTCTGTGACATACGGCGCATCGTCTTCTGGGGATGCGGTGCCAACAAATCTGTTACGCAGCAAAATGGTAACTGTTGCAGCCGCAATGGATACAGGTGGCACAATCGTCGCAAAAGACACAGACGTCACAGTAACTGTGACCGCCGTATTTGAAATAAAGTAAAAAAAATAAATGAACGATGCCGTTGCCGATTTTATAGACTATCTAGCAAATGCGAAAAAGTATTCGCAGCATACGGTGACGGCATACGAAGCAGATATCCAGGATTTCTTGCGCTTTTATGAAAACTTTTGCGGAACACAGCCGGAACTGACCGATTTGGCGCGTGCCGATACTATTTGCTTTAGATCCTTTCTGGCAGACCGTCAAAGACGTAAACTTAGCCACAAATCAACCGCACGCACCCTGTCCGCAATAAGAAGTTTCTATCGATATATTGCAAAAAAATATAATGTAAAAAACGATGCCATTGGATTAATCTCTTCGCCAAAAGTACCACGTAAATTGTCCAAGGCCATAAATCCTGTTGATGTCGAAAATATGCATAATGCAATCAAGGACATAGACCAACAAAACCCATGGGTCGCGGCACGGGATTGGGCGTTGGTTATTATGCTGTTCGGGTGCGGTCTGCGAATATCCGAGGCGTTAGGTCTGAGAAACAAAGACATAAATGGACACCCAAATGTTTTAAATATTGTCGGCAAGGGGAATAAAGAACGACTTATTCCCGTGTTGCCCGCCGTATGGAACGCAATAGACAAATACATCGAAAAACGACCGTTCAGCAACGCCCCAGACGCCCCATTGTTTTGCAGCGTCAAAGGCCTGCCGATGTCAGCGCGAATGGCAGAAAAAGTGGTCGAAAACCTTAGGCATTATTTACAGTTGCCGGACTATGTAACACCGCATGCACTGCGCCACACATTCGCAACAGCAATGTTGGCAGGCGGCGCCGATTTACGCAGTCTGCAAGAATTATTGGGACATTCATCGTTGTCCACGACCCAGTTATATACCAAGATAGATATGACAGAAATATCAAATATATATGCCGCCGCACACCCGCGCGCAAAAGATTAAAACAAAACAAAAAAAATCCCACCAAAGTGGGATTTTCTCTTTTGCCCCGTCTATTAACGAGAATAGAATTCAACAACCAATTCTGGGAACATCTGAACCGGATATGGTACGTCTTCGAACGCAGGAACACGAACAAATGTCGCCGTGAAGTTTGCGCTGTCAACAGATACATAATCCGCAAAATTGCGTTCCGCAGATTCCAAAGCCAACACAACCAATGGCATCTGTTTTGCTTTTTCGCTGACCGTGATAACATCACCAGGTTTGACCTGATATGATGCGATTTTCACGCGCTTGCCATTAACGTTGATGTGACCGTGGCTGATTAACTGACGTGAAGAGAATACAGTTGGTGCCAATTTTGCACGATATACAACCGCATCCAAACGACGTTCCAACAAACCAATTAAGTTTTCTGGGGCGTCGCCCTTCATGTTGGCGGCTTCTAAGTAATATTTGCGGAATTTCTTTTCGCCAACATTACCATAGTAACCCTTTAAAGTCTGCTTAGCGCGCATCTGTTTTGCGTAATCAGAAGAATTACCACCACGAGATGTTGGACCATGCTGACCCGGTTTGTATTTACGTTTGTTAAATGGGGATTTAGCCTGACCCCACAGATTCACGCCCAATGAACGAGCGATTTTCAATTTGCGTGTGCTACGCTTTGCACCTGCTCTTGCCATTTTGTTTCCTTATGTTTTTGGTTTTACGGTGCCGGATGTTTAGAACAGAATCCTTATCACATGCGGGACCAAAAAGCACCACAGTTTAATCAGTTCTGATTACCCAGCGTGCCTTAGTTTATATACTTTTGTCCGAAAAAGCAAGTAATTTCTGCAGTTTTATCAGTTTTTTTATGCCACAACTTTCCGCAAGGCGCGCTGCACCTTCAAAACCACGCCCTATATTTTCAACGCGATGCGCATCATCACTTAACAAAACCGGAACATTTGTCGCCGCCGCCATTTCCAAAATACGCGCAGATGGGTATGGCGCAAAACGCCCACTGGTATTGATTTCAAGCGGAACACGATATGTTCCCATCGTTTCAAGAACGCACGCTTCGACATCAGCCCATTCCGGTTCCTTGCCCAATCCAACTTTGACCGGTAAATCCAGATGCGCCAGCCACGAAAAAATACCCGAACGCGCCGCCGTACGAACGTTTGCCCAGTACTGAAACAACATTTTACGTTGCGTTTCAACATCCGCCGCGGCAATATCATGAACGTTACAAAGCCTGCCATGATAAGACACAAAGTGGCACGAACCTATGAGATAATCTGGATGCAATTGTTTCACTGCCGATAAAAAATCACGATACCAATCAGGGTGGTCAAAAAAGTCAACCTCAAGCCCGCGAAGAACACGTATCTGCGATTTAGACGCCAGGTCTTCAAGTTCTTGGTAGTGCGGCACAAATCGTTTCAATGCGGCGTCCAGACTGACATTATAAATCGACGCATAATTTCCCGCCTGGGCATATTTATAGAATTTAGACTGCGCTATGTCCGGATGAATTATAAAATGGTTAGAAATACCGATTGTTTTAAAACCCATATCTGTGGCGCGCGCCACCATTTCACGCGGGGTGTTTATGCCATCAAAACCCGATGTGTGGGTGTGTAGAGTAAAATCTTGCTGTATCATGCGATGGATAATGCCACACAAAATCAGATTACGCCATAAAAAAACGCCCCGAAGGGCGTTGTTAATTTAAATACTGTCCGGGTTAACCCAACGACCGTTCTTAAGCAAGCCAGGCGCCATACCTTCGTTTGTACGCAAGGCATCAATGACACCACGTGCGCGGTTAGCATCCAGATTTACAATACGAACTTTGTACATATCACCTTCGAACACAACCGATGTATCGCCATAAGTTTTCATACGTTGCGCCAGTGTATCTGCACTGTCCTGGGCGTAAAACGCGGCAACCTGTACACTGTAATCACCAGATGCCGGCGCGGTGGCAACAGGCTCCGTCTGAACAGGCTGAACCACCGGAACCGTGGCGGCATTTTGTGTCGTGGCGACATGCTGAGCCACCGGGGCTTCTACGACTGTTGTTGCGACTTCGACCACCGGCTGTGGCGCAGATGCGCTTAGTGTGGCACTTTTAACCGCAATTGTTTGATCTGATAAAACCTGAATCTGAACTTTACCCTGACCATTCAAGCCAATTTTTTGTGCCGCGGCAGGCGACAAGTCCATCAGACGTGTATTCACATATGGACCGCGATTATTCACACGCACAACGACCGATTGACCGTTTTCCAAATTGGTCACACGTGCAATTGTTGGCAACGGCAAAGTTTTGCTGGTTGCGACCATCTGATTTATATCAAAGATTTCACCATTGTTTGTTTTGCGACCATTCAGTTCGGTTGGGATAATGCCCGCAATGCCAGTCTGATTATATGTCAAGTCTTCGACCGGGATGTATTGAACATCGTCAACCTTGTACGCGGTGCCAATATAATATTTAGGGGCAGCCGCCAGCAAATACGCATCATTTAACTGCTGTGCCGGGGCAACATCAGTTGTAACCAATGTTTCTTCGCCAAAACCGTCGGCACCATAATTTCCATTCTTGCCAGATGTGCTTAAATCCGCACAGCCAGACAACACGGCAGTCAACACCGCCAAGGACACTATTTTTTTCATGATTTAGGACTCCTTACATTCTTTTATGATGTTATTTTATCATAAATAAGTCCTGGATTCAAATTTATTTTCGTGGTTTAGAATATCTTTCTATGGCATAAGCCACCGGCAAATACAAGGCACCATAGCACGCAACAGATACAAGTAGCATCCATATACTGTTTATCTGAACGAACGACAACAACACGCCCAGCAATATCGCCCATGCGCCACACCCAAACGACGAACGCGACGTATGTGCATCACGCCGAACCAGTTCACAACGATGGCACGCCCGGTACAGCAACACATTTTTAAGATAACCACTGACCACAATGCCGACCGGCACCGCCAGATAACCAATAAATGGAAACAGCGACAAATACAAAACCGCCGCAACACCCAATGAAATCATACTGGTACGAACAGGCGTCTTTACGTCCTGGGATGCAAACAAGGTTTTACTGTACACCTGACTTGTAACCATAGCAGGCAGCACAAGTGCCTGAATCTTGATTGCCGATGCAACCGCCGCCGTAGAAGACGCCGTCCATGCGCCATACTGAAACAAGCAACGGATGATGGGTTCCGCCAACACAAACAAACCAACAACACACGGCAAAGTTAACATCATTGAACGACGGATAGATGAATTCTGCTGAATATAAACACTGCGCATATTCTTGTCCGCCAACGCATTTGAAATAGATGACATTAAAACCGTACCAACTGCCAAGCCTATCATCGCAAACGGCAACTGGACAATACGGTCGGAATAATACAACCAAGATACCGCACCGCTTTGGAAACTTGCCACCAGGGTGCCAACGATTATTGTAATTTGATAAAAACCGCTGCCAACAATGCTTACCCCCAGGCGACGAAACATACTTTTAATCGCCGGGGTCCAGCGTGGAATAACCAGATGCAGTCCAAAGTGATGACGACGAATACGCATCCACAGAATGCCAAACTGAACAATGCCCGACAACACAACCGTGCCAGCCATCAAATATAAAACATTCTGGGAACCAAAAACCATGGCGACCAACAAAGCACATATCAGCATTATGTTCAACATAACCGGCATAAACGCAGCCAATAAAAACCGAGAAAAAGCATTCAATATCGCAGACAAAAATGCCGCACCACAAATAAATATCACATAAACAAACATAATTCGTGATATAACAACGGTCATTTCCATCTTGCCAGGTGTCGCATCAAACCCCGGCGCCAGCCCCCACACCACAAGTGGCATAAAAATTTCAACCAAAAGGGTTATCCCTAGCAAAATTACCAACAACCAAGAAAAAACATTCCGCGCAAAGCCAGCGTCTTTTTTAGAATCTGTGTACATTGGGATAAAGATAGCGGACAAAGCACCTTCGCCCAGCAAATCACGAAATAAATTCGGCAACTTAAACGCAGCCAAAAATATGTCCGACAGACGCCCTGCCCCCAAAACGCGCGCAATAAGCATGTCGCGAACAAAGCCGAAAATACGACTGATGCCGGTCATGGCACCAACCCCGAAAATATGTTTGCCTAGTTTCATAGTTTGGATTATACTGCGTTAGACTAACAAAAATCAAGGCAGGAATATAAAGATGAAGAAAACATTTATTCTGTTATCAGCAACCGCAATCTTGGTGGCAGGCTGCGCCGGTGGCGACAACGAAATCGTTGCAGAACAAACTTTGCCAGAAATCTATGCAACCGCATACAAAGAATTTAATGACGAAAATTTCGAAGAAGCCGCCACAGAATTCTTAAAGGCAGAAACACAACATCCCGCAAGTCCATGGGCGGCAGATGCGTTGGTAATGGCGGCGTATTCACACTATATGGATGGCGATTTTGCCGGCGCGATTTTAGCAATTGATAGATTCATGCGTTTTCACCCAGGACACGCGGATGTGCCATACATGATGTATCTGCGCGGTATGTGTTATTACCGCCAGGTCAGTGACGTTCGCCGCGAACCGGGGATGTCAGCATACGCCCTGCAACAGTTTCAGACCCTGACCCAGCGGTTCCCACGCAGCCCATACGCAAAAAACGCAGAAAACAAGATTATTATCTTGAAAAACTATATCGCAGGCAAAGTTATGTATTCAGCGCGCAACGATATGCAGAAAGAAAATTGGACCAGTGCGATAAGCAGACTGCAATCTGTTGTCACCGATGCCCAGGAAACCGTCATGACACCCGAAGCGTTGTATCGCCTGACCGAATGTTATACGGCGATTGGATTGCCAGAACAGGCGGCAGGATACAGCGAAATGCTGCGCACGAATTTCCCAGACAACGAATGGACCCAGAAGTTGAAATAAAAAAAATCGGCAAAACGCCGATTTTTTTTGAAGGACAACGCAACACGACAACCTTTATTTATATTTGTCACATACAGTTCTAAGGATATCTGTTTCTTTAAATGCATGAACGCGTCTTTTGTCCCCATCGGTTGACGTGTATTTGTATTTACCCACATATTCATAGTAAACATGACCGTTTATATACGAGCCACTTGTGTAGTCTTTGTCCGTATATAAAAAATACACATTGCCTTCATTTGTCGGCATAAAGAAACGATAAACCCTGTCAAAAACCAAGACACCATTTCTCATTATACTGGTCACTTCACCGTGCAGGCTGTACCTGCACCCCTTAACAAAACCGTCACATAGATTTAATCCGTTTCGACATTGCTGATATTTAGCTTTTTTCTCTTGACACTTTTTTTCTTCTTCCTTTGCTTTACGCTGTTGTTCTGCTTTTGCTTGGGCTGCTTTTTTCTGTTTTTCTTGGCGTTCTTTGGCTTCTTTTGCTTTTCTTGTTGCTAATCTTGTTGCCAATTCCCCATTCATAGTGTCGCGCAACGCCTGCTCTATCTGTTCATCTGCCATTCCGCTGTCTTTCAACCCTTGGTACTTTTCCGCCAACCACAGAAAATCATCATCTGTTTCAACATTAGAATCTTGTGGCAGGTACTTCGTATAGTTAAAAAAGCAAACTTTGGAATACCTGTCACCACAATCACTTTTGCTGTGTGTACAAAGGCGATGCAATGGCGCATCAGGGTCCGCAAGTGTTTGGTAATCATACATAAAGGAATCTATTGCCGCTATCACTATCGGTATCCCAGTAAACCATAAACTCATAATATCATCATGCCAAATACCGCCGCGCGGAGGCGGATTTTTGCATACCCCATAAGAGCCATCGTTATACTTTTTGTACATTTCCATTGTGGAAACAATCGGTATTTCTGTTTCTTTTGATAAATATTCGTCTGCAGACCGAACACACCCAACCAAGGATACACCACACAATAAGGCCGGCAACACTTTTCGCATTGAACACTTCCTTTGATAAAAAAATTAAACCGCATGGGATGCTAGGCGGTCGGGGAAGTTGGTAATCAGTATATCATTGATTCTGTTGCCTTTGGGTCGTCCCTGTTGTATTGCAAACAGCCCCCCCCGAACCCATATCCCTGTGGATTTAATTCACAGTCTATCAACAATCCATCGAAATGTAAACGGATTATTTTGAGAGGCAAACATGAAAGCACCAAACAGATTACTACGCTGCACGGAAATGACAACGTTGTTTTTATAACCTGGGGTCCGCGGGAATTCCCCCTTTGCACAAATTATTAAAAAACCACCCTGACGGGTGGTTTCAAAATAACTGGTGCGAGCAAAGTACTTCGACAGGATTATCAATCCCGTCTCGCCTCGCAATCTCGCCCCTTTGCACGAGTTATTTAAAAAACCACCCTGACGGGTGGTTTCAAAATAACTGGTGCGAGCAAAGGGGCTCGAACCCTCGACCTCAACCTTGGCAAGGTTGCGCTCTAGCCAACTGAGCTACGCTCGCATTGCGTGGTGTATAGTGACATATTTTTTTACACTTTGCAAGTCTTTTTTTTATTTTTGTTTCTGCAACGCTTTTTTGTATTCAAAATTAAGTAAATCCAACGAGTACTGGCATTAGCGCATCTTTTGCAAACGCCCAAACGCAATCGAATCCAGTGCGTTATGCTGCTGCTTGATGGATTTGGCGTGACGGTCTTCATAAGCGTCAAGTGGCGATATCATAGGCTTGCTGGCAATGCAATTGCACAACAGCATCATGCACGCCAGCGCAACTATGACACGCGTATTCGACAGATTATTTAGTAAATCCTTTGTTTTCATGTACACCACCCAATATTTAGAACCAATTCCATGGTTGCAATGCCTTTAACAGCCCCAGCGCAGTACGTTTATCTGCATAGGTATGACCGCAACGCGGACAGACATTAAACGGTTTCATTATTGCCTTGGCTTTTTTAAAGAACAAAGACCAGATGTACAGCCCCAGCCCCCACGCAGCAAACACCAACCCCCATGCAACATAACCAAAGTACTTGTCAACGGTGTTCGTGATGACTGTTATTGTTGTCACATCTGATTGCGATAAATCGTTATAGATTTTTGTTGCCACACCCCAACTGGACGGACGCCACGGATAAACATGCTCTATTCCATAGTTGGTCAAAAATGTAGTTCCCAATCCACCAGTCTGTTTGTCAAGCGACTTTTTTATTGCCGCATCCAACATTTTATCAACTTCGGTTTGGACAACACGCGTCAGGTCTTTCTTAACCTTGTCCAGTTGCGCATTTACACGCGTGGCTGTGTCGTCAACTTTGGCAATTGCGGTGTTCGCCTTGTCAATTGCAGAATCAGCCTTGTCCAATCCCTTGTCCACTTCACCAACAACCTTGTCAAGACCGTCTGTTTTTGCACCCAGCATTTTTGCAAAACCACTTAATTTCTTGACGCCAGATGTTTTTTCACGTGCCTCGGCGGTCTTTTCCGATGCCTTGGCGGTTTCTTCCTTGGCACGCGCGGTGGAATCCGTTACCTTGTCCACGGCATTTTCAGCCATTTTTACGCCATCTATTGCGACCGCAATAGGTTTTTCTAAATCAATAGCATCTGCAACCCCATCCAACAACGCTTCGTACTGCTTTACAATTCCCTTTTGCAGGTCAAAGAACATAGATACCACTATCGACTTTTTAATTGGCGCAGAATAAGTGTTCTTTACATGCAGTGGTAACCAGGCAACCAAAGCAAGCCACACAATTGTTACAATTGCAATCACACGCTTGGTCCATGTGATAACAGACTGTTTCTTTTTGACGGTCTTGGCACCGCCCATATCAATTACTTCAACTTCTTTTTTCTTTGCCATGGTGTCCCCCCTGTGGTTTATTTTGTTTTGGTGTTATATACCGTGTTCAACGTATTATGAAATTTGTCGATTTCTGACTGCAGTTGATTTTTGATTTCTTTTATTTGTGGATATTTTACTTCTTGGATACGCATAACCTGACGTACAGCCATAATGTACATGTGACGTTCACTGCCACACATATCAAACCGAACCATATCAGTACTTGGAATGTAATTCCATTTGTCAGGTCTGTTGATATCCGCACGACAGACCAGTGTGTAAACATCAGTGTTCGCCAAATGATAATCCAGAATCAAGTCATCAGCATTTATTTTTACGAAAGCCATCTTAATTTTCCCCTGTATATTTTTTGATAAAGTCCGCCTTGAATTCGACGAATTTACCCTGCTCTATTGATTCACGAATACCGCGCATTAAATCCTGATAAAACCACAGGTTATGCTGGGTCAGCAATGTCGCCCCCAGTATTTCATTGCACTTAATCAAGTGATGAATATAGGCACGCGAACGCTGGCACGCAGGACAGCCACATTTGTCGTCCAGTGGGCGCGGGTCATCCCTGAATTTGGCGTTGCGCATGTTCATTGTACCATGGCGCGTAAATGCCTGGGCAGTGCGACCGGCGCGCGTTGGCATAACACAATCGAACATATCAACCCCACGTTCAACCGCCCCCAATATGTCCAGTGGTGTCCCCACCCCCATTAAATAGCGCGGTTTGTCCGTTGGCAGCAATGGCGTGGTTGTGGCAATCATATCAAACATAACACTTTGGGGTTCGCCCACCGCCAGACCACCAATCGCATAGCCATCAAATCCGATTTCAGTCAGGGCGCGGGCAGATTTTTCGCGCAAATCTGGGAAATCGGCACCCTGGACAATACCAAAAATACCATAGCCCGGACGATCAATGAACGCGTCTTTGCTGCGCCGCGCCCAGCGGGTTACCATATCAACATTTTTTTCAACACGCGCACGTTCCGCGGGCAACTTTAAACATTCGTCCAAAACCATTGTGATATTTGAATCCAACTGATGCTGAATATATACAGAATCTTCGGGGCGCAGAAAGTGTTTTTTACCACCATCAAAGTGCGATGTGAATTGGACGCCTTCTTCACTCATCTTCGTCAATGTGGACAGGGACATTACCTGAAAACCGCCACTGTCGGTCAGAATCGGACCCATCCAACCACCAAACTTATGCAGACCACCCATCTGTTCAACCAAATCGCCCCCTGGGCGCATCATCAGATGGTATGTGTTGCCCAATATAACCTGGGTGCCAGTGGCGGCAACTTGGTCCATGGTCAGCGCCTTGACGGTGGCGGCGGTTCCAACCGCCATAAACGCCGGCGTTTGAAATGTGCCATGCGCAGTTTCAACCGAACCACGACGCGCATTTCCATCAGTTGCAATCAAATTAAAATTCAGTGCCATTTTATAAACCGCCCCCTGTGTTATCGTGTATGTGCATTTGCCGCCATTGTCATTTGCCGTTGCACGGTCTGTTGATACTGGACCTGCATTTGGGTCAACAACTGTTGCATTTCAACAACGTTGCGCCCCAATGTAAATGTCAATGTTTGGATTTTCTCATTGTTATCGCGCGCGGCGGTCAACTGCTGTTCCAGTTTTTCAACTCGCTTTTCCATCGCCGCATAATCTTTGAGTTGTTGTTTATACGCCTGGTCGTTTTTCATTTTGTCACCATTGCGATTGATAAAATTGCCAATCGCTTTGCGGACATCTTTGGACTTAACCAACATAGTGCCGTATTTCAAAACCGCTTTTTTACCAGCCTTGGTACCCAAGAAACGTTTAAACACCGCCGGTTTCGACACCGCACGCATAACAGTTGGAATTGCACGAATAATTATTACCGGCACTGCCATTATTTATCCTCTCTTGTTTTTTTGAACAACAAACAACAATCGCCATAACTGAAAAAACGATATTTTTCAGCCACTGCGTGTGAATACGCTTTTTTCATTTCCGGCAATCCGGCAAACGCAGATACCAACATAAACAATGTTGATTTCGGCAAATGAAAGTTCGTCAACAACACATCAACTGCACGAAATTCATAGCCCGGAGTGATAAATATATCTGTCGTTTGACAAAATGGTGCAACGCGGCGATATTTTTCAGGCAAACTGTTTTGCATTGCCGCACTTTCCAGCAAACGCAGTGACGTCGTTCCCACCGCAATTACACGATTTGCGTTATTTATTTTTTCCGCCTGGTCATCTGTGATACAGCCCCATTCGCTGTGCATTTTGTGTTTTGATAAATCTTCGGTTTTAACAGGCAACCAGGTGCCAGCACCGACATGCAGTGTAATATTTACAATTTCAGCACCACGCGCGCGAATTTGTTCCAACAATTCTGGGGTAAAGTGCAAACCCGCCGTCGGCGCCGCCATAGAGCCTAGCGGATTCGCATAAACCGTTTGATAGCGGTCACGGTCCGCCTCTTCGGCGGCGCGCTTCATATATGGCGGCAATGGCATTTTTCCAACCGTATCCAAAACAGCAAAAACGTTATCGCACAGAAACTTTATTTTCAGACCACTGTCATCATCATGCGCCATAATTTCGATTTTTGTGCCGTCGTCCAGGGTTAAAATTGCACCGTCTGGGATTTTATTAAACCGCTTGCAAAGCCCCCACCAGGTCTTGTTATCAACCGCGGTATGCAATGTGATTTCATGTTTGCCATTTGCCATAAAACGCGCCGGAATAACACGCGAATTGTTAAAAACAACCACGTCACCTGGTTGCAAATAATCCAAAAAATCACGGACATGTTTGTCTGAAACCCTATTGCCATCAACAACCAACATGCGGGATGCGTCACGTTGCGCCAATGGGTGCGACGCAATTAACTCAGGCGGTAATTCAAAATCAAAATCAGACGTAGATAACATGTTTTACTTCTTGAATTCCAATCCTTGGTCGATGTAGTTTTCTGCCTTTTCTTCCCAGTCTGGTTCGACACGAACAAACAAATGCAGGCGCGCGTTTACACCCCATTGGTCCTGAATATCATGGCGGGCAGCGGTGCCGATTTGTTTCAACTGTGCGCCGTTACGACCCACAACTATCTTTTTATGACCGTCATTACGTACCGCGATTTTCTGATAAATATCCAGAACACCATCATCTGCGACATCAACACGTTCGGTGACAACATTGATGTGATACGGCAATTCTTGGTGAATGTATTTATAAATCTTTTCGCGGGTCAACTCCGCCAGATACAGTTCGTCCGGAACATCGGGCGCATCAACCGTATCAAACAAATATGGGGATTCGGGCATAACATTTGCCAGTGCAGTCAGCATTTTTTCAATACCGTCGTTCTTTAACGCGGAAATCATAAAGATTTCAGACCAGGGCGCCATTTGCGAAATTTCAGCAACCATCGGCAACAATTCAAGTTTCGCAATTGCGTCAACCTTGTTCAAAGCAACAAAGATGTTCGGTCTGTCTTTTATCTTGTCCGCCAGGGCGCGAATAGTTTCGGTTAAACCCTTTTGCGCATCCACCAACAACAATACCGCATCGGCATCAGATACCGCATCCATGGCGGCGGCAACCATTGCACGGTCCAGACGGCGCGACGGTTTAAAAACACCGGGCGTATCAACAAATATCAATTGTTTATCACCCACCATTTTAACGGCGCGCAGGCGGGTACGTGTGGTCTGAACCTTGTGCGAAACAATGGATACTTTACGCCCCATAATTTGGTTTAGCAATGTACTTTTGCCCGCGTTCGTGGGTCCAATAATGGCAACAAAGCCGGAATATGTTTTTTCTGTCATGCCTAAACAATACCACACTAAATTCAAAAGTGAATTAAAATCTTGCAAAAGGTCGTTCAGAATGATTAAAATACCACAAAGGGCAAGAGAGAAGCAAAAAAACGAAGGAAAACTTAAATGCAACTGACCGGTCCTGAAATCCTGCACCGCATGCAGGAAAAAGAAAATCCTGATATTGTTATTAAACCTTTTGATATGCGATGCCTGGGGTCAAACAGTTACGATTTGCACTTGGCAGATACACTGCGTGTGTATAAGCACACAATTCCAAGTGGCATGAAGCCGGCAATCGAATATAAACGCGGCACAAAAGAATTAACTATGCGCGACTGGTTTGACAGCGATTTTGCCTATAAGCATTTTCTGTATTCACCAAATGCATTTGACATCAGAAATCCAAAGTTCTTAATCGACCCAACAAATCCAAAGCACCATGAAACGGTCGATATAAAAATACCGTTGTCTGGGCTGGTATTGTCACCAGACGTTGGATACCTGGGGTCAACGGTTGAATACACAGAAACACGCAACCTGTTCCCGTATATTGATGGAAAATCCAGTGTTGGACGTAATTTTATCTTAAACCACCATACCGCCGGTCGCGGTGACGACGGATTCTGTGGTGAATGGACGCTGGAAATTCGCGTTCTGTACCCGACGGTCGTATATCCGTACATGCGTATCGGACAAATTTATTATGAACAGTTCGAAGGCGAACGCATGCCGTACGACAAAAATCCGCACAGCCATTATAACGCGCAACGCGGTCCGACGGCGGCGGCGGTGATTCCGGTTGACTTGTTCCTGAAAGACATGCAAAAAAAGCGTTAAAAAAAAGCCCCAAATGGGGCTTTTAATTTTAAAACTTTACCTTTGGCGCGACCTTTTCGGCTTCGTCAATTTCAAACATTTTTTCCGGCAAAATACCAAACGTGCGCGCGACAATATTAGACGGGAACTGTTCAATCTGGGTGTTTAACGCCATGACAACAGTATTATAA
Organism: Candidatus Enterousia sp.; assembly: GCA_045133095.1. GTDB lineage: Bacteria > Pseudomonadota > Alphaproteobacteria > Rs-D84 > Rs-D84 > Enterousia. The sequence goes on from JBGUTP010000019.1 coordinate 20,887, forward strand.
AATTGACGCGATGCCTGGATTTTTGTTTCTGTGTCGGTTAATTCACGCTGAAGTTCCAGGAAATTTTGGTTTGCCTTTAGGTCAGGATAACTTTCCGCAACGGCAAACAGGCTTTTTAATGTTTGTGTTAATTTATTCTGGGCATCCGCAGATGTCGGACCGTTTGCCGCCATTGCTGCATTCCGCGCAGCCGTAACCGCCGATAATGTTTCGGATTCATGTTTGGCGGCACCACGAACCGTTTCGACCAGGTTTGGAATCAAATCATAGCGACGCTTTAATTGAGTATCAACAGTCGCCCACGCTTCGCGTGCCTGATTCCGGCGGGCAACCAGACCATTGTAAACCGCGATAAAATACAAAATAATGATGGCAATAATTGCAATTGAAATCCACATGATAAAAAAACTCCTTTTTTTACATTTTACATGGAATTATCTGATTTGCAAGCACAACAAAAAACGCCCATTATCTGGGCGTTTTAATTTCATGTTTAAACTTATTTTTTCCAGAATGCAAAACCACGACGGGCGGATTTGTCTTCGCGCTGCTTTCTGTCTTCGATGGCGCGACGACGTTCTGCGCGACGTTCCTGGAATCTGCGGGCAGATTCTTCGTCACGTTGAACAACCGCGATTGTGGTTGCAGATAATTTACCATTGCGAACTTCTTCTTCGAATTCGACAATGTCATTTTCATTCAAAAATCTGATGCCGGCGGCTTTTAACGAACTGGAATGAACAAATACATCATCTGTGTTGCCATCTGCGTTTGGTGTATCAGGACTGATAAACCCAAAACATTTTTTACCGTTATACCATTTTACTTTTCCTTGACGCATAACCCTATCCTTTCTTATGCAGTTATGGTTCTGCGAAGCACTTTCAGAACCTGATATTATTTTGACAGTTTTGACACTTGATTGCAAGGGGAATAAAAAGACCCGCAAGAACGCGGGTCTGATTGTGCTATTTTTTATAGTAACGCTGAACCTCGTTCATGACAAAATTAAACAGTTTCCCAGCCTGTGTCGTGGCGGGCATTGCCCAGTCACGCTGCATATAGGGCATGGCGGAAACCAATACAAACCGTGCCATAAAATGAAAGATTCGCGATTCCTGGTTCTTGGATAATTTTGTCGGCGCGTTTTCAACATGAAAAACTTCGTTTTCAATGGCGTCATCTAACTTCTCGTTAATATTATCCAGGACTTTCTGTGGATAGTACAATGTGCATTCTTTTGGAAAGCCTTCAAAGAAAGAAATATTGTTTTCGCGTGAATATAAAATATTCCAACCAACGCGGTCAAACAAATCTTCCAAGCAATCACATATCATGCGATTGTATGATTTAACACCATCTTCCATAAAGGATGCAAGTTTTGCTTCGATACTGTCCGAACGCGCATTCTTTTTGCGCCGTGCTTGTTCGTATGCCTCGTGCGTTTGACGTTCAAATTCAAAAAATGTGCGAACCTGACAAATAATTTCCATCGGAACGATTGTTTCTGAATTCGGACCAATATTTATAATAATCTTGGCATCGCGATAGTTCCGCGGATTGCGCATGTTATAAAAACAATCTTTGACCGATAAAATTCTGTCTGGCATCATGTCGCGCAGACGTTCAATAAATGTGCGCGCCTGGGGGATAAGGTCAAACAAACACTTAACACGCCAAACATCCTGAAGGCGCATACGTGGTGGTTCTATCTTGTCAAGCGCACGAACCAAATCAACCGCAATCTTTTCATGACCACGCCCAATAATACCAAGTATCGTTTCGGATGCCGTGTTTGTATAAGACTTGGAAAACTTTTCACGAATTTTTTCCGCAATCGCAGTGGCAGACGCTTCGCGCCCATGGGCAATCAAAACAGCCGATGCCGCATCCGCAATGTCATTTACATAGTCGGTATAATATTTACCGGTGATTTTGTCCAACGCCCTGTCTATCTTTTTTTGCGCACCAACAATCACGGTAACAATTGAAGATACAGACAAATCAATCTTGTGGCCCGCAGAACTGGTAAAGAACTGATTTCTCATGGGGTCGGCATCCAGACGATGGTTTACAACATATGGCGAAAGCGGATTAATATCAGATATCCTGATGGGTTCATCAAGCGCACAATCGTTCGCATAATCGTATTTCATAACCGCCGCCTTTGGCGCACCAAGACATTTCCCCAGCACATGAAAGACTTCGCGAAACCAGGTCATACTGTCCGAATACAAAAGTTTAAGATAGTCAGCAGCCGCATCATTAATACGTCCGGATTCCAAGGCGCGATTAATAGCCGCAAGATTCTTGCGGTCATTGTCGGCAGTAATGTCACGGGCCCAACTGTCAGACCCAAAATGTGTCATGATTTGTCCTTATATCTGCTATTTCATTATCGGGAACAAGATAACATCACGCAATGTTGGCTGATTCGAGAGAATCGCAAAGAATCTGTCGATACCCAATCCTAAGCCCGAAATCGGCGGCATGCCGTGTTCCATTGCGCGCAAAAAGTCTTCGTCAACGTCGAATGCTTCGTCGTCGCCCGCGGCTTTGTTTGCCGCCTGCTCTTCGAACGCCTGGCGTTGGACAATTGGGTCAACAAGTTCACTGTATGCCTTAATCAATTCTGCGCCACAGATAATCAATTGGAATATATCTATGCGGCGATTGTCGGCATCGTTACGACGTGCCAATGGAATCAGATACGCAGGATAATTATAAACAACCGCAGGTTGGACAATCTGGTCACGAATCTTGCGCTTAAAGACATAGTCAACAATTGCAGGCACTGACTTTAATGGTTCCAATTCATCCGCCGGGAACATGCCCTGTGCCACCAGTTGTGCCTTTAATGCATCTGTGTCCTTGAACTCTAGAATATCAACGCCCAACAATTCGTTCATGCGGGCAGTATAATCAATTTCTTCGTACTTGCTGAAATCCAGCATGGTACCTTGATATTCGATTTGCAACGTGCCACGCAGTTCCATCAATAACTGTTGAATCATTTTCCATGAAAATTCAATGTTGCGTGGGTAATCCCAATACGCCGCGTACCATTCCAACATTGTAAATTCCTGAAGATGCATGGCATCCATGCCTTCGTTACGGAAATTCTTGCCCAGTTCATATACACGGTCAAATCCAGCCGCAATTGTCTGCTTTAAAAACAATTCTGGGGCAATACGCAGGTAAAAATCAGCATCCAACGCATTGTGATGTGTGATGAATGGACGTGCGGCAGCACCACTGGCCACGACCTGCATGATTGGGGTTTCAACCTCTACAAAACCATTATTGTTCAAATATTCGCGAATCAAGCGCAACATTTTAAAGCGCATTTTCATGGTTTCACGAGTATTTTCGTTCGCAATAATGTCCAGGTAACGCTGACGATATCTGGTTTCCATATCGGTCAGTCCATGGTATTTTTCAGGCAGTGGACGCAAAGCCTTGGACAAGATTTCATAATTTGAAACCTTAACCGTCAATTCGCCCGCCGTCGTGTGATAAATTTCACCCGTGATTCCAATAAAATCACCCAAGTCAACATTCGCCTTCATAAACTTGTAATTTTCTTCGCCCAATTCTTCGCGGGACATGGAAAACTGAATCTCGCCGTTAATGTCGTAAATGCGACCGAACATCAATTTGCCCAGCCAGCGCAATGCCGTCACACGACCCGCCAGTTTAACAGCGGTACCATCCGACAATTCACGCGCATCGGCAATAGTGTGCGTGCGGTCAAATTTATCTTTCCATACAACGCCGTCGCGTGCCTTGATATTTTCAGCCTTTTGTAAACGCGCAGTCAATTCATTCGTTGATATTGGTGTTGTATTTTCTGACATTTTTTTGTTTCCCTTGCTTTGTTATTAAAAAACGGACGCATAATAGTGCGCCCGCAGTTATTCCTGTGTGGTCGCACTATATTAATTAAAGCGTTTCAAAAAACATTTCATTCTATAGTTGCCCTTGGTTTATGTGTTCTTGATTATACAGTTCTTTTGATGAAAGTAAAGCATTATTTATTCGCCGTGAAAAACGGATTGTTTTCACGCAGCCAATCAATGTTTGTGTCCACGCCATGACCATGAATAACCGCGGTATCACCAGGCAAATTCATTGCGTAAATGTTCGCAATCGACCGCATCAACATATTCTTGTCGCCACCCGGCAAGTCATAACGACCAATACTGTCTTGAAACAATGTGTCACCTATTAATAACACATGTTCGGTTGGGAAATGATACGCCACACCACCCGGCGTATGCCCCGGTGTTTCGATAACATCCATTGTCACCCCAGGTAACACTTCACACGCCCCCAGGTCCAGCATTGTTGGACGCGTGTCATTAATATTGATTTTTGGCAATCCAAAATATTCCAGTAAATCATTACCCCAGCCAACCAGACGAAAATCACCACTGTGCAAATACCAGGGAACATTGTACTTTTTCGCCAACGCGGGGGCGGCGGCAATGTGGTCTGGGTGACCGTGGGTTACATAAATTGCACGCAATGCCAGTCCGCGTTCCTGCAGAATTTGTGTCCAATCTTCTGCCCTGCCCCATGGGTCGAAAATCACACATTCTGACCCCACGGTTAAAAGTACCGATTGGGTATTAGCAGGCAACATTTGAAAAAGTTCGAACTTACTGTTTGTCAGATTTTGCATTTTTACGAACCGCCTTGGTTTTATTTGACTTTTTTGACTGACCGAAAACAATTTCACGAATTTCGGCACCAGTCAATGTTTCACGCGCCAGCAATTCTTTTGCCAACTTGTCAACCTTGGACTTGTTCTTGGTCAAAATCTTGGTTGCATCTGCGTGTGCCGTGTCAAGCCACGCCTTGATTTCGGCATCCACAATTTCCGCCGTCTTTTCTGATGCGTTTTCCAGTGCGCCACGCGCCCCAAATGTTCCGACCTGATTGATGGCCGGCAAACCAACTTTCCTGGACAGACCCGCGGTTGTTATGGAATAACGCGCCAGACGAGTTGCCATGGCAATATCGCTTTCGGCACCGGTGGTTACTTTGTCTGCACCAAAGAATATTTCTTCGGCACTGCGCCCCGCCAAGGCAATAGACAGGTTGGCGCGAACCTCGGCCAGGGTCATGGAAACCTTGTCGTCAATTGGCAAATGCTGAACCATACCCAAGGCGCGACCGCGTGGGATAATTGTCGCCTTGTGAATTGGGTCGGCAACGTCTTCGTACATCAGACTGACAAAGGCGTGACCGGCTTCGTGATATGCCGTTAATTTAATGTCTTCTGGGCGCATTTTACGCACCTTGCGCGGACCCATAATTATTTTATCGCGCGCTTCTTCAATATCATCTGAGGTTATCTCTGTGCGACCATTGCGAACCGCATGCAGGGCAGCCTCGTTCAACAGATTTTCAAGGTCCGCCCCAGAAAAGCCGGTCGTGCCGCGGGCGATGTCTTGCAGATTTACGGTGTCGCCAACTTTGACACGTTTGGCGTACAAATCCAAAATTTCACGACGACCCGCAAGGTCCGGTAATTCAATGTAAACCTGGCGGTCAAAACGCCCCGGTCGCAGCAACGCCGCATCCAACATGTCAACACGATTAGTCGCACCAATGACTATTATCCCTGTATCATTTGCAAAACCGTCCATTTCAATCAGCAACTGATTCAGGGTTTGTTCGCGGTCTTGGTCATTATAGGAATGCGTGGAACGCTTTTGCCCAATAGCGTCTATTTCGTCGATAAACAAAATACATGGCGCATTGCGTTTTGCCATTTCGAATATCTCTTTAATCTTGGCAACCCCCAGCCCCACAATAATACCCGAAAAGTCCGAACCAGACGCCGCAAAAAATGGAACGTTGGCTTCGCCTGCGATGGCACGCGCAAGTAATGTTTTGCCGGTTCCCGGCTGACCCGACAATAAAACACCACGTGGCACACGTGCGCCAAGTGTTTTGTATTTGTCTTTGTTCTTTAAGAAATCAACGATTTCGGACAGTTCCTGCTTTTCTGATTCAATGCCGGCAACATCTGCGAATGTGGTTTTTGGTTTGCCGGTGGCAATCTTGGTCGGATTCTGACCAATTAAAGAACGACTGATACCGCCCGCACCGCCACGACGCAAACCACGGAAAATCCAATAAATAAACAACAAAGTTAAAGCCAATGGCGCAATTGTCGCAAAACGTTCAAACCATGATTTTGATGTGTCTATGGTTATTGCAGTACCACCTTCGGACAGGCGCGCCAACATTTCTGGGTCATAGGTAATAGTTGCGCGATACTGTGTGCCATCCGCCAATGTACCGGTGGCATTGTTACCATTGACCGTCATCGTCTTGATATCTGGGGCGCGGCGCAATACGTCCGAAAAGGACAATTCCAGCGGCTTGGCGGGTTGTGCGCCTGAAACATTTGGCATGACCCCCTGGGTACCACCAGATAAAAACACACGCGCCGCCAACGCAAATAATAAGGCAAAAAAGATGATTAAAAACCAACTGGCCCCATCACGCTTGCGCGCGCCTGGATTATTGTTTTGTTTGCTTTTTGTGAAGTCTTTTAAGTTTTTCATTTTTCTTCCTGATACTTGTTTTCGCGCCTTCGGGAACAATCAAAATACTGTTGCCGTGACGTCGAATCGTGCAATGTCCCAACGTAAATTTACAATTGTCGTGCAATTTACTTAGTGCAAAAATCAACGAATTCAAGCGCGGCTGATACCTGTTCCCCCCAACGGTCTGAATTAACATGCCCAGAAACTTTAAACCAATATCGGGTGGCAGGTCAAATAGAAAAGAATCAGAAAAAAGCGCATAGTCGTCATATAATACACTGCGCACACGTTCAGAAACATCTGATTCCAGGGCGTCGCGCGCACGTGACAGATTTTCAATCGCCAATAAAATGCGGGCGTCACTGATGCCCAAACAATCGGATAACAAATGACGATTCTGGCGTATCCTTACCCGGGTGTATTTATCGTCAAAATTCATCTCGTCCGAGAAATACCGAATTTTATGCGTGTCACAATAATCTTGTAATTCACGGCGAAAAACCCTTAACAGGGGGCGGACAATCTGAACCCCGTCCCGATATGAAACCGTACGAATGGCGGCAAGCCCACTGACCCCACTGCCCCGCGCCAGATTCATAAGAAACGTTTCAATCTGGTCGTCTGCCTGGTGCGCAACCATCAGTACAGAAATATTATTGTCACGACAAAAATTGGTCATAAAAGAATAACGGGCGTCGCGGGCGGCGGCCTCTAGCCCAGATGTGGGCTTGGCAGATGTCCAATCAAAAACATGACACGGAATCCCAAGACTGTCGCATAAATCAGAAACATATTGCGCTTCGGCATCTGCCGCATCACGCAAATGATGATTTACATGCAATGCCACTATATTCATTTTTAACGCAGCCAGCCAATGCAACAAGCACACGGAATCAACGCCACCACTGACCGCGACGGCAATGCGTTCATGGGAATATCTTCGAACAAAATTTTTAAAGTTCTGATTCATTGTTAGCGTATTTTATGCTATAATTTTCAAAAATAAAGGAAAAAGAAAATGTCAGGAAGATTGAAAAACGTTGCCGTTTATTGCGGTCACCAAATTGGAACAGACCCACAATTTAAGCGAGATGCACGTGCAGTCGGACGCTTTTTGGCAAAAAGCGGAATCAGAATGGTGTTTGGCGGGGGCGACGTTGGGTTGATGGGTACTGTTGCGACAGCCGCACTAAATAATGGTGGCGAGGTTATCGGTGTGTCCACCGATGATGTGATTGCTATGCAGGAGCCGGCACACAAAGAAATCGAAGTTCAGGTTGTTGACGGCGTTAATGAACGAAAGCAGATTATGTTCGATGAATCAGATGCCTTTATCATCTTGCCGGGCGGAATTGGGACACTGAACGAACTGTCAGATATTTTAACAATGCAACAAATTGGCGAAACAACAAAACCATTGTTCTTTTTAAATACTAATGGATTTTGGAATCCTTTGACACGCTTAATAAAGCACATGCAAAAGAATGGTTTTATTGTCAAGACCGACACTTATAATATCTTTCATGCGGAAACCGTCGCAGAATTAAAAAAACAGATTCTGAAGTATTAAAAAAAATCCCCGTTTGGGGATTTTAAATTTCAAAAACCTTGTCACGGGATGTGGCACCACGAATTAATTTAATACCGGTCTTTGGCACCTTGTAATGCGCCGCCAACATTTTTATTACGTCCGCGGTCGCCTTGCCATCCGTTGGCGCAGTCGTTGTATGCACACGCACAACACCGTCGGGTTGAACTTCGACCCGATTTATCTTAGCACGTGGAATAACGCGAACATATATCTTCATGACTTATTTAAATTCGGCAACCAGTTCCCGGAATGCATCAGTTTTCGCCCCCGCAACCAAATGCAAATGAAAATGAAACACAGACTGTTTTACAAATGGGGCGTTTGCACCCGCATTCGCCAGGCAATTAAATTCGCAATCTATGCCCAGTTTTTCCGCAGTCTTGGCAAAACATTCCCAGAAAGCAGCCTGTTCCGGGGCGGGGGCATTTTTGGCAAAGTCCAATATGTTTTTATAAGGTCCCTTGGGAATAACCAGGGCATGTGTTGAAAACATAGGATTCACATCATAAAAAGACATTGCAAATTCATTTTCATAAATCTTGTTAGATGGAATTTCACCCTGGATTATTTTCGCAAATATATTATTTTTGTCATACATATTTTTATTCCCCTTGTTTTTCAAAAACACCATATTAAAATACAGACTTGAAATCAAGAATTTTAAGACTATATCTGTCATACATGGTTGATAAAGGAGTTTATTTATGTTCAAACCACTGCATAATTACGTTCTGTTGGAAAGAATCGAAGAAGAAAATATTACTGCCGGCGGAATTATTATCCCAGACAACGCAAAAGAAAAGCCTTCACGCGGTCGCGTTATCGCGGTTGGCGCGGGTCTGTACGACGGCGACGATTTAATTCCAATGACAGTCAAAGAAAACGATACTGTACTGTTCGCAAAATGGGCGGCATCCGCCAATGAAATCAAATTGGATGGTCGTGACTTTGTGTTAATTAAAGAAACAGATATTTTGGGAATTATTGAATAAGGATACAAACTATGGCAAAAGATATTATTTTCGATACAGATAAAATGGCGGCAGGTGTTGATAAGTTGGCAAATGCCGTAAAAATTACTATGGGTCCAAAGGGACGTACGGTTGTTATTGAAAAATCGTACGGCGCACCGGTTGCAACCAAAGACGGCGTTACCGTCGCCAAGGCAGTTGCACTGAAAGACCCCCAGGAAAATATCGGCGCACGTATGGTTCAAGAAGTCGCAAAAAAAGCCGGTGACGATGCCGGTGACGGAACCACAACCGCAACCGTACTGGCACAGAAATTAATCCGCGAAGGTCGTCGTGTTATTGCCGCAGGCATGAACCCAATGGACGTTAAACGCGGTATCGATTTGGCAACCAGTGCGGTTATTGACGACATTGAAAAACATGCGCGCCCCGTCAAAGACAGCGCAGAAATTGCGCAGGTTGCAACAATTTCGGCAAATTCTGATTCCGATATTGGTGAAAAAATTGCAAATGCAATGGAACGGGTTGGTAAAGAAGGCGTTATTACCGTCGAAGAAGCCAAAGGACTGGACACGGAAATTGATGTGGTCGAAGGAATGCAATTTGACCAAGGATTTATGTCGCCTTATTTCGTGACCAACAGTGAAAAAATGCTGGCGGAATTGGATGGGGCGCAAATCTTGGTGTCCGAAAAGAAAATCACAGGCCTGCAGGCGTTGTTGCCAATTCTGGAACCTGTGGCGCAATCAGGCAAACCGTTGTTAATAATCGCAGAAGACGTAGAATCCGAAGCGTTGGCAACATTGGTGCTGAACCGGTTACGTGGTGGACTGAAGGTTTGTGCGGTCAAGGCACCGGGCTTTGGTGATAGACGCAAGGAAATGCTGAAAGACATAGCAATTGTAACAGGGGCAACCGTGATTTCTGATGATATGGGAATGACGTTCGAAAATATCAGCCCGGCAGTACTGGGAAGTGCAAAAAAAGTTATCGTCAGCAAGGATTCAACCCTGTTGGCACATGGCGGCGGAGATAAGTCCGCAATCGCGGCGCGCGCCGATGAAATTCGTGTGTCTATTGCCGCATCTACAAGTGACTATGACCGTGAAAAACTGTCCGAAAGATTGGCAAAATTGGTTGGCGGGGTCGCCGTTATCAAAGTTGGCGGAATGACCGAAGTCGAAGTAAAAGAAAAGAAAGACCGTGTTGATGACGCACTTGCCGCAACACGCGCCGCCGTTGAAGATGGCATCGTCGCGGGGGGGGGAATTGCACTGGTACGCGCAGTTAATGCCCTGAAAGATTTACATGGCGCAAACGCAGACCAAGACGTTGGAATTGATATTGTGCGTCGCGCCATCATCGCACCATGCGCACAAATAGCAGAAAACGCAGGTGTGTCTGGTGAAATCGTAGTCGGCAAGGTTATGGACGCAACAGACTATAACTTTGGATACAACGCGCAAACCGGCGAATATGTTGACATGATGCAGGCAGGAATTATTGACCCTGCCAAGGTGGTCAAAACAGCAATCGCCGCGGCGGCAAGTACCGCAGGAGTAATGCTGACCACAGGAGCAGTAATGACAGAAATCCCAGAAGAAAAAACAGCCGCCCCACAAATGGGTGGCGGCATGCCTGGTATGATGTAAGTAATCACCCCCACACGCGCAAATGTGGGGGTTTTTTATGCCTTTTAATATTGACAAATTAAAATAATGTGTTATTTTATCTGCGAATTTTAAATATGGGAAAATTATGCGACACATAGAGCCAGAAAAGATAGCAATTTTAGAATATGTGAAAATCTATGGGGTTAAAAATGCCGCCCTGCACTTTAAGGTCGGCAAGCGCACAATAGAAAAATGGAATCAAAAATATCATGTCTATAGCGTTCCAAAGAAAAAAACATACAGCATTGATAAAAAAATAGAAATTCTGCATTACGCAAAAGAAAATACACCGGCACAGGCCGCGGAACTGTTCGGCGTTAATCAGTCACTGGTCAGTACGTGGAACGAAGAATACAAAATATATGACAGCGGAAGATGGAACGGCAAGCCACGCGCACACATGATACGCACAATGCGCACATACGAAGAAAAAAAAGAAATCGCAGAATATTCTGAAGAATATGGCATTGATGCCGCCGCAGAAAAGTTTCAAATCAAAAGACAAACCGTACTGTATTTTCGCAGAAGTGTAATTAAACCAAGACCAAGAAACTATCGACGGTTCACAGATGCACAAAAAGAACAAATATTGCAACACGCATCAAATTTTGGGGTCACAAATTCGGCTTATAAATACGATGTAAATCCTACTCTAATCAGAATCTGGCAACAAAGAGCGCGACAAAAGTAAGGACAAACTAAAGATGGCATATTCATTACAGGAAAAATTAGAAATTTTGAATTTTGCAAAAGACCACGGAATCAATGCCGCGGCGGCACACTTTGGCGTTACAGGGGCAACTATTACATTATGGAACAAACAACTGAAAATCTATGAACCAAAACCATCAAAAAGATACACAGACGACGAAAAGATTGCCGTATTGGAACACGTTAAACGTTATGGCGTACTTAACGCGGTACAAGAATACAAGATTAATCCGTCGCTGATAAGTGTTTGGAACGGCGTATTTGAAGTCTATCCAAAAGGCAAACACTTGAATCCAGTCGAACCAGAAAGACACAAGAAAACCTGTCGCGCGAAACAAATAGAAATTTTGAACTATGCCAAGGTGCATGGCGTGTTAAAAGCAACTGAAAAATACGACGTTACAAAAACCAGAATTTGGAATTGGAACAGAAGATTAGGTATCTTTGAACAACGTATGTACAATACGTTTACGGAAAAAGAAAAAGATGAAATTTTGGAATTTGCCAGGGAACACTCGCTCGCACGCGCAGCATTGAAATTCAACGTTAATGAAGCCTGTATAAGATACTGGAAAAAAACAAGAAAAATTAAAAAGGCAAAATAATGGCTTATTCATTCGAAACAATTATGGCAATCCTGGAATATGCCAAGGTAAATGGACCGGTGGCGGCGGCGGCAATGTACAGGGTGGCGGCTTCGACGGTGATACGCTGGAACAAGAAATACAATATTTACGAAACACAAGAAATGAGATTTTTTAGCGTGGCAGAAAAAATCAAAATCTTGGAACACGCCCAGGAACACGGGCTGATGGCAACAAAAAAAGAATTTGATGTGGCTATTGCGACAATGAATAATTGGAACAAGGAATTTAATATCTATGTCAAAGGAATCAAAGACCGTATAAAAAAACCAAAACATGAACACAAAAGACAAAGCAAAGAATTTATTATAGAGGTCTTGAATTACGCAAAGAAACACGGCGCATCAGACGCAGTCGATAAATACGACGTACCTCATTCAACACTGAATATGTGGAATAAAAAATATAAAGTTTACAAAACACGACAGGCAAGAGTCTTTACAGATGCGCAAAAGCAAAATATTGTCGAATACGCACAAACACACAGCCCAGCAGAAGCAGCAAAGGTCTTTAAAGTCACTAGTTATCAAATAAAACAATGGGCAGATAACATAAATAAAGAGATTTAAAAAATAGCATTTACAGAAAGCGAAATGAAATTTTGGATTATGCCGCAAAACATTCAATCGGACGCGCGTGCCTTAAATTCGATATCGCACGAAACAATATCGTAAAATGGAAAAATGCATCAGGCATAAAATCAAAATAACAACTATAATTTAACTCCGTATTTTCCACGATTAATTGGACGATAGGATAATGCCTCGGCCAGGTCGGACATTTCTATATCAGTGGAACCACGTAAATCGGCAATCGTTCGCGCCAGACGACGAATGCGGTTGTATCCACGCGCAGACATTCCCATCTTTTCCGCAGCCGTGTTCAAAAACGCCGTCAATTCATCGCCGAGTGCGGCAAAGCGTTCCAGGTCAGCACCATCAAGATACGCATTCACACGCCCTTGGCGCGCAATTTGCCGGTCGCGTGCAGCAATAACACGCGCACGGATTTCAGCACTGGTTTCACGCGGTGTGGTGTCAGACGCCATATCCCATGGATTGACAGCGTCAACATCAACATGTAAATCAATTCTGTCCAACAAGGGACCAGAAATTTTATTCTGGTACGCTTCGGCACAGCGGGGCGCACGCGAACACGATAACGCCGCATTCCCCAAATGACCACACGGGCATGGATTCATTGCGGCAATTAACTGAAAACGCGCAGGATATGTAGCGTTACGACGGGCGCGAGATATCAATATGCGCCCAGATTCCATTGGTTGACGTAAAATTTCAAGGGTAGCGCGATTAAATTCCGGTAATTCGTCCAAGAACAAAACACCATTGTGGGCAAGTGATATTTCACCCGGGCGCGCATCAGACCCACCACCCGCCAAGGCAACCGGACTGGACGTATGGTGAACACTGCGGAATGGGCGCGATGACATCAGACCGTTGTTATTCAACTGGCCTGCGATGGAATAAATTGTTGACGTTTCAAGAATTTCCGTAGCGGTCATTTCCGGCATAATTGTTGGCAAGCGCGACGCCAGCATGGTCTTGCCAGACCCAGGAGGCCCCACCATCAGCATTGCATGACCACCAGCCGCCGCAATTTCCAACGCACGCTTTGCCGCCGCTTGACCGTGAACCTCTGCCATGTCAAGAGTTGTGGCAGACGTTGAAACCGGCGTCGTCAATTCAGGAACAGGTAAAATTTGCGTTCCTTTGAAATGATTGATTAACTGCATAACATGAAACGGTGCAAGGATTTCAGTATGCCCTGCCCAGCGAGCTTCGGCACCTTGGTCACCGGGACAAATAATGCCCAGACCACGCGAATGCGCCCAGACACTTGCCGGCAATACGGCATCCGTCTTGACAATGGCACCGTTCAAGCCAACTTCGCCCAGAATAACGTATTTTTCCAATTCACTTTCGGGCAACACGCCAATTGCACACAAAATGCCACATAAAATCGGCAAGTCAAAGTGAGAGCCGCTTTTTTCAACGTCCGCAGGTGATAAATTTACAGTTAAACGCTTTGGCGGCAGTGACAAGTTTAGCGCAGACAAAACATTGCGAATGCGTTCCGCAGATTCTTTGACCGCACGATCCGCCAAACCTATGATGTTAAATTCCGGCTTGGACAGTCCAGAAGACAATTGCACCTGAACGTCTATTGCCGTCGCTTCCATGCCATTAAATATGATTGAATTCAAAGATATCATGTGTGCATATTATAACTTGAATTAAAATTCTGCAAGTTCTAATATGTAGAAAATTAAAGAAAGGATTTTCTATGCCAGCAAAAAACAAAAATGTCGCGCGCGAATGGTTTAATACAATTTTTTATGGCGCACTTATCGCAATTATTTTCCGCAGTTTCTTGCTGGAACCATTTAACATTCCGTCCGGGTCTATGATTCCGACAATGCACGTAGGCGACCATATATTCGTCGAAAAATGGGCGTACGGATATTCAAGATATTCGTTCCCATTCGGGTCTTGGAAATTGTGGAATGGACGTTTTTGGGCAACAGAACCAGAAGTCGGAGATGTCGTGGTCTTTAGAAACCCAATCAATGAATCACAAGATTTTGTTAAAAGACTTATCGGAAAACCTGGCGACAAAATTCAAATGAAAGAAGGCAGGCTGTACATCAATGGGAATATTGTACCAAGGGAAAATCCACGTGACTATGTGGTGGCGGTATTGCCAAAATCTATGCGTGGGGTTGGATACTATAAAGACAACATGTCTATCAAGGGCAACAAAATATGGGTCGATAATCAGCCGGCACCCTTTAATTACACCATCGAATACAAACCAGATGAATTTTGTGATATGTACGTGGGGGCATGCGGGGTCTTTGGCGCAACAGAATATACTGAAACATTGCCTAATGGCGTAAAACACAGCATTATTGAATTTAGTGATAACGCAGATTATGATAATACCGCAGAATTTACCGTCGAAGAAAATCATTTCTTCTTTATGGGTGATAATCGTGACAACAGTGGCGACAGCCGCGGCAGTATCGGTATGGTGCCACGTGATAACGTCTTGGGAAAAGTATGGTTTGTGTGGTATTCGCATAACTACTATGCACCAATGCTGGCGATATGGTCATGGGGAAACAAGATGCGTTGGGACCGTTTTGGAATGGGTGTAAATTGATATGATTAAATTAAACTATGATTTTAAAGATAAAACATTGTTGGATTTGGCACTGACACAAAGTGGCGCGGATTCCAACAACAATAATGAACGCTTGGAATTTATTGGCGACAGGGTTTTGGGATTAAGTGTGGCAGACCTGTTGATGCAGATGTATCCCAACGAAGCCGAAGGCGAATTGGCACGCAGACATGCGGTATTGGTGTCAACGCAAACACTTGCCAAGGTTGCGCGTGAAATCGAATTGGACAAGTCAATCCGACACGGACATTTAACCGCAGGCAGAATTCAGCACGTTCTGGCAGATGCGATGGAAGCCATTCTGGGAGCAATATACATTGACGGCGGATTCGATGTTGCAAAAAAACTGATTGTCGATATATGGCGCGACCTGGCCGCCGCAGATATCGTTCCGCCCAAAGACCCAAAAACCGCCCTGCAAGAATTCGTACAACAGGCCGATGGTGGACATTTACCTGTCTATGAATACATAACACAAACTGGCGCATCGCACAGCCCTGTCTTTAATGTACAGGTTCGCGCAATGGGAAAGGTCGCCACAGGCAGCGGTACATCTAAAAAAAGTGCCAGCACAGCTGCCGCGGAGGCGTTGCTGAAAATTCTTGCTTTTTCTGAATAAGAGATTTAAAATCAATCAAAATAAAAAGGGTATAAGACATGTTTTCAATTTTGTTGGTGCTGTTAATCATTGTTGCAGTTATGATGATTGGTTTAATCTTGTTACAAAAATCCGAAGGGTCCGGGATGTCTGGGTCGTCTGCGGCATCTATGTTTGGTGGCGCACTGACCGGGGCGGCGGCGGGAAACTTTCTGACACGCGCAACGGCATGGTTGGCAACTATCTTCTTTGTGCTGTGTGCGGCACTGGCGTTGGTGGCATCAAAAACTAATATGGGTGTACAGCAAAGCCATCTGAGACAGGAAATCGTACATCAGGAATCTGCAGCCAATCAACAGGCAACAGAATCCACAGAAACGCCGGCAACAGAACCGGTTGAAAATACCAAAACAGCTGAATAATTATTCCCACCAATCGGTGGGATTTTTATTTTATCTTTCGCAGGAACGCATTAATAACGCCTGGGTACGATATAAATCAATGGTGTTCTTTAAACGCTGAGATATCCAATCTTTTGGCCCAGAATCAGCAATATAAAGTTTTGGCGATGATTCCAGATTGTGCAAAATACTAAAACCCTTAATCTTGGCTGTTGAATCACGATAAACAAACACAGGCAAATGGTCGTGATTAACTATGCCCGAATTAAAATCAAAGTTGTACCGTTTGGCAATGGCAGCACACGCGCGACACATGCTAGGTGTACAATGAAACACAGGAACAACAGAACATGATGAAGTGGGTGGTATGCGCTTTAAATAATTGTTCGTACCAAATTGTGATACATAATTGTGCTTTTGATAAAATTTTTCAGAATGACTGTATGACACCAGGTCTATGTACTTGGCGGACAATGATGCCGCAGATTCTGCCACCGCCAACAGACGTGCGCCAAGACGCTGTTTTTGATATGCCGGCAAAACGTAAATATGACGAATTGTGGCACCGCCATTATTAAAATCACCGTTCAATGTCGCAACCATACGCGCACCATCGTATGCCGCGAACGCAAATGCACCAGAACGCCCCGCAAAGGCACGACGCATTATTTCCAGGTCGTTTTGCAATTCGACATCAGTCATTTTCACAGAATAATTGTGCTGCATGGTTTCAAAACGAACGCGCAGAAAGTCATCCCAGATACCTGGGGCAGACTGATTGAACAACGGAATAATTTTTATTTCTGACATGTCATTAATATAGTGACAAACATCCGCATTGTCAATAGCGCTAAATAAAAATCATTTTACTTAAAATCAAGTTCCAGGTTCGGGAAATATGAATGGGTCGCCCCCTGAACCGTTGTTATGTTTGCACCAGCAGTCCACTGATATGACAGTTCGTTTGGAACCACTTTATCGCCAGATGCAATGTAGTGCGCCTGGGGCAAACGCGGCAACGTGTCCAGGTTAACAGACATGGAAAGGGGCGCGTCGCCAAAATATTGTGTCCATTTGGAATGATTCAAGACCCCCGCAATTGTTATCCACTTTTTTATATTCAAATCAGGATTTTGATTAATAACAAGACCTGAAATCATCGCACCACCAGAATACCCAATTAATATAACAGGACGCGAAGCCGCAACCGAACGAATGGCAGATGCCATTGAATCTATGATATGTGGCGCAAAACGACCGTCGGTCCAATCTGCACGCGTACAGGCATCAGACCAAACATACTGGCACGGGCGCGCCATATAGACAACATTGGGTGAAGTATCCTTGGTCGCCAGGTCATAGATAAATGTGCCATGTGGCGTGGGGTCAGATGTGGGACGTCCGCGCGCGTCAAATGCGTAACCATCGCCTTCGATGTAAATATGAACCGGGGACGTGGAATCCGAAAAACGCTGGGACGTGAAAATACGATAGTTGCCCGCATCAATACCGACCGAGATAAAGCCAGGACTGTCCGGAACAGATGTCCCAGAACACCCCGCCAACAACATAATTAATAATAAAACTGCCCTGCTTTGCATGATTGTTAAGGGTACTATATTTTAGTAAAAAATCCAAATTATTTTTCGTGACAAAAAATATTTTTTGACAAAACACTTGACAAACGAGTTGACAAATACTATTTTTAGGGTATGAAAATTAAAAACCTATAAAAAGGATGGGTAAAAATGTCAAAAACAGAAAAGATTACAAAGGCGACAAATCGCGTTAAAAAATCACAAAAGAAAAAGGGATTTTGGTCCAAAGTGTGGAAAGTGATTTGCTGGCCCTTTAAAAAGATTGCAAAAATCTGCGGTCGCATTTGGAACTGGATTTGCGGGATAAACCTGATTGGATTGGTTAATTGCGCCCTGTTGGTGGCAATTATTGTATTGTTCTCGATGTTGATTATGGATATTGTCGCATGCAATAAAAAACAGGTTGTTATCGTGGCAAAGCCTGTGACGCCAACAACAGAACAAGTCACAGTATCCGAAGATAGCGCACCATACGAAATTAATTTAAAACGCACTGTGTTGCCAATAAAAACAGATTCTGTTACACGTAAAAAATCAGCCGAGGCAATTAATGTAGTGCCTGTAAAAAAAGCAGAAGTTCAAATCGCCAAGCAGCAGACCGCAAAGCAGAATGATAAATTCTGGGGCGACGTCATTATCGACAGCCGTGGCGCGGGTGCGATGCTGCAAAAAGGCGCGGAAGTAAACGGCAACTTGTACCTGCAAAATATGCGTAAGTACACATTGCCATGCGATATTCGTATCAACGGGAACCTGTTTCTGCGTGATGTGAATATGTTGCAATTCTGTGGCGACTTTGTCATCACAGGCAACATTTATGTCAGCCCACGTTCGTCCTTTGGTCCTATTCCAAAGACAGCAAGACTGGGCGGGCATGTGGTACTGTAATCCATAATTTACAGAATTGTTTATTCATACTCTCTCCTTTTGGTGCCACCGAATTTTCGGTGGTATTTTTTGTGGCATAAAATATTTGAATTATGATATAATCACTGTGTCCAACGAAACAAAGGAAAAAAAGATGTTTGAAAAACTGCTGAGTGTGTTGTCCAAAAATCTGGGCTATACAATTGTGTTGGTTATTGCCGCGATATTCTTCTTTTATTTCTCGGAAGGATTAATCGAAGGTCTGATTGCGGCGGTTGCGGCAATGATTGCCTTCTCTTGTGGGGCGGCACTGTATGCGGAATATAAAAAGGAACCCGCAAAAAAAGCGGCACCTGCAAAGAAAAGCACCGCAAAGAAAAAGAAATAAAAAAATCAAAGCCCCGTTTGGGGCTCTTTTAGTTATCCAGATTCTTTAACAAGATTTCTTTCATTTCATTAGGCAACATTCCTGTTGTGGAATATCCACAGTCAACATGGTGAATTTCACCTGTGACCCCGGAAGACAGGTCACTGAACAAATACATGGCGGCACCAGACACGTCGTCCAATGTCATATTGCGGCGCAGCGGCGTCGTTTCCGCATTCAGGCGCAACATAGCCTTGAAACCGCCAACACCACTGGATGCCAGGGTCATGATTGGACCGGCACTGATTGCATTAACGCGAATACCATCGCGCCCCAGGTCAGATGCCAGATAGCGAACACTGCTGTCCAGGGCGGATTTTGCAACGCCCATTACGTTATAGTTCGGAACAGACTTTTCCCCACCATAGTATGTCAAGGTTACAATACTGCCCCCATTGGTCATCAGGCGGGATGCGCGACGTGTTAAATCGACCAAAGAATACACAGAAACATCCATTGTGTTCTTGAAATTATCGCGGGTTGTGTCGGCATAGCGGCCGGTTAATTCATTCTTGTCAGAAAACGCAATCGCGTGCAGCATACCGTCCAGATGCCCCCATTCGCGTTCAATATCCGCAAACAGTGCATCCATCTGTTCGTCATTTTGAACATTGCATTCACGAACAAATTTTGCACCAATTGATTCCGCCAATGGGCGCACACGCTTTTCCAGCGCAGGCATCGCATAAGGCATCGCAATTTCAGCCCCCATTTCATGCGCACGTTTGGCAATCGCCCACGCCATAGACCAGTCGTTTGCGACACCTGTGATTAAAATCTTTTTACCCTTTAATAACATATAAAATTCCTTTTGTTATTCTGTATTGGACAGATAAAATATAGCACCCTGCCCCGCCCCATGCAACAGATAAAAAATCCAAATTTACCACAACGCCCCCATCTTACCCATGTATTTACGATTGGCTGATAGTTGTGAGAAAAATGTGGTGTTTTATAATATGAGTTTTTACAGACGGGCGCTTATGTAATTTGCGTACAGTTTTTTGGTCCAACATATGTAATTCAAAGTCAAATTTGTAATTTTTTTACCCATATACAACTCATCATCTTGCCTGTTTTTTTTACTGCATCTCGGCACGGCGTTCAATGATTTGTTGTGCATCATTTCTTGCCATGGGCTTGTAGTACAATGTTTTTATTTCGTAACGCCATTAGCCTCACGATACGAATTTACCTTTTGTTTGATATTAGAAGTAGGTGTAATGGACCAGGAGCTTTTCTCGGTTGGTTCAGCGAGGTATTTCTCTCTCGTTTCAGGGGTTGAAATGTTTTCAAATTTCCAACCTTCGGATTCTAACTGTTTGCGTGCGTTTTTGCTTATATCACCAACACTAAACTCATTCAATCCTGATGGTGAAATAGCATTCATGATATCAGGGTCTGAATTTCCATGATTTTTCCATGTTTTCATATCTTGTAATGTTTGACCTAAAATACCGTCATTGGCTCTGTGATGGTCTATAGAATGTCCGACTTCATGTTTTATTATTCCAATGGTACCATCTAAATCTGTATCATTTCTACGCGCAGTATTTATCCCTATCGAGTTGTCAATCGGTTGTGCAAGCGCCCCAATCCTGGGAGAATTCGCATCTGTATATGTGCCAATTGATACAGGGATTGACATAGGATGTTTGTCATTGATTCCACGAGCTATACGAGATAAAAAATCATTATATAATTCTGCATTTTTACTAACCTCGTCAAAATTGTTTACATAATGTGTTAGCATATCATCTTTTGCCAGGATTTCTACAATCTCATTATCGCGAATTTCGGGCAATTTTTGTTTTATTTCATTCGGTATTGCATCCCATAACGCAACATTTTTTTCATCACCTATTGTTTTGTATGTATCTTCCATCAGCGCATTGATATATTCTATTTCGTTACTAACCTCGTTGTATTCTGGAGAATTGCCATGAACCAGTGCTTCATGTTCTGTTTTTAGTTTCAATAATTCTGCATCATCAGATGAGAGTCGTATTTTGTGGTCAATTTGCCTGTATTTATCAGAAAGCTCTTTGTGTCGTTGCGACAATGCTGTAAATTCTGGTGAATCTGCATATTTGTTTATGGCATCTTCTAATCCCGTTGTACCTTTTTCTTTTAGTATTTCTATTAGCTCCTCACGATGTTCACTTGTAATTTTTTTGCGTTGGAGTGCAAATTCATTTTTTATGCGATTATATTCTTCAAAATCATCCATTTCTTGTGCAACTAGCTGCTCTATTCTTTTATCTATTTGCCCTTCCACAATTTTTGCCGTTTCGCTCTGCGCATCGGTTTTTTTTGGTGTTTGCGACAGGCGTATTTCTGCATCTTGCAGTTGCGTATTCAATTCATCTAAATAAGCCGCATGCTGATTGTCAATATCATCCAATTTTGACTGCAACTTTTCAACATCCATATATTCTGCAACATCTTCGCCAGGCTTCCATTGTTTTGGGTTCTTTATTTTGCTGCCTGCGACAACTGCTGCATCAGCCGCATCATCTAATTTTGCCAATTTGCGGACTTTTTTGAGTTTCATAAATTTGTTTGTTACATAACCTGGGTTATATGCAATACTTGCTATAATCAAAACAGGTTCAGACACCGGGTCAATATAATCCATAATTTTCAGATGCGATTGTTGCATTGCGCAGTCTGCCGGATTTGCATAGACCGTTTGTCCAACATCGTTTTTACCACACGCCATAAATTCTGTCTGTATCAGCCCGAACAGCCGTTCCATTGTTGTATCCACCACCGCCAGGTCATCCTTATTCAAATCATTCATAACACCGGATAACGTTGCATAATGTGATTGTAATACTTTCAGGGCACAGGCCTCGGTGGTGCATTTATCTGCATCTTCAATAAAATTCACAAAACGTGTTGCGGCACCCTTGCTCAAACGTCTGTGGTTCGCATCGATTGCCCAATTTATTGCCAGGTCGGTTACCAGCATTTCTGCACCACCAATGATTGCAGGGGCCGCTGCACCACCCGTACCAATGACTGCGATTGTTCCGCCAACAATAACGACCGCACCAACAATGTAGCCAGTTGTGACATCGCGCTTATAGGTCTTCATTGCGTTGCCCATAATACATGCACGAACATTGTCATCCCACTTTGCACCCTCAGATGAGCCCTTGGCACGCAATGCCGCATCCAGGGCATCACATTCCGCCTGGGTTGGACCACGGCAAGATTCGCCCTTGAATGTACCACCACTGATTATACACTGCATTGCATCCATGCCGGTTGCGGCACGGCCATAATTCCCCTCGGTCAGGTCATGGAATATAAAATCAACCTGTTTGCTGCCAACGGTACATGTCATAACATAATCTGTGTCAATGCCAAGACCCGCATTCAGTATTTTTGGATTTGGGTTACAGTTTACATATGTTTCATTTGGGAATTTTGTGCGCAGATATTCTTCGGTTTGTTGTTTTGCCATGCCGGCACGCATTTGGGCGCCTGTGTTATAGAATATACGACTGTCCACACCTGGTAATGTTTTTAGGCCAACGACCGATGTTTCTTTTACTGTGCGTGACAGGCGGCAGTATCCCTGGTACATAACATTGTGCCCGATTTTGACTGCCAAATTATGCAGTAGGCCATTGCAAATTTCCCTTGATACTTCGCACGATTGCCATTGTTTTTCAATACTGCTGTCTGGATGTTTTACAATTTTACCGCCAAACATTTCACACAGGGCCGTATTTTCAGATTCAACCGCGGTTTTACCTGGGTCCTGAATCAAATCGTCAAATTCAAATTCGTATGCCTTGCCACCCGCACTGCATTTTATGTAATCTTGGGGTTTTGGGTTATTTATTTGCCAGCGCGATTCATCAAATGTGTACCAACATGTAAATTGCAGATTCTTTTGTTGTCCGTATGTCTGTATAAATTCGCGTGCATTTGGTTCCTGGGTTTGCAGGGATGAAAAATCCCGAATACAATCGCCACCCGCACCGTTACAGGATGCGTGATATACCAATTTATAGCCGTCTTTGCCGACACATTGATATTGTTTGCCATCGGGGGATAAAGCCCAAATACCATTGAATTTTGTTTTGCATTTTTGTTGGTTTGCGCTGCCAAAGCCAAAACCAGATTTTTCTGCGATTGTATTTATAAACAGGCAACAACCGTTATATCCATTTGTGTTATTTATATTGAACCCAGCGGCCGCACAAACTTTATAAATACCCATAACAGATATTTTACCGGTGGTTGAATTCATCTGTTTTTGGTATTCGTCTGCTGCGGACGCGCGGTGTGATTCCGGCACCATTGTATTTATCGTATCTTCGATTGCGGATGCCTTGAATTTGATATAGTTATCAGCCATTGCAGGCAGCGCAATAAATGTACACAAAAATGCAATCAGGGTTTTCTTCATTTCAATACCCCCGTACATTTTTCGGCAACTGCGGCTACTTTTTTTATCGCGGATATCTGTGTTGCGTTGAATACAGTTGCCGTTGCCGAAGCCACAGTGGTTGCGCCCGCCAACACATTTGATGCAGTATTCAGATTCTTTTCTTTTTGCTTGCCAGATTCTGTATTGTCGTTGCGTGTTTTGTCGGTGTTTGCCATTGCGGATGTGATGGTTCCAGCCAATCCGGTTGTGGCACCAACGGTGGATGAAATCATTGCGCCCCGACCACGATTATTTATCTTGGACACATCGACATATTCATATTCGCCGCATGCGGATGCGATAGACTCGGCCTCGGATACGTCTTCGCCATTTATACGTGCCTGCATAATAGAATTGCGCAGGTTTTTGACATTGCTGATACAGTTATCTATTTGCGTTTTCAGGTCGCCATCTACTTTATTCGTGCCGGCAATAATTGCGCCCGCCACATTGGTTGCGGTTGCGCCCGCCATCAGGCCTGTCCGCCAATTACCCAATTTCTTAGATTGCTTATTCAGTTTTTCAATTTCAGCCTGATATTTTTCAACCTCTATTTTTGCATTGGCTAGTTCTGTTGTCAGGCCGGATTCAAATTTATCCCATTCAGCATCTGTGGATTGTAGGTCTGGATTTTTTTGTTCAATTTCGCGCAATTTTTCTAGTTTTATTTCAATCTGTTTATCTTTATCTGCCTTTACCAAACCTGTGACCGTTGCCCCAACACTGGCCGCAGTTCCAACAGATGTGATTGCAGTATTTATCCCGGCCATTGTTTTCAGGTCACTCAATTCATCATCAATACCAACGCATGCGGTGTATGTGGCACGCAACGCATCATCCAATGGCAAGATATTTGCCGACGCCGCAAATGGAAAAATCATAAAAATTAAAAAGCCAAACCGCACTGCTCCCCCTCCGCGCAATAAAAAGTTAAACCGCCATGGGATGTTAGGCGGTCGGGGAGTTCTCAAATCAGCGTATTAGTGATTCTGTTGTTTTCGGGTTGCCCCTGTTGTATAGCAAACAGCTCCCCGACTTATTAAGTCAGGGATAAATCACGATACAAAACCACAGGAATGACATCGGATGACGATGCCGTCAGTAATTTTGCACCGAATACGCTGGGCTTGAGATAGCCCCGAACCCATATCCCTATGGATTCAATTCACAGTCTAGCACTAAAAATCAAAAAAGTAAATTGAATATATTTGCCTTCTGCTTATTGTTGGCACGGCCGTTTGAAAAACATACATTTACATACACTCTGGGACAAAAGTCGCAGGGTTCTGCGGTTTTGCGGCGTGCATAACACACGACAAAATTCTTCTAAAAACACTTGACTTATGCCTTTTTTTAGTATATTATATGCAACGCTATTCGGGCATAGTTCAGTCGGTAGAACAACGGACTGTTAATCCGTATGTCACTGGTTCGAGTCCAGTTGCCCGAGCCACGAATATCAAGGGTTCCAGCGGGAACCCTTTTGTTTTTGAAATGTTATATTCTATGTATATTCTATGAACGGCAACAATGTTTTGAATCGCTGGACCCCGCAGTCACCTTGGCACACATTAAAAAAGCATTCTTTTTTATACGGCACCTTATTTTAAC
>JBGUTP010000020.1:0-31934 GCA_045133095.1 Candidatus Enterousia sp.
GATATTACCGATACAGTTTTGTCTAGCATTATCTTCAGCGATGATTTCTGCGTTTTTGATTTGCGGTGCAGCTTCTTTTAAGAAAGCGTCCCAAACTTTATCAGCGACTGCAACACAAGATTTAGTAATGTGTTCACACAATGGTTGCTTCGATAATAAAGTGTCGTACGTTGATGCAGTAATTTCAATATTAGTTACCGCGCCTTTAATTTGATAACCCTTAGATTTTTGTGACGTTGACTGTCGTACATTAGTACTGTCCATCGCAGCCATGGTCGCACATCCTGCAAAATCATCCCCACAACCACCGGTTGTCTGCATACACTTTTTAAACTGAACCGTACATTGCCCCAAATCATATTTATTTGCGGTTCTGTGCTGTTCTAACGCTGCCTCGCGCAGGGCTTTTTCTGCTGCGGACAATTTTTGCTGACTGGCTGTTTTCTGCTGTTTCAGACTGTTTTCATACGCGGTACAATCCGACTTAATCCGTTGCCCATACATCATACGCAACATATCCATATCACCGGCACATTCTGGCATTTGCGCAACACAGATTTCTGTTGCGGCACGATATAACGCATCCCCTTCTTTATCGTCAATTGACGATTCTTCGCCAAAGATATCAGACTCTTCGCCAAATTCAAAATCCACATCCCACATAGACAAATCCAGTGACCGCTTATTCGACTTTTCCTTTTCCGCTTCTTTAACCAGCGATTGCGCCACAGCATTTGCATTAGCGATTGCGGCATCTGCATCCGCCCCCATTTCAATTTTTTCCACACCAAACGTAGCCATTTGATAAGATTGTTGGTCTAACTTTTCAATCTCTGCCAAAATCGCATCATATTCTGCATTTTTATCGCTGCACAGACAACGTCCCCCTGTATCATTATCCAGCATACAGAACGAATCCATACATCCATCAAACTTTGCCTGACACTCTTCATTTACAATGATATTTTTTGCCGCCGCTGTAACCTTGGTTCCCTTTCCAATAACTTTCTGTGTAACTCCGGCACGCGCCTTTATCACAGGCGCCCCACCCGCCGCCGGCGTTCGTACAGAACGCGCCGCCACAGGCGTTCCAGACCGCGCCCGCACCGCACTATTAGGCGCCGTTGTCGCACTGCGCGCGGAACGCGCACTGGTTGTCTTTTGCGCCGGGGCATTATTTGCCTGTCCCCCACCCGCACGTGATGCACGCGACGTCGCCGCAAAACCATCACCAGCAACAATCCCAGAAAATAAAACAGCCAACACTAACAAGTGCCTCATACCAAAACCCTTTCCTTTTAATCTTTCTAATTCTATCACAAACTGCCAACTAATAAAAGCCCTTTTTACAAACAAGCCTATTGACAATTTACAGATTTGTATTATATATACTTGAGAGCCAAGGGGACCAAATATGAACACAATAATAGACTTATTTAAAAGCGACGCATTCGACGAACGCACAGTCAGCGCATACACATTCACCAATGAAAATCTGCGTTGGGATTTGTCACAGATACCAACACAAGACTTTAAATCCGTACTGACCGTCGCTGCCAGTGGCGACCAGGCGTTATTTTACAAACTGTATGGCGCAACCACTATCCACACATACGACATTCGCCA
Organism: Candidatus Enterousia sp.; assembly: GCA_045133095.1. Taxonomy (GTDB): domain Bacteria; phylum Pseudomonadota; class Alphaproteobacteria; order Rs-D84; family Rs-D84; genus Enterousia. The sequence goes on from JBGUTP010000020.1 coordinate 1,627, forward strand.
CCTTGCCGGCACAATGCAAGAACTGAAAACAACCGCAATTCAACATTTGACCTATGACGAATACATGGCAATGATGGCAAAAATAAAAAACAAAGACATTACACAAATACCGCACATTGACAAATGCATACCTAAACTGTCGCCATTAAATCAAGAACTAATAAAGATAACCATCCAACAGTGTCGCTTTACATGCAATGGCGGAACGGTTGATTCACCTTATAACATCAATCGCGCAGAATATAAAAAACTGCAATCTGTTATCACCGGTCCATTCGACTTTAAACAGTGCGACATAGCAAATCTCGACGCTAAATTTAATAACAAGTACGACCTAATCGATACATCCAACATATTTGATTATTTGGACAACGACAAACAGACATATCTAACAATAGCAACACTGGCCAAATTGTTAAAAGTCGGCGGTAAAATTGTCATTCACCCACAAAAATACAACATCAACAGATACAAAAAAATCCAGGCCATACAGCCACAAACAAAAACGCCATACATTGCACAACCAATGGAATTCAGACAAAATAACCTGGCAAACGCATCAACCATAATATTGATGCAACGAACAAGATAGAAAACAAAAACCCCGCCAATCGGCGGGATTTTTTTTATTTGCAAATTATTATTTTGCTGCTTCTTCTGCAACAGGCGCTTCTTCTGCAACAGGCGCCGCCGCTTTTTTTGCATTTACATCACGGTCAACCAATTCGATAATTGCCATTGGTGCCGCATCACCATAACGGAAGCCCGCTTTTAAAACACGTGTGTAACCACCGTTACGATTCGCATAACGTGGCCCCAAAACTTCGAACAACTTTTTAACAGTCGCCGCCGAAGAATTACCCAATTCTGATGCTGTCAAACGACGATTTGCAACAGAATCAACCTTTGCACGAGTAATCAATTTTTCAACGACACTGCGCAAATCTTTTGCCTTTGGCAAAGTTGTCTTAATCTGTTCTTTTTCAATCAAGTTTTTCGCCAAACCAATAAACAAGGCTTTGCGTGCATTTGTGTCGCGATTGAATGTACGACCTGCTTTCATATGTCTCATCGATTACTCCTTTATGTTTCTGCCCACCATCTGATGGGATTTCGTTCGAGACTGCCACAACCTGACACCATTGCCAGCACTGTGGGATTAAATTCGCTTTATTTTATATAAATTTCCACAAAACGCAAGAAATTATTACTTTGCCCCTTTCCATGCGAAGAAATTAAAAAAGATGAGATTATTGGAAGCGTTTGAAGGTTCGCAGTGTAGTTGACCTACATAAGAACCGACAAACGCAACAAGAATCCATATTTTTTAATTTACTTGTATGGGTCTTCGTACTTCTTGGCCAATTCCGCAATATTTTCTGGTGGCCAACCTGGGACTTCCATACCCAAGCCCAAGCCCATCGCTTCTAATTGAACTTTGATTTCGTTCAAAGACTTGCGACCAAAGTTTGGTGTCTTCAGCATGTCTGCTTCGGTCTTTTGTACCAATTCACCCAACCAGTTGATTTTGTCATTCTTCAAGCAGTTATTTGCACGAACTGACAATTCCAGTTCATCAACATGCTTTAACAATTTTGGATCAAATGGCAATGCATCTTTTGCTTTTTCTTCTTCACTTGGCGCACCAATCTGTGCCGGGTCTTCAAAGTTAATAAAGACAACCAACTGGTCCGTCAAAATACGCGCCGCGAATGCGATTGCATCTTCTGGGGATACAGAACCATTGGTTTTTACTGTCAATTCCAATTTATCATAATCAGTATTCTGACCAACACGAGTTGGCAAAACATCACTTGCAACGTTCAAAATTGGCGAGAAAATAGAATCTACTGGAATTACACCCAAAGGCAGACCATCAGAATGCTGAGATGCTGGAACATAGCCACGTCCTGTACCCAATGTAATTTCCATATCCAGAACCGCACCCTTATCCAACGTGCAAATTTCTGCATCTTTGTTCATAACTTCGACACCGCCTGCGGTTTCAATCATACCAGCAGTCACCACAGCGGGTCCTTTAACTTTCAAATAAGCCTTATGCTGACCTTCACTTAACGCTTTAAAATAAACGCCTTTCAAATTCAAGATGATATCAGTTACATCTTCGCTTACCCCAGAAATACTGGAAAATTCATGCTGCACACCATCGATTTTCACATAAATAGGCGCACATCCCTGCAAAGACGACAGCAACACACGACGCAACGCGGTTCCCAATGTCAAACCAAAACCTTTTTCCAAAGGTTCCGCCACCAATGTTGCAATATTTGGATTATGTTCATCGACTTTGATATTTAATTTTTTTGGTTTAATCAAAGTCATCCAGTTTTTTTCAATCATTTATTTTCCTTTTAGCTTAGTTTATCATTTTCGCCAAAACGCGTCATGCACACAACGCACATGCGACCGACATTTTATACTAACAAATACGAAAAGTCAAACAGATAAACGACTTGAAATTACATCAATAAGATGTATAATCTTGCTGAACCTTTAGGGATAAGGGTTCGGGGTCGTAAGAAAACCCATACACTACGGCAAAACCTGTCGTAATCCATTGTACCCAGGGTGCGTTGCGCCATTTTTCTCGACATCATACGTCGGGAAGCTGTCGGTCATATAACAGGACACGTTCCAAAAGCTGACAGGGTCATTTAGTGTATGATTTTCTTAACTTCCCGACCACGCCTTTTGTGGTCTTTTCTTTTACATAAAGCCTAAAGCGAGGAAGTTAAAATGAAAAAACAAAAAATAGCCTTTTGCATACCAGATATGATTATAGGAGGCGTTGAAAGCGTATTCATAACCATACTAACAGAATTAATAAAATCACCAAATTTAGAAATATCAGTATTTCTACATTCCAAACTAACAGAACCCTTTTATCATGACTGGTTCACAAAACACCCAGAAATACAAATAAAAGTCATATATCCATTACAAACATATTTTGAAAGATTAAAAAAACACACAAATTTTTTTCCACTAAAAAATATACGGAAATTGATTTTTAGCATATACAAAAAATACAAACGACTAACATTCCAAATCAGCGACATAGATATCTATATCGACTATAAAAATGCATCTTTTCACAAAGAACTGCGCCGTATTTCAAAACCCAAAATAACATGGTGTCACGGTTCTTTCGAATTTTTTCAAGATGCCAAATTAATTAAACGATTACAATATTATGACAAAATGATTGTACTAACAAACGAATTCAAAACAGAATTCAATTTACATTACCCCGAACTACAACACAAAATCATTCATATATACAACCCCATTGACCAGGACTATATTATCGACCAAGCAAAAAACGCCCCGACATACAGTGGAAAATATTTTTGTTCTGTATCTCGCCTTGGCACCCCAAAAGATATATCAACGATAATAAATGCCTTTAGCATCTTTTGGGAACTAGAAAACCAACCGGATGTCAAATTACTGATAATAGGCGATGGTCCAAATCGAAAAAAATTAGAAGTTTTAGCCAATCACAGCGCGGCAAAGAAACATATAATATTTATGGGAACACAAACAAATCCATTTGGCTACATGCGGAATGCTATGGCGCATATTTTGTCCAGCACAAACGAAGGGTTTGGCATGGTTTTACTAGAATCTGCCACAGTAGGCACATTAAATGTTTCATCCAACCACAAAAATGGTGCTATGGAGATATTACAAAATGGTCAATCAGGACTTCTTTTCCCAGTCGGCGATTTAAATTCATTAGCACACATAATGTGCGATATATTCAACAATCGTATTCCACGCACAAAAATAATAAAACAGTGCCAAGACTCTCTTCACCGCTTTGATATAAAATCAATCAGCACAGAAATAATAACACTATTACAAAAAATATAAAACCGCCCAAAGGCGGTTTTACTTAATTGCATTTACCACAAGATTTTACCGGCACAACACGACGTTGAATTTCTGTTCCCATCGGTTGATAAACTGTCACCGGCTGATAAACCTGATAGTGGTCAATAACTTCTGTATGTGTTTTAACACGCACTGGCGCCGCCGCTTTTTTTGCACACGGCTTTTTTTCCACGGGACGCACAACATCACGACTGGATACGGCACGTTTTGCACACCCATTGCATGGTGCATCAAAACTGACACGTTCCCACGTTGTAACTGTTTCCGTTTCAGTATATGAATACCCTGCCATTGCGGCACCACACAGCACCAAGCAAGACAGACCCGCAAATAAGAACTTTTTCATTTAAAAACCCTTTTTGTTTTTACACTCTCTGTCCCTGCTCTATCGAAACTATAACACACCCCCGCCCCAAGTCCAGTATTTTTCTTTATCTTTGTCTTATATTTGCCTCAACCAAGACATCGCGATAATCCGACCTTTCTACAATGTTATTAACAAACATTGAAAAGCCATGCATAAGGGCATGTTGTCGCATATAAAACTTTGCCACCGTCAGCCAATCTGATGCGACCGGCAAAATATTTCCTGTTCTTTTATCACGCAGCACAACATTCCCTACGACTGTACGACCACCCGGATTCAGCACTGGATTTTTTATCACCATCTTACGTCCTGTATAATACTTTCCCTGTATTGTCATTGTCGCAGCAGCCACCAATTCATAGTTTTGCAATTTTGGTTCACGTTCCAATGCCTTTTTCATTCCCCCGACATTATACGGATAAGACAACCTTAAATCAGTATCTGTTGGCGCAATCCAAACACCTCTATCATAATCATAATAAATTACATCTCGGAATTTTTCACCAAACAACTGTCTCAGTTTTTCTGTCCCCAAGACTTCTTTTCCTCTATCATCTCTATTCATACTTTTCCCCTATAAATTTATTTATTTTTTTGTAATGTATTTAGCACCGCGGTTCTAAACGGCCATCTCTTAGCGAACTTATTTGCGAAATGCCCCATTGCCTGATTAATCGCCCCATATGAACTGCCAAAATCCCCAACGGCAATCATCTGCGATGTCTGTGGCAAAATCATCCCTGTTTTTTTATCGCGACAAACAACAGTTCCTGCGACCAATTTAGAATATGGATTATAATTTGGTTTTTCTATAATTCTGCCCTTCCCAGGATAGCAACTTACATCCACAGGCATCACCACACACGCCAACAAATCGTATTTTTGCCCCATGGGGATTAAATCCCACACGCGCTTAAACTCCCAAACATCAGCAGTATGATTTACCGGATACCCCATAAAGTAATTTTTATTCCAACCGGATGTTTCGAAATCGAAATAGATAACACCGTTATAATTTACCCCAAACAACGACCGCATTTTTTCAACGCTCAACCGTTCTTTGATTTTAACGTTCTTGACATCAATAGGCACTGCGCGCGCCAAAGCAGCTGCCGCCTCTGGCATATCACGCACTGCCATTTTTAAAATTTGATAGTCATCGTCTGAAATTTTATAATCTACAAATTGTTGTTCCATGAACACTTCCCCTATTTTTTGCGTTCAAGAAACATATCATTTTCAGACAACTTGTCCAGCAAATTATTTTTGCTTGCCGTACATTTTCAAAACCGCCCTGCGGAAAGCAACAGAATTTACCGTATGTTTTGCAATTCCTGCATTTCCATTACGCGCAACATTGATTCTGAAAACATATTCACCGCTGCCTATCCAGTTTTCTGACACAGGCAAAATCTTGCCACTTTTTCTGTCACGTTGTACCAATGTTCCCACGGTTGACTTTCCAAATTTACTAAATTTAGGTTTTTTGACTTTGGCACCAAACTCTGTATATTGCTCATCATCGATAACCATTGTCACAACCGCCACCAATTCAAAAGGTTCGAACTGGGCATCGCTTTCCAACAAAGCCTTACACTGATTAGCGATTTTTGTATATTCCGCCTGATTTTCTATCTTAAAGCCCAAATAACTGTCTGTGTTCCATGCAGCCTTATCAAAATTATAATAAATCACATCATTATAATTCGCCCCTAAAATCTGACGCATTTTATCATCTGTTAAAATTTCTTTCATAATTACATACCTTATTTTTTATTTTAATGGACCAAGAGCATAGCACAAAAATAAAATATGTCCACTATTTTTTCTTTCCATGAATACTCATCAACGCCTTCAGCAAGTAATCTTTATCCAAAATTTGTTCTACCATTAATCTCATACCATTTTGCGACAAACTGTATGCATCGGCAAATTCGCATACGCCGACCCATTTATCAGGCACCCTCATAATTTTCCCCGACGCCCTATCACGCTTAACAATCGTTCCAACCAAGTAAGGTGAATAAGACTTATATTTAACTCGCTGAACAATTCCGCCATTACCCGGATAATCTTTTTCCGACACAGACATTACCACAGGTGCCAAAACTTCAAAGTTTTCAAATTCTTTTTGACTCTGAACAATCCTTTTTACCTGTTGCATATCATTTTCTGCAAAGAAATACGACCCACCCGTCAGTTTAAAATATTCATGCCGATTCCACTTATCCGCCTCTATATCATAATACCAAATATTTTTATACAAATCCCCAAACAACTCTTGCATCTTAGCATCGGTCAACACCTCCTTAGATTTCCCACTTGAAAACCTGGTCGCGCGTTTAAGTGCCATTTGTGCCTCTGCGTTGCCCGAAACAGCCCTTTTGATTATTTCATAATCATTTTTATTGATTTGATATAAAACATTTTGATTTTTCATGATATTTCTCCTAATAAAAAATCCCACCAAATAATCAGTGGGATTTGAACGATTAAACACGACGTACTTTTTTTGGTCGGCACCCATTATGTGGGATACGTGTAGTATCTGTAATGGACTGCACAATCAGACCGGCGTTTGCCAATCCACGTACAGCAGATTCACGACCTTGTCCAATACCGCGCATCAACACATCAACAGTTTTCATACCCATTTCGGCGACTTTTTTACCAACTGCATCTGCAACGACTGTTGCCGCGTATGGTGTGGACTTTTTTGCGCCCTTAAAATTATTTGCCCCAGCGGTTGCCCACGTCAACACGGCACCAGACTGGTCTGTGATTGTGATACGAGTATTATTATTTGTCGCAACAACATGTGCAATACCATGCGATACTTTTTTTACGACTTTCTTTTTAGCTTTTGTAACTGCCATTTTATTTTTACCTTTTTTCGATGTCTTCAATTAACTATGGTGTTAATCTCTACCTTATTATTAAATTTAAGATAGCGTTGCAGATATGTGTGTTGGGCGACGGGAGTGTACAAACGCTACATGACCAAAGCCCAACGCGCATAGATGCTGCGCTAGATTAAATTTACTTACCCTTTGTTGCGGAACCGGCAACCACTACACGTTTACCCTTACGTGTACGTGCGTTTGTCTGTGTACGCTGACCACGAACCGGCAAACGGTTACGATGGCGAATACCACGATACGCCTTCAAGTCCTGCAAACGTTTGATGTTCATTGTTACTTCACGACGAACATCACCTTCTACTTTAAAGTTATCTTCGATATAATTAGAAATTTTGATAACATCCGCGTCTGTCAAATCCTTTGCGCGCAAACCGTCTTTCAATTTCAACGCTTCACAGATTTGTGCCGCTTTTGCCGGCCCAATACCATGAATATATTGCAACGCAATTTCAATGCGTTTTTCTGTCGGAATGTTAACACCTGCTATACGTGCCATTTTTCATTTTCCTTTTTATTTAACTGCGAAGCCCCAGTCCACCCAGTGCCTCGATTCCAAAACCCACAGTTTTTTTATTGCCATGGGCTATTTTATTTTGCCGAATAATTTTATACAAAATCCGGCAAAAGTCAAATCTTGTTTTATTCCCGTGGAACTAGCCGCGGAAACGCCCTTTCTTTTGTGTCTTTTTAATAACACCACTATATTGTTTCGCCACCAGATAAGATTGAACCTGATTAACAGTATCCAACACCACCCCAGCCACGATTAACACACTTGTTCCACCGATTGCAACCGGCATCCCAACATGAGTATTCAATATAATTGGAATCACACATACAACAATTAAGTATGCAACACCAATCGCCGTAGTTCTTGACACAACATTATCCAAATAAGCAATGGTCTGTTCACCTGGACGAACACCTGGAACATATCCACCTGCATTCTTAAGATTATTACTTGTTTCTTCGGAATTGAAAATAACTGCTGTCTGGAAATACGCAAAGAAAGCAATCAAAACCGTAAACATAATAATATAAGACCAGGTACCATACGTAAAGAATCCCATAATTGTCTGAACTGTCAAATTTTCGCTTTGAACAAAGCGTTGAACAAATGCAGGCAACATCATAATAGACGATGCGAACACCGGTCCCATAACCCCAGACATATTAATCTTTATTGGCAAATAAGATGCATTCTGATTTACAACACCATTCGCCATCACCTGACGTGGATATAAAATCTGGATACGACGCTGCGCCTGTTCAAAGAACGCAATCAACGCAACGATTCCAACAACGAACGCAACAACCAAAGCCAACATCGCAGGTGAAATTTCACCAACACCTGTCTTGCTCAGCAACTGCGCCAACCCCTGTGGAACCTCTGCGATAATTCCCGCAAAGATTAACAATGATGCGCCCTGCCCGATACCACGTGCGGTAATCTGTTCTGCCAACCACATGACAAACACAGTACCACCAACCAACGCAATAATTGCGGACAATTCAAACGCCAACCCCGGATTTACAACCGCGCTAACACCATTAACTGGCGCCATAATTTCCAATCCACGCACAACGGCCCATCCCTGAACAACCGCCAAGAACACCGCCAAATAACGAGTATATTGGTTAATTTTTACGCGTCCAGATTCACCTTCCTTACGCAATTCTCCCAAAGACTTGCTTGTTGCACTTAACAACTGCAAAACGATTGATGCCGAGATATATGGAAAGATGTTCAATGCCAACACAGACATACGTGACAAAGAACCACCACTGAACATATCAAACATCCCCATCATTCCATTATCGCCCTGGAACAAATGCAACACAGCAGATGCATTAACACCAGGCAGCGGAATGAAAGAGCCAATACGATAAACAATCAGCGCCCCCAACGTAAACAGAATACGCTTCTGCAAATCGCTAAGATTACCGAAAAAGCCTTTTAAGAATTTCATGAGATTGAACTTTTAACCATTGATTGGCACCCAAGACTTCCCCCAGGTGCCAAATAAAGATTTACATTAGTTGTTTTTGATAGAACCGCCAGCCTTAACAATCGCTTCTTCTGCTGCCTTGGACCACTTATCCGCAACAACATTAACAGCCGATTTGATTTCGCCTTTTGCCAAGACCTTCAAACCATCCAACTTACGATTGATGATTTTAGCAGCCATCAAAGAATCAATAGTGATTTCCTTGGATGCATCAATCTTACCTGCTGCGATAAACTTTTCGATATCCCCCAGGTTAATTGTTACATATTCCTTTGCAAATGGATTATTGAAACCAAACTTTGGAAAGCGACGCAAAATTGGCATCTGACCACCCTGGAAAGTAGCTTGCTTGCGTGAACCGCTGCGTGCTTTTTGACCTTTGTGACCACGACCTGCTGTTTTACCAGACCCAGAACCCATACCACGACCAACGCGTGTTGCATTCTGACGTGCACCAAAATTATCCATCAACGCATTTAATTTCATTTTTTTATCCTTTTTTATCCTATAACTACTTTTTACATAGTTCTTTGTCGCATATAAACAAGTGTTTTGTTTACATACTCGGTTATTATTTTTTATTTTACAACTTCAACCAAATGAGAAACCTTGGCAATCATACCACGTACAGATTCAGAATCTGTGATTTCTTTGGTTTTACCGACGCGTCCCAGGCCCAATGCTTTCACAATTTTGACCTGTGCTTCTGGACGTCCGATAGTACTTTTAACTTGCTTTACAACTATTTTAGCCATAATTCAAACTCCTGTTTATCTTTTGCCCAGATTATTTATCTTCTGTTGCAACTTCTAATTTTTTACCATCACGACCTGCGATGATTTCCGCAACTGTCTTACCACGACGTGCCGCCACAGTTTTTGGCGAATTCATTTTATTGAACGCCAAGAACGCCGCACGAATCATGTTGTTTGGATTATTAGAACCCTGTGATTTCACAACAACGTCCTGAACGCCCAAGCATTCAAACACCGCACGCAACGCACCACCTGCGATAATCCCAGTACCAGGAACCGCACTGCGAACAACCAATTTGCTGGCGCCATATTTTGCCGCGCTGTCATGATGCAATGTACGACCTTCCTTCAATGGAACGCGCATCATTTTTGCCTTTGCTGCCTTTGTTGCTTTCTGCACAGCGGCTTGAACTTCCAAAGCCTTACCTTTACCAAAACCAACACGACCTGCTTTGTCACCGACCACTACCAGGGCCGAGAAAGACATATTGCGACCACCCTTCACAGTTTTGGACACACGATTGATAGACACCAATTTATCTACCAAATTATCCGTCTGCAATTTTTTATCATCAAAACGTGCCATTATTATACTCCGTCTTATTCAAATTAAATTCTTACGCCACCAGCGCGAATTGCTTCACACAGTGCCTTTACACGACCATGATAGCGATAACCGCCACGGTCAAAATAACAATTGTCAGCAATTTTTGCGGCAACAACACGTTCTGCAAAAGCCTTACCAACTAATTCTGCACCTGCAACATTCCAGCCCTTACCTGCAAATCCTTTTTCCTTGGACGAAGCGGCACAAACTGTATGTCCCTTAGTATCATCAATCGCCTGAATTTCAATATGACGACCAGAACGGAAAACTGACAAACGAATCTTGCCAGGATTTTTTCTTTTCAACGCACCGCGATTTGCCAGTGTACGTCTTTCTTCCGAATTCAAATGTTTCAACATTTTCTTTTTCCCTTTTTTCCGGCATCCGTAACAGCGGACACCAAAGTTAATTATTATTTCTTTTTACCTTCTTTACGACGGATTCTTTCGCCCTTATAGAAGATACCCTTACCCTTATATGGGTCTGCTTTACGTACTTTATGAATCTTATCAGCGAACTGACCGACCAAGCACTTATCCATACCCTTAACAGTAAATTCTGTTGGTGTTGCGCCCATTTCAACGCTCAAGCCTGCTGGGATATCCATGATAACTTCATGGGAATAACCCGCAACCAAGACCAACTGTGTACCTTTAACAGAAGCCTTATAACCAACCCCCTTCATGTACATAGGTTTTTCAAACCCTTTGGACACACCTTCAATAGCATTACGAACATTACGTGCCATTGTGCCCCACATTGTACGAGATTGTTTTTCTTCTGCATCTTTTGGGTTAATAACAACCTGACCTTCTTCGATAACGATATCAACCAAGGCAGCATTTTTTGTATCCAAAGGCAATTTCAATTCACCCTTTGGACCTTTTACAACCAAAGCGTTGTCAGCAATCGCGACAGATACGCCTTCACTCAGTTTAACTGGATATTTTCCTGCACGTGACATAACTTAATCCTCGCTTATATTAAATAACCTTGCACAACACTTCGCCACCAACATTCATCAAGCGTGCTTTATGATCTGTCATAACGCCATTTGGTGTTGAAACAATTGCGATACCTAAACCATTCAAAACCTTTGGCATTTTTGCGCTGCTTGAATATACACGGCGTCCCGGTTTTGACACAATTGAAATTTCTTGGATAGCACCATTTCCGCCAACATACTTCAATTCAACGACCAAATTGGAACGATGTTCATCAATTTGTTCTTTGCGGAAATCAGTAATAAAACCTTCATCTTTTAACACAGCCAAAACTGCTGCACGCAATTTGCTGTTTGGAACAACGATTGTTTCCTTACCTGCATTTTGACCATTGCGAATGCGGGTAACCATATCGCCGATAGGGTGTGATAATGACATCTTTTTTACTCCTTATCAGTCCCAGGGCAACACAAATTGCCCCTGAACTATAATCTACAACTGCATTGTCCACAGTTGGGTTTGTTAATTTACCAGCTCGACTTACGTACACCTGGCAGTTTACCTTCACTTGCCAAAGTACGTACCTGCTGACGACACAGACCGAACAAACGGGAATAACCGCGTGAACGTCCTGTTACGCTGCAACGATTACGCAAACGTGTTGGGTTTGCATTACGTGGCAATTTTGCCAACTTTTTCATTGCATCAATTCTTTCTTCTGGTGTCGCATTTACAGACATTTTTGCTTTGATTGTCTCACGCTTTTTTGCATACTGCGCAACCAGCTTTTCACGTCTTTTTTGTTTATTGATTAACGCTAATTTAGCCATCTTTTTTCAACCTTTTTTAATTATTTCAAAACCAATGGCAAGCCGATTTTAGTCAGCAATGCACGTGCTTCATCATCTGTTTTCGCTGTTGTTGCGATAACAATATCCATACCACGAATGGCATCGATTTTATCAACAGAAATTTCTGGGAAGATTAAATGTTCTTTGATACCAAACGCATAGTTACCACGTCCGTCAAACTTTGACTTTGACAAACCACGAAAGTCCTTTACACGTGGCAATGCAACTGTAATCAACTTATCCAAGAAATCATACATTCTTTTACCACGCAGTGTAACCTTTGTACCGATTTCCTGACCTTCACGCAAACGATATGTTGCGATTGATTTTTTTGCACGTGTCTTGATTGCTTTCTGTGCTGCAATAGCGGTCAAATCCGCAACTGCTGCATCCAGTTTCTTTTTATCAGACACTGCTTCACCAACGCCCATATTCAAAACAATTTTTGTCAGTTTTGGAACTGCGAACGCATTTTTATAGCCGAATTCTTTTACCAATTCTGGCACAATTTCTTTTTCGTAAATTTCACGCAATCTGCTTTGCATTTCTTTTTCCTTTTGTTGTGTCCCCGTAACAGCGGGCAACAATATTTACATTACCTTATATTTCCGCCCCAGATTTTTTTGCCACGCGAACTTTTTTACCATTTTCCATTTTGTATCCAACGCGAGACGCTTTCTTTGCTTTTGCATCAAAGATAGCAACATTTGACACATGGATTGGTGCTTCGCGGTCAATAATATGACCTGGTTGTTCCTGTGTTGGTTTGATATGCCATTTACGACGGTTTACACCTTCAACCACAACACGTTCTTCTGCCGGGCGTGCTTCCAGTACTTTACCTTTAACACCCTTATATTTTCCTGAAATAACTACGACTTCGTCGCCTTTTTTAATTTTCATTTTATGACCTTCCATCTGTTATTTAGATTACTTCTGGTGCCAAAGACACGATTTTCTGAACATCGTATTTACGACGAACTTCACGGGCAATTGGTCCAAAGATACGTGTACCAATTGGTTCAAAGTTGTTCTTATTGATTAAAACAACCGCATTGTCGTCGAAACGAATAATAGAACCGTCTGGACGTTTTACTGGGAACTTTGTACGAACGATGATTGCACGCTGCACTGTACCCTTTTGAACTTTACCACGTGGAATGGCTTCCTTAATAGCGACAACAATTTTGTCGCCAACTGTTGCATAACGACGATGAGAACCGCCCAAAACCTTGATGCACATTGCTTTACGCGCACCACTGTTGTCTGCAACTGTCATAACTGTTTCATTTTGAATCATAACTTTAATCCTTTTCCTGCAGGCGGGGCAATCCCCCACCGCTTTGTTATAGGTTCCGACTGTCGCCTTATAATTCCCGAACCGACCTCAAAGAACCTGTTGATTACTAGTCAACTACTTCTACTGCATCGTCTTTGGAAACACCAACGCGCCCCTTAACAACCCAAGACTTAGTCTTAGAAATTGGACGATGTTCTTCAATTGCAACGATTTCACCAATTTTATATTCATTGTTTTCATCGTGCGCTTTATACTTTTTATTCTGCTTTACGAACTTACCATACAGTGGGTGACGGAAACGGCGTTCTACTTCTACAACGACTGTTTTGTCATTTGCTGTACTGATAACTGTCCCTTGCAGTATACGTCTTGGCATAACTATTATCCCTTATACTGTTTGTTTAACCCACAGTCTTTACTGCATTTTTTGCGCAAAGCCCCCGGATTAAATTCTGGTTTCCTTAAATCTGACCCCGTCTATATTATCTAAAAATTTAGAAATATCAACAAAAATCAGCATTTTTACTTATTTTTTTGCCGCATTCAGTTTTGTCTTCACGCGCGCAATTTCACGACGGGTCTGACGCATAACATGTGTTTTTGGCATCTGACCTGCTGCATGCTGAAAGCGCTGATTCATTTGTTCTTTTTTCAAATCAGCCAATTTGCTTTCCAAAGCTTCCATCGTCAATTCGTTTTCAACTTTTTTTTCTGCCATCTTTAGCTACCTTTTTTTGCCTAGTCTGGGGGACAAATCCCCCCGACTGCAATTCACTTAGTTAACTTTACGTTCAACAACTTTTGTTTTCACTGGCAATTTTGCTGCTGCCAATGCAAAGGCTTCGTATGCAACTTCTGGTTTTACACCGTCCAATTCGAACATGATACGACCTGGTTTAACACGGCAAATCCAGTATTCAACTGCACCCTTACCTTTACCCATACGAACTTCGGCTGGTTTCTTAGTAACAGGTACATCTGGGAATACGCGAATCCACAGTTTTCCCATACGACGCATATGTCTTGTAATTGCGCGACGCGCTGCTTCGATTTGACGCGCTGTCACACGTTCTGGCGACATAGCCTTCAGTCCGAAAGAACCGAACGCCAATTCACTGCCACCCTTCGCAACACCGTGAATACGGCCCTTGTGCTGTTTGCGAAATTTTGTTTTCTTTGGCATTAACATAATACAAATCCTTCAATTTAATAATTGTTATAATTATTATTTGTGCTTTCTTTCGCTTGAACCGGCATATTCTGTCGGACGCGCCATTTCAGATGCCAATTTATCTTTATTTACGACATCACCAGTATAAATCCATACTTTCACACCGATAACACCGTATGTAGTTTTGGCTTGGATTGACGCATAATCAATATCCGCACGCAAAGTATGCAAAGGAATACGACCTTCGCGGATTTGTTCGCTACGCGCGATTTCGGCACCATTCAAACGACCAGAACACATAACTTTGATACCCTGGGCGCCTGCTTTCTGTGCATTCTGCACTGCTTTTTTCATTGCACGTTTAAAGGAAACACGACCTTCGATTTGCTGTGCAATGCTTTGCGCAACCAACTGCGCATTCAGGTCTGGACGGCGAACTTCGTAAATATTTACGACAACCTGGTCATTTTTAACCAATTTTTTGATATCGTTACGCAATGCTTCGATATCTGCACCGTTCTTACCGATAATCATACCAGGTCTGCTGGTATGAATAGTCACGACAACCTTTTTGGCAAAGCGTTCAATAACAACCTTAGCCAAGCCAGCTTTCTTTAATTTCTTTTCAATAAACTTGCGAATTTTAATATCTTCCGCCAACTTGGCGCCATATTCCTTTTTATCCGCAATCCAACGTGAATCAGTAATCTTATTGATAAATTCACGCAATGAAATAGGTGATACTTTCTGTCCCATTTTCTTTTTCCTTAAATTTTACAGTTGGGCGTTCTTGAAGTTTTCACTTTATTCAGGAACATTCATTCCATACCGCCCAACCATTACTTACCTTATTTTGCTGTTTCTTTTTTTGCAGCCTTCTTCTTAGATGGCGCAACCCCAGATTCCAAAACAATCGTCAAGTTTGAGAACGGTTTCAGAATTGGACGTGCACTACCACGAGGTCCAGGCATAATGCGTTTCATAGTCAACGCCTTACCACACCAAATTTCTTTGACGAATAAAGTATCGACTGGCAACTTTTTGTTATGTTCTGCATTTGCAACTGCAGACAACAAAGTTTTCAGCACTTCACCTGCAACACGTTTTTTCGAGAACTTCAAAACATCAACAGCGCGTTCCACTGGTAAACCACGAACCAAATCGCATACCAGATTCAGCTTCTGATGGCTAACGCGAATCATTTTATTGAACGCGCGAACCTGATTTTCTTTAATTCCATATCTTGCTGTCATAATTTACCACCCTTATTATTTTTTACCTGCTGCGGCTTTTTTATTCGCGGCATGACCCTTAAATGTACGAGTTGGCGCAAATTCACCCAATTTATGACCAATCATATCTTCCACGATTGACACTGGGATAAACTTATTACCATTATGCACTTCAAAAGTCAGTCCCACCATTTGTGGTATAATTGTGCTACCACGGGACCAGGTTTTAATTGGTTTACGGTCATCTTTTTCAATAGCCGCTGCTGTTTTCTTCAACACAGACGGATGAACATAAGGACCTTTCCATACTGAACGAGACATCATTTACTCCGTTTATTTCTTATTATTTCTTTTTCGCCAAATGTCTGCTGCGAATAATCATCTTAGCAGTACGTTTATTGCTACGGGTACGATATCCCTTGGCTGGGATACCAGTACGTGATACCGGTTCGTGGCCCTTAGAGTGACCATTACCACCACCCATTGGGTGATCTACTGGGTTCATAGCCATACCGCGAACTGATGGACGGATACCCAACCAACGTGCGCGACCTGCCTTACCCAAGTTGACATTGCGCTGATCTGGATTAGAAACGCTGCCAACTGTTGCCAAACAATCGGAATGAACTTTACGCAACTCACCGCTGTTCAATTTAATCTGTGCATAAACACCGTCTTTACCCATCAACTGCGCATAGCAACCTGCACTACGTGCCAACTGACCACCTGCACCTGGTTTCAATTCGATGTTATGAACGATTGTACCGATTGGCATATTTTTCAATGGCATTGTATTACCTGGCTTAATATCTGCATGCGCAGCCGAGATAACAACATCACCTGCTTTTAAATCACGTGGCGCCAAAATATAAGAACGCGCACCATCTGTATATTCAATCAAAGCAATAAACGCTGTACGGTTTGGGTCATATTCCAAACGAACCACTGTTGCTGGAACATCCATTTTCTTACGTTTAAAGTCAATCAAACGATATTTACGTTTATGCCCACCACCTTGGTGCATAACTGTCACATGACCAAAGTTATTACGTCCACCTTTGGACTTCAAACCAACTGTCAAAGCCTTTTCTGGCGCACCACGGTGCAATTCACTGCGGTCAACCTGTGTCAGACCACGTGTACCTGGCGTTGTTGGCTTATAATGTTTTAATGCCATTTTTTCTTACCTTTATTTTTCCCCCTGACACTAGCATCCATGGATTCTGGGTTCTCTGCCAGGGCGGTTTATTATACTATATATTTGCTGACAAATCCAGTTTTGCATCTGCCGGCAAAGATACATACGCTTTTTTAACAGTGCGCTGTGTCCCTGTGCTGCGACCACGGAAAGTTTTTACCTTACCTTTTGCAACAACGATATTAACTTTTGTTGGTTTAACACCGTAAATTGCTTCGACTGCACGTGCCACATCTTCCTTGGTTGCATCGATTGCAACTTCGAAAGCCACACCATTGCTTTCAGACAGTTTTGCTGCCTTTTCCGAGATAATCGGACGACGCAGTATATCATAAATACCGGCTGTCGCAACGATTTTTTTCTCTGCATTTACTTTTTTTTCTGCCATTTTGTTTACCTCAATTCATGCTTGATTATGCCAATCTTGCTTCAACTGCCTTAACTGCATCTGCTGTCAAGACTAATTTTTCATGTTTCAGAACATCCAAAACATTCAAACCAACAGTTGGCAAAACGTCAACATTTGCGATATTTGCCGCAGATTTCTTAAAGTTTTCATCTAATTCTGTCGCGCCCACGAACAAAGCAGAAGCGATACCCAATTTTTTCAACTGTTTCGCAAACGCATTTGTTTTTGCAGCCGCCAATTTTTCAGAATCAATAATAACCAAACTTCCATCTTGCGCCTTTGAAGACAAAGCCATTTTCAAACCCAAGCTACGGATTTTCTTTGGCAAATCGATTGCATGGTCACGAACGACTGGTCCATGAACAACACCACCGCCACGCATGTGAACATTATATCTTTCACCCTGACGTGCATTACCTGTCTTTTTCTGTTTAAAGGCCTTTTTACCACTGCCTGCAACATCGGATACAGATTTAACTGCATGTGTACCGGCACGTGACTTTGCACGCTGCCAAGTTACAACGCGGTGCAAGATATCTGCGCGTGGTTCAACACCAAAGACACTATCAGCCAGTTCAACTTTACCGACTGTTTTTCCATCGAAATTAATAATATCTAATTGCATTTTAATTACCTCACTCTTGCTGTTAACTTATTATTCCGCAACAGCTTCTGTTTCGGTTGCTGTTTCAGCTACAACTTCTTCTGCTTTTTTTGCAGCGACTGTTGGAACTGGCAAATCTTTGTGTTCTTTTTTGATAGCATCTGTAACCAGAACAAATGTACCATTTGCGCCTGGCACTGCACCTTCTACGAAAATCAGGTTTTCTGCTTCATCTGTACCGAACACTTTCAAATTCTGAACAGTGACTGTTTCATTACCCATCTGTCCAGCCATCTTTTTACCTTTCAATACGCGGCCTGGCCATTCACGCATACCAGTACCACCGATGGAACGATGTGCCTTCAAAACACCATGGGTTGCTTCTTTACCGCCAAAGTTATGACGTTTCATTGCACCCTGGAATCCTTTACCCTTGCTTGTTGCTTGGACGTCAACGAATTGACCGGCAACAAAATGAGATGCTACTAACTGTGTACCCGCTGGGATAACACAATCATCCGATACACGGAATTCTACAACCTTGCGATACGGTTTCACGCCTGCTTTTTCAGCTGCGACCAATTGTGGTTTTGCAACATGCTTTGCCTTGGCTTCACGCAAACCTAAGATATTTGCAATATAACCGTTTTTTTCCTGCGTGCGATTTCCAATGACGGTGCAATCCCCCACAGACAATACTGTGACTGGATGAGCAACACCGGCATCATCATACAGACGCGTCATTCCAATTTTTGTTGTAATTAATCCGCTACGTTTCATTTTTTTATGCCTTTTCTTTTGTCAGTTGGTTGGTAAGATGTACACTTTCCACCAACACTAACAGTTAATATTTAATTTACAATTTAATTTTTACATCAACACCTGACGCCAAATCCAACTTCATCAAGGCATCTACTGTCTGAGGGGTTGGATTAACAATATCTACAACCGCTTTATGATTGCGGATTTCGAACTGTTCACGTGATTTTTTATCAACGTGTGGTGAACGGTTGACTGTAAATTTCTGAATCAATGTTGGCAGACGAACTGGTCCAACCACATCTGCGCCTGTGCGTTTTGCAGTCTTCACAATTTCTTCAACAGATTCCATCAAGATACGATGGTCGAACGCTGTCAACTTGATACGAATTTTTGATGCTGGTACCATTACCGTTTTCCTTATATTTGTCAGGGCGGTAATCACTGACTCTTTTAATTCAGTTACACCGCCCAAGACTGTTTAATTATTTAATGATTTTGGATACAACACCTGCGCCAACTGTGCGACCGCCTTCACGGATAGCAAAGCGACGACCTTCGTCCATAGCAATTGGTGCAATCAATTGCACTGTGATACGGACATTGTCACCTGGCAGAACCATTTCTTTGTCTGCTGGCAATGTGATTGTACCTGTTACGTCAGTTGTGCTAAAGAAGAACTGTGGACGATAGTTGCTAAAGAACGCTGTATGACGGCCACCTTCTTCTTTTGTCAAGATATAAACTTCCGCTTCGAATTCTGTATGAGGTGTAATTGAACCTGGCTTACAGATAATCTGACCGCGTTCTACATCTTCTTTCTTTGTACCACGCAACAACAGACCTACGTTATCACCGGCTTCACCCTGATCCAACAATTTGCGGAACATTTCAACGCCAGTAACTGTTGTTTTCTGTGTTGGACGCAAACCAACGATTTCACATTCGTCACCAACTTTGATAACACCTGCTTCTACACGACCTGTTACCACTGTACCACGACCTGTGATAGAGAACACGTCTTCGATTGGCATCAAGAATGGTTTATCAACTGGGCGTTCTGGCATTGGGATGTATTCGTCACAAGCCTTCAACAAAGCATCAATTGCTTCTTTACCCAAACCGTCGTTTTTGTCTTCAACTGCGGAAACAGCGGAACCACGGATGATTGGTGCATTGTCGCCGTCGAAATCATTTGCAGACAACAATTCACGGATTTCCATTTCAACCAATTCCAACAATTCAGCATCATTTGCCAAGTCACATTTGTTCAAGAACACGACGATACGTGGAATACCAACCTGACGTGCCAACAAGATGTGTTCACGTGTCTGTGGCATTGGACCGTCTGTTGCAGCCACAACCAAGATAGCACCGTCCATCTGTGCCGCACCGGTAATCATGTTTTTAACATAGTCCGCGTGTCCTGGGCAGTCAACGTGTGCATAGTGACGTGTTTCTGTTTCATATTCAACGTGTGCTGTATTAATTGTAATACCACGCTGTTTTTCTTCTGGCGCATTGTCAATCTGGTCAACACCCTTTTGTGCATCGGCACCAACACCATAGTGGTGAACGATAGCAGCAGTCAATGTTGTTTTACCATGGTCAACGTGACCAATTGTACCAATATTAACATGCGGTTTGCTTCTTACATACTTTTCTTTTGCCATAGTTTTCTCCTTAGGCTTTGCTTGTTAGTTTTTGTAAACTTCTTTTAATTATTTCGTCAGCTTCTTGATTACTTCGTCAGCGACGTTTGTTGGGACTTCGTCATAGTGCGACAATTCCATATATGGGTTTGCACGCCCCTGTGACAAAGAACGCAATGTCTTCACGTACCCGAACAGGTTTGCCAGTGGAACGAATGCAGAAATCTGCTGATTACCGAACTGTGTTTCGATACCGTTAATCTGACCACGACGACTGTTCAAGTCCCCAATGATGTCACCGACGTATTCTTCCGGCGTATTAACCGAAAGCTTCATAATCGGTTCCAGCAATTTCGGCGACGCTTTCTTCATGGCTTCGCGGAAGCATGCGCGCGCCGCAATTTCAAAGCACAATACATTAGAGTCAACTTCATGATACTTACCATCTACTAATGTAGCCTTGAAATCCACTGTTGGATAGCCAATCAGAACACCTGTCTGCTGCGCTATCTTCAAACCTTTTTCCACACCTGGGATGTATTCTTTTGGAACAGCACCACCAACAATCTTGTTTTCAAATTCATAGCCCTGCCCTGGTTCCAAAGGTTCAAATTCAATCTTAACCTGGGCATACTGACCGGAACCACCAGACTGTTTTTTGTGTGTATATTCTTCTGTAACAGGCTTGCGGAATGTTTCACGGTATGCAATACGTGGTTCACCAACGTTTACATCGACCTTAAATTCACGCAACAATCTGTCAACCAAAATTTCCAAGTGCAATTCACCAACACCCGACAGAATCGTCTGACCAGATTCTTCGTCAACAGACACGCGGAACGAAGGATCTTCTTTTGCCAACGCCTGCAGACCCAAAGACATCTTTTCAATATCTGCCTTGGTTTTTGGTTCAACTGCGATGCTCATAACCGGCTCTGGAACATGGATAGATTCCAACAAGATTGGGTTAGATTCATCACACAGTGTATCACCTGTAATTGTTTCCTTCATACCAACCAATGTGATAATGTCACCGGCTGACGCTTCTTTAATTTCTTCACGGTTATTAGAATGCATCAACAACATACGACCAACGCGTTCACGTTTATCACGGTTAGAATTATAGATATAAGAACCCGATACCAACTTACCCGAATAAATACGAATAAACATCAAGTTTCCTACGAATGGGTCATTCGCAACCTTAAATGCCAACGCACTAAATGGTTCTTTGGCATCTGGCTTACGGGAATCTGCTGTTTCACCATCCATCTTTGTACCTGAAATCGCAGGAATATCCAATGGGCTTGGCAAATAATCAACAATTGCATCCAACAATGGCTGAACACCCTTGTTCTTAAACGCAGTACCACACAGAACCGGATTAAAATTCTGACCGATTGTACCCTTGCGGATTAACTTTTTAATAGTTGCAACATCTGGAACATTACCTTCCATATAGGCTTCCATGATTTCATCATCCAGTGTTACAACTTCTTCAATCAGTTTTTCATGCAATTCTTGTGCTTTTTCCTTCAAATCATCTGGGATTTCAATGATTTTTGGTTCTTTACCCATATCATCTTCCCAAACAATCGCGCGCATTTCAATAACATCAACAACGCCACGGAAATCAGACTCTGCACCAATAGGGAAATTCACAACCAATGGATTTGCACCCAAGCGTTCACGAATCATATCAACACAGCGGAAGAAATTACCACCAATACGGTCCATTTTGTTAATAAAGCAAATACGTGGAACCGCATAACGGTCAGCCTGACGCCACACAGTTTCTGTCTGTGGCTGCACACCTGATACAGATTCAAAAACCGCAACTGCACCGTCCAACACGCGCAATGAACGTTCTACTTCCATTGTAAAGTCCACGTGCCCTGGTGTATCAATCAAGTTGATACGATGGTCACGCCAAAAGCATGTTGTCGCAGCTGATGTAATTGTAATACCACGTTCCTGTTCCTGGGCCATCCAGTCCATGGTCGCGCCACCATCGTGCACTTCACCAATCTTGTATGTTTTACCCGTATAGAACAAGATACGTTCAGATGTTGTTGTTTTACCCGCATCAATATGGGCCATAATGCCGATATTGCGGTACATATGTAAAGGTGCGGTCTTTCCGACTGACATTGTATCTTTCCTTTGCCTTTTAATTTATTACCAACGGAAGTGAGCAAATGCCTTATTTGCTTCTGCCATTTTATGCGTATCAATTTTCTTTTTGAATGCACCACCCTGGCCATTCAACGCATCACGCAATTCACCGAACACGCGATCTTGCATATTACGTTCACCACGTTTACGCGCGAACATAATTGCCCAGCGAATAGCCATTGTCTGCTGACGTGCTGGTCTAACTTCGACTGGCACCTGGTATGTTGCACCACCTACACGGCGGCCTTTTACTTCCACAGATGGTTTCAACGCATCGATTGCTTCCAAGAACAAATCCAATTCGTTCTTACCGTCCTTGGCCAATGTTTTCAGTTTATCCATTGCGCCATAAACGATATTTTCTGCGACTTCTTTTTTACCATCCCACATAACATTATTGATAAACTTCGCAACAACCAGATTATTATACTTTGAATCTGGCAAGATTTCACGTTTTGCTGCTGCTTTACGTCTTGACATATTATTTTCCTTTTATCCTTCACCTGTTATTCACAGATTACTCACGCACATTACATACGTGTGGTTAATTTACTTATTTCTTTGTTTTGGCACCATACAAAGAACGACCTTGTTTACGCGCATCAACACCCTTGGTATCCAAGACACCACGGATAATATGATACTTCACACCAGGCAAGTCCTTTACACGACCACCACGAATCATAACAACACTGTGTTCCTGCAGGTTATGACCTTCCCCAGGGATATAAGCGGTTACTTCGCGGCCGTTTGCCAGTTTTACACGGGCAACCTTACGCTGCGCCGAGTTAGGTTTTTTCGGTGTTGTCGTATAAACACGAGTGCAAACACCACGTTTCTGTGGGTTTTCCATCATGTCAGGCGCAGTACTTTTTACCACGACT
Organism: Candidatus Enterousia sp.; assembly: GCA_045133095.1. Taxonomy (GTDB): domain Bacteria; phylum Pseudomonadota; class Alphaproteobacteria; order Rs-D84; family Rs-D84; genus Enterousia. Next base: position 25,383 of record JBGUTP010000020.1, read on the forward strand.
TTTTTACGAGGTTTCCGAATCAGTTGGTTTACTGTTGGCATTCAAAATCTCTTTTTTGTTTCTACCTATTTTACTCTGCACAAAACCCGCCTATTCAGACTTATTTCAACGACTTAGCCGGATTATAAATCTGTACTCTTAAGCGGTTTTTATGTATTCATTGCTTTCCTTGTTTACACAGAAAGCGAACCTACTATAACCACGCACCCTTAAATTGTCAAGGAAAATCTGGGAAAAAATCATAAAAAACATGCTTGAAAAGCGCGAAAAATTAGGATTTTAACTAAAAACAACAAATGACAAAAAACCAATCAGTCTACACCGTCTCATAACACACACCAACAACAAAAAATAAAAGATAATGGCGTAGATACGGGATGGGGGCGACAACGTAGTGTACAGAATTAAACAAGTTGTCCGCCCCCATCCCGTAGATATGCCATTAGATTTTATTTTTTTAGAAGTCAATTCCAAAGACAACCCCCATCGTCGCTGGGCTGTGTTTAAAACTATGCACCAAATCCTTGGCCACATAAACCCCTAAATACTTCGTCGCATCCAGGTTATAGTTCGCCCCAACCTTCATCCGCAGCCTTTCCCCATCATAATATTCATCAAACAGGTCAAAATCGAACATCAATTCACCAACCCAGTTCCAATTATCATTTACAATATACTGTCCCTGGATACCGACCGTCATCGCCCACGCATCTGCATTTTTATAATCCACATCGTCATTTAAATAGTCAACTTCAACCACCCCTGCAACGGTCCAGTTATCTGTTGTGCGCCCAACCTGCGCCCCAACCGTCCAGTTATAGGCAATCGTTTCCAGATGCTGTCGCGTATCATAGACCTGCATTGCCTGCCCATAAACATCGGCTTGATATTCGCCATCATCCGCCAACGTCCAATCCAGCCCAACTTGCAAGTGATTCCACGACCACTTACCAAATTCTGGCTTGTCCGACGAATCGTACGCCCCGGCTGTCTGAACCATCGCGGACAAACGGTCTGTAATACCATACCCGAATTCATCCGCCATAACAAATCGGTCAAATTCCGAATTCGCCTCTAGCGGTGTAAACAGGTTATAGAACCGCCCCTGACTTGGACTGTACAGCGGATTACCATTGATAACATTTGCGGCATTTACCGCCCCACCCGACACAAACACCAGCGCACAAGACGCAACACAAATCTTTTTCATATATTTCTCCCTTCTCTTTCGCAATCCGATTTTAAGAAATATGAAAAAATATATAAACAGGAACGAATTCAAAAAAACACCCCCGAAACTCGGGGGTGAATGTTAACATTTATACGTTTGATTAGAAATCGATTCCAAAGTTCACACCGAACCCAAATCCATCAAGCATATCCCATTCCCCTTCGGCTGCATGAACCATTTCCTTGGAAATATATGCACCAATGAATTTTGTTTCATCAATATTATAATTTGCACCAAACATGAAATCCCATGTTCCTAAGTCCATTTTCCACATATCTTCATCAATCCATGCGGTATATTCTGCCCCAGCAACCAGATTCCACATATCGCTCAAAAGCAACTGACCATCTACACCAAAGCGCATTGTATGAATACCTTCATCATTCCAATTGAACGATTCAGAATTCAAATAATCAAACATCACATGACCTGCGATTGTAAAGCCTTCGCCGACATAACCGCCACGAACACCAACCGTCCAATCATAAAAGGTTGTATCTTTATCCATAAATTCTGCATGGTCACCCCATACTGGCGCCATAGAATAAGAAGCCATCAAGTCTGCCTTCCACGCGCCATGATCAACCATGCGATAGTGCAAGCCAACACCCAGTGTATTCCAAGACATTGTGTCAAACCAATCTGCCTGACCCGCACTTGTTTCCATAACCACAGCCAACCTGTCTGTGATACCATACCCGAATTCTTCCGAAATACCAACCTCATCAGCCGCCTTGGTGTGCGACCCAACAGATGTCACACTATAAAAATGACCTTCACCTGGGCGATATAATGGATTACCATCGATAACATTTGCCGCATGTGCGCCCGACACTGCGACCATTGCCAACAAAGAAGTTAATGCTAATTTTTTCATAACGTCTCCTTTCTTTTTCGTTATTCAATACTAGATTGTTCTTCTAGTTACTACAATTTTATCAGGGATAAAATCCCACTCGCAAGATTAAAGATTTTTGCAAAACGCGAAAAAATATGTTACCATCGTGCGCGAACACGAATCGGAATTCAGTCACAATCCACACTGAACCGCCCACAAATTGGGCGTTTTATTAACTCTGTTATAATTCGTTATATTTTTTAATAATTATCAAAAAGAACAAAGTGACGATTTTTTAATTTTTATTTTTTAATTTTTTTATCTCGCGCCAGTCATTATGATTTTTCAAGTGCGTTTCATAGTCACGCGAAAATTTATGTCCCCCTTTTCCATCTGCGACAAAAAACAAATAGTTAGTATCTGCGGGTCGCAGCACTGCCCGAATCGCTGCCTGTCCTACATTTGCGATTGGCGCGGGCGGCAGCCCGAAATTCGTATATGTATTATATGGGCTATCAGTCTTCAGATGTCCACGCAGCAACGGCTGCCCCTGCATATCGCCCAACCCATCGGTCAGTGCATAGACCACTGTCGGGTCTGCCTGCAGTCTCATTTTTTCATTCAGCCGGTTCAGATACACACTTGCGACGATTGGCATTTCATCGACCTGGGGCGTTTCTTTTTGCACAATAGACGCCAACACCAACACCTCGTTCCACGTTTTCAGTGGTTTTGGCAATTTTCGCCTAGTTTTATTCCACGCCTGTTCGACATTTTTCATTTTTTTCCTTGCCAGGTCCAGCAACGCCAACCTTGGTGTACCCTTTGCGATGGTATAAGTATCTGGGAAAATATCACCATCTTTTAACTTGCACACTGATGCATTATTACCACTTTTACATTCGACTTCACCTGTCAATCCGGACATCTGCAGCAAAAGATTTTTAATTTGTTTAATTGTCAACCCTTCTGGTATAACGACGGTTACAGACGCGACCTGCCCATTTGCGAACATATCAGCGATTCGCCATGCGCTTGCCCCTATTGGGATATCATATTGTCCACTTTGAATTTTTCCCCCATTTAATCGCACAGCCATTTTAAAGACCCGTTCCGAATCGATAATTTTTTGTTTTTGCAAACGTGCGGCGACCCCGGACACAGTATCACCTTTCACGACATCGAACACGGCGGGCTGTTTCAGTGTTGAAACCACACCGAACATCAAGAACATTGCACACCCTACGATAATCAGCGGTGCGACAATCATTTGAATTATAATTTTTTTTGGGAAAAATTTTTTTCGTCTTGCCATGGTCTGTACATTATGCCAGACAATCACCATTTTTGCAAACAATTCTCCTGATAAAAAATGCCGACCTTATAAACCCTAATCACATTCACCATTATCACGTTTACCCCACAACAAATCAATAAATCGATATGTATAACCGCTTGCATTAATTTTCACCGCCGGCAAAACGTCCAGGGTTTTTGCACCCGTCTTGTCCCAAACAGATGTGCTATCATCGCGGAACTTTCCCCCCAAGAAACATCTATCCGGATTTAAACGTTCAACCATATCTACCCACTTTTCTAAACTGGGATACTCATACGGCTTACTAATGCTATACGGCACCGTCATTCTAAATGCACTATCAACAGTAGCACTACCATCCTGTGTATAATGTCTTAATTCCTTGCCAACCTGCGGGACTTTCACGTCAAAATCATCATCATTTATAACAACCATAAAAAATGTGGTATCTTGATGATATGTTGAATCACACACCGTCAAACGATATTTATTGGAACCATTCTGGGTTTTAGTATCAACATAGGTCCATTCGGTTGGCAATCCATCCTCGCCTATATCAGAATCAATCCAGCCAGATGTTGATACTTGGAAGCATAGCCCACCCATATCATCCGGCGATTTAACAATCAACCCACACGTCCCAAACCTTCCTCTGTTTAATTTACGCACTACCGTCCAATTCCACCCAACGCTTGCAAATTCTGCCATAATTTCTTCTGTTGATGGACACTGTGTTTCGGGGTCTGTGATACCACCAGGCAAATGCAAATCATACACAGCAGTACCATCCGTATCTGAACTGCAATAATTACCACACGATAATCTATTCTCGTAACAGGACGCCATCCTACCTCCGTCATATTTAGCCCAACCCCACGGACACTGCAGCGATGGCACAACCCAGTCATACCCATTAAAATACCACCCCCACTGAACCTCTCCTGTGTAATTTTCCTCCTTGGTACAAACCCCTGGGGCTGTCATATTATAGTCTGGATCTACTTGACATTGACACCTTAACATCCCCCCTGGACCAAAAGCAGCAGTGGACCAATAGCTACAATATGCATTATCCGGACAAGCCATATTACATTCACCATCATCCGTCTCAACAAGCGGCATAACACACTTACCATTAATTTCATACGAATCCGATTCACATACACATTTTTGGCTTTCCCAATTCGTCGCAGAATTTGGCGCACGATTTGCACACCACGCATTCTCTGGGCATTCCAAATCACCGCGACAGGTTGTACCTTCCAACACACCATCCCCATATTCATAACATTTACCTAAGTTTCTAACCTGACCATCTGGACACGCCATATCTTGCTTTTGGCATGTTCCTGTTGCAGCACTAGAATACCCTGTATTACACGCACAAATGCCAATCGGCGTACAATGCGAATTTCTATCCACACAACCATGATTTATAGATTCCCCCACTGCATATCTGCATGCACCGCCAATGGTTCTATGCGCATCCTTGCCAAATGCACCATACGCCTTTGCAATTGCAGCACTCGAAGTATATTGCGCATTATCATATACACACCCGGTGCCATCTGCTTTTGATACATAGCCTTTGGCACACATACAAATACCGCCCGAACCACAAACCGAATTACTGTCCAAACAATCCGACGTTGTTGAACATGCCCCGCCCATCCTGCCTGGAATCGACGATTCAGGCCCAGTGTACAAGACACATTTACCCCCAATGGGCGTATACCCATCTTTACAAACCACAGTTCCAACAACTGTAATATTATTATTCCAATCTGGCCCACCACTACACTTCGCATTCGGATCATAAATATTATCATCTCGTACACAAGACTCACCCAAGAAACGGTAAGACACCAATGACAAAGCGATACATTGCTGTACGTTGTCATCCCAATATGCACCGGGATAACATTCACACCGCCAACCCATACACGCCGTCTTAGGTCCCGCACAATCCGAATGTTTGGAACAAATCCCACCGACTTGCACCGTTCCTTTACCATCCTTGTTAATACGATCATCAATCACCGCACAATAATAGTATAAACGCGCACCATTGGGTACACCCAGATTTGGGTCCACAGCTGAAGTTGGGGCATAACCATCCGGACAAGTACAAACGTTATTCAAACACTCTAAGTTATCACTGGCATAACATGGAAGAGTCTCATCCAAAGTACAACTGGCCCCAAGTGTTCCATGCTCTGGATTCGCTGGCAACTGAAAATCATCAGCTATACACCCCAGACCAACCTGATGATATCCTTCTACACATTCACACAAACCGCTACTTAAAGAACATTCAGAACGCGGCGCAAGACAACCGACATTCAAATTGCCTCTACATGGCGCCCCCACGTCACCATGCCCAAGAACCGACGCAGTATCAACTGATCCCGATGGCGGATTGGTACCCGAACCACCTTGTGATGCCACACAAGTACTGCCACTCTGTTCATACCCCGAACCACAGGCACACACATTATTAGCACATACAGAATACCCAATCTTGCAATCCGAATCCGTCCGACATGATTCACCCAAATTACCTGTTACAACAGACGATGTTACACAACTGTCGGTGCTTGACTCATACTTATTACCTGATGCACAACTACATACACCATTACAAATCGCATTCGTCGTTTTACACTGCGACGCAGATACACATGCGCCACCAAACTGAACGGGGTTAATAACTACATCATCACCACCACCCAACACCCCATCATCAGGATTATCATCGCCATTATCACCGTTATTGCCACCGCCATTATCACCGTTGTTGCCACCGCTGCCGCCACTGCCGCCTGTACCACTTTCAACACATGCCGAACCTTGGGCTTTATATCCATTTGCACACATACAATGTGCGTTTACATAACTTGTACCATTACCAAAGGTCGAAGACGCCGTCGTCTGATATACCGAATTATCCGGACACAATAATGACTGATAGAACATCTGGGAAATATTCTCTATGCACTTGTCGGCACTGGAACAACTGTTTTCATCGCCATCAAATACCGCATACGCACATGTCAACGCAACATTGCGACACGCGCCACTCATGACCCGCTGAATATTCGCAACACTGGCGTTTGACGACCATGTATTAACCTGACTTACCTGTTGATTATAACATGATGCAAT
>JBGUTP010000021.1:0-85510 GCA_045133095.1 Candidatus Enterousia sp.
GGCGCAAACCCAAGTTGCACCCCATGTGCCGCGGGTACGTATCAGGGTTCTGACAACAGCACTGCAACAACGTGTGGTACATGTGCGAACTGGACTTATTCGGGTTCGGGCGCAGCCAGTTGTACGTCTTGTCCGACGGTGGAAAGCGGATACGCCAAGTTAGATAGCACTGGTACAGGATGGACAACATATACAAAGTGTGTCGAAATCGCATCTGCATCCCCGTCTAATTGCAGCGCGGGTAAGTTGCAGAAAATACCAACGGCATCAGGCGCAACAACATGGGCAAGCCCAACCGTGAACAGCAGTAATCCATTAAGCGCAAAAGCCGGGTACTATGTCAGTGGTACACAATGTGCGGCATGTGGTGACAGTAACTATTATTGCACCGGTGGAACAGCAGCGCGTAAAACTGTGACGACAGGATACTATTCAACAGGTGGTACATCAACAACACGTACAGGTCAAAGCCAGTGTACTGGTTCCACGTACTGCGTAAGTGGCGAGCAGAAAAACTGTCCGACGGCGGAAACAAACTGGACTTTGGGAACTGGTACAGGGTGGAGCGCAGTGACAAGTTGCTTTGAAACACGCGCGGCAACCAACGTAAGCAGTAATTGTAGTGCGGGTCAGTTGAAGAAAAATGCAACAAGCAGTGCAACATGGCCAACAAGCGCGAGTATATCAGTGGCGTTCCAGGCCGACCCTGGGTCAATCGTGTCGGGGCAGACGTGCGTTCAGTGTACAGGGGCGACCTATTCTGCCGGGGGAACGGCAAAGCAGTGCAGCGCGTGTGATACTAACTATCAGGCGAATACAAGTGCCGGAAAGTCAGTGGAAACAGAATGCCAGATAAAGTGTGCGGCAGGTACGGCAGTCGTGACAGAAAATAATGCTTGTGCGGATATTAAGAACAGTACGTATAAGGGTAAATTTACAACAGAACATCTGGTGAACTATGGTTCTAAGTCAAGTATCAGCACATGTCCGACATCTTATCAAGACGGTAATGGTACAACCGCGCAGGCGAACTGTATCAACAGTTGTGCGGCAGGAACACAGGTCGCAGCCGCGAATGCAGATTGTTCTACGCCAAGTAATACAACATATGGGGCAAGTTGGTACACGAGCGCACATAATGTGACATACGGCAAGACGTCTAAGAGTATGTCTTTGGTCGGCAGTTGCCCAAGTACATATGCAACACCGGATACGACAACCGCATCAAATCACGATGCAAAGTCGGATTGTACAACGACGTGTGCAGCAGGTAAAGTTGTGGCAAGTAATGATGCAGCCTGCTCTGTTCCAAGTGGGTCATGGTATTCGGCGCAACATACAGTTTCAGCAGGAAGTACGTCGGGAACAAATAAGAAGTCGTGTAATTCGGGCTATGCGACCGCAAATACAACAACCCAGACCGACCATGATGCGGCAGCAGATTGTAAGATAAGTTGTAGCGCGGGGTACTATATCCCAACAGCCGGAGAAGGATGTAAAGTTTGTACGGCGGGTAAATACTGCAGCGCGATAAGCAATATCGCCCAGACATCAACGTCGGCAGTGACAGGAAATGTCAGTGCGGGATACTGGAACAATGGTTGTGGAACCAATGCGACAGGTTCTGTGTGTTCGACAAGTTACAGTGGTGGCTTGATTGCGGCAGGATACTATGGCACGGCGGGGGCAACGGCTTCTACTGGGGCGGGTATGGTCAGTGGTGGTTATTATTCGACCGGTGGTGGTACATCTGCAACCCCAAGCAGTAATGGTAATGGGTGTGTCGGTACAGGTAATACATGCGGTAAGTTAAGTGCGGCATACTATAGTAATGGCGGTAGTACGACAAACGGCGCAACCTGTGTCAGTGGTAAGGTTTGCGGTACGTGCGACAGTAACTATCGTGCGAATACAAATACTGGTAAGACTGCTGTGACGCAGTGTCAGACACAGTGTGCGGCAGGTACGGCAGTCGTGACAGAAAACAAGGCTTGTGCGGATATTAAGAACAGTACGTATAAGGGTAAATATACCCCGCAACATAAAGTGGCATACGGTTCGGTATCGACAATACAGTCTTGTCCAACGTACTATCAAGACAGCAGCGTTGGTGTCGCAGGAGAAGCGAATTGTATCAACAGTTGTGCGGCAGGAACACAGGTCGCGACAGCGAACGCGGATTGTTCTACGCCAAATACTGCGAATTGGTACACGGATGCACATGATGTGACATACGGCAAGACGTCCGCGAACCTGAATAAGGTTGTCAGTTGTGACAGTGACTATGGCAACAGTGGTACGACGGCGGCAAATCACGCAGGTGTGACAAGTTGTAAGGTCACCTGCCCTGCGGGTACATGGGTTGCAAGTGCAAACGCGGCGTGTACAGATGTCGCCAGTGGTTATTATCGTACAACAAGCGAAACCGTCAGCCAGACAAAGACAGGTACGCGCAGTGCATGTACAGATTTGGGCGCAATTTATACAGCGTCGGACGGTGGACGTGATGCGGCAACGGATTGCTTTGCAACGACAACTGCTAAGAAGTGGGTAGCAGCCGCCAAGGCGACAGCCGAAAGCACATGTACAGCGGGATATTACTGTGGCGGTGGAACCAAGGTGTATTATAACAGTACTGGTGGTCGCAAGGTGTGTGAAGCCGGGTCGTTCTGTGTCGCCGGGGTCAGTGAACCAACAGCCTGTGCCGTTGGGTCATACACCAGCACAACAGGTCAAAGCGCATGTACAGCGTGTACAAATGGCAAGACAACGTCGGAGGCAGGTAAGACCAGTTGCGATGCAACGTGCGCAAATGCAAGTGGTGCAAATGCGTGGTCAACAGCCAGTTGGACCAATAATACGGTTGCAAATCTGTGTACAATCAGTAAGTGTAATGCAAACACATATTATACTGCGACGACTGCAACCGGGTATAAGAACACATGTACAGCGTGTGGTGCAAATTCCAGCACGTCCGCAGGCAATACGTCAACGACATGTACATGTACGACGGGATACACATCGACTGGTAAAGTTGGTGGGGCAGCAACATCAACGTCTGGGTGCAGTTTGATAAGTGATATTGCGTGTGCAATTGGTCAATATGTGCCAGCCAAGGCAACGTCTTGTTCGGCATGTACGGCGGGGTATTATTGTCCAAGTACAGCAAAGACCTATTCGTACAGCAGCAGTATCCAAGGGCGTACAGCATGTTCGCCGGGTACGTATCAGCCGGATACAGGTAAGACATCGTGCGTTAAGGCGTCTTTGGGGTACTATGTAAGTGGCAGCGCACAGACAGAACAGACCGCATGTAGTGGGGCGACATACGCCGCCACCGAAGGTCAGTCACAATGTACATCGTGTCCGACGGCGAAGAATCCATCAACAGATAAAGTAGCTAGTTATGGCTATTGGATTTCTGGAAATGGACTTCATACGGAACGTTCAGGTTGTCAGGCTTATTTTGAGCAAGAAACATTGACAAATGGTACGATGAAAGCCTATTGCTTTATTGATGCTGACGAGGATGCCGATACTTATGGGGTTGATGGTACCGCAAAAAATTGTTATGTTTTGAAAAAAGATTTGAAATGTAATGGTGGTTATTATAACGAAACGTTTAATAGCAACAGTACCTCGACCCAACAGCATGCAGGAAAAACGCTTGATGCTGCGCGAGCAAAGGCATGTGAGCCGGTGACGGCGGGGTACTGGTCGGCGAATGAGAGTTTGAACCGTACGGCGTGTGCAACAGGGTTGACGACAATCGGGTACGGTACGGCGGCAAACGAAGCGGAAGACTGTGGACGTAAGTTGCATGCCGGGAACAATGTTGTGTACCTGCGCAGCGGTCAGAGAAGTACGCCAACGCTGAAGGTGAAGATTGGTGATGATGTCTTCTATGGTGCGTTGAGTACGTCGCTGTCTGGGGCTTTGAAAGTCAAAAAAGGCACCACAGAGTATTCGGTTGTGAACGATTGGCAGTAATAAAAATCCCGCATTTGCGGGATTTTTAGTAAATTTAAAGCCCTCTTCCCCTTGTCGTCCTTGGTGGACGACAATGTCCGCCCGGGGCGGTGAGAATTTAATAAGGAATGCATGAAACAGTGGATTGTTACCTGCGCTGTGCTGTACGGTGATAAGAAGTAAGAATTTACTTATTTTTATTTGCCAAACCTGGGTGCGTAAGTCAAGCCGCGGGATGACAGTGTGTATGGTGCAGTAAGGTGTGAAGTTTAAAAGACCACCCCAGTACTGGATGCGGGCTTTTTTTATTTGCCAAACCTGGGTCCCGCGGGGATTCACCCACAAAAATCTTTAATTTTTGCGGGGCCCGAAAAAGCCGCGGGATGACACCACTTCGTTAAAACTTCGTGGTGTATGGCGGTGAGAATTTAGTAAGGATTACACTGTTTTTTAGGGATGGTGTAGAAGGAAAACTGATGAAGGTCAGAAAAAAATTACGATTGTTGTATTATTTTGTTGTGTTAGGGGCGATAAATTTTCTACACTGAATAGTAAAAGAGAGGAACTTATGGAGAAAATTCGCAAAATTCTGGGACTTTTCATGGTTTTGTTGACCGTCGTGATTGGCGGTGTTGGTGGCGCCGCCGGTGGCGATGAAGAAGAATGTGCCGCTGGGTATGAGTGGAGCGAAGAGTGGCAATTTTGTGTTTTGACCGTGCCAGCGGGTTATATAGCAGAATTTGGCGGTTCGGGGTTAGAAATTTCTAAATGCCCGGCGGGAACATATCAGCCAGTAAAGCATACGGCATCTAATATGTCATCGGAAGAGCAAGGTATCGAGTGTCAGCCCTGTCTTGGGGGAATGACATCGGCGGCGGGGTCAACGTCGGCAGAGAAATGTTATGTGGTTTGTGAACCTGGGTTCTATTTGCAGGCAGGATTAGCAAGATGTACGGATTGTCCAGCAGGTGATTATTGTCTTGGGGGTAGCATGAGTTATTATGGCAAGGGTTATGATCAGGGTAATTCTAGTTGTTCGGCAGACTTTCCAAATTCAACGTCAAATATGAATGCTAAAAGTTATGACGAGTGTTATAAGGTTATCAATTTGGATAAGAATGGTATGTCTGGAACACTGGCGGAATCGATGCATTGTTATTGGAATAAAAAATGTACTTTACCATCGACAAGTGGTGTTTTGTCGCAGACGGGATATGTTGCGACTGGTGGTTGGGGTGTCAGTTCAGATTGTACGTCAACAACTATGACTATTTCCAATAGTTTTGGTGAAATGGACGTTGATGAATTTCACAAGAATGCCGCCAACCCAATTACGTACTATGCATGTAAAAAGCCGGCGAGTTATAAAATTACGTTGGATGCGGGTAGCGGAACAACTGAGATTTACACTAAGTATAATTCCGGGGCGTATCTGGATAGTGCTTTGACAAAGGCAATGTCGGGAAGTGCAAATGGGATAGAAGTACCGTCAACGCGTGAGTATGTGGTTACCTATGATGCCAATGATGGGTCGGTAGATGTAATAGAAGATTATTATGCATACGAATTTGCGGGGTATCATAGTGAAGAAGATAGCGCAATTCTGATTGAGTCAAATGGAAAAATTACCAATTCTGGGGTCAATGCAGCAAAGTTCCTTGTGTCAAATACAACGTGGCATGCAAGTTGGACTGAGTGGCCTGTTACCCTGCCGACGGCAACGCGCGATGGATATGTGTTCAATGGTTGGTATAATGCAGCAAGTGGAGGAACAAAAGTTGGAAATGCAGGTGGTAAATATATTTCTGCCAGTGATGTAACCCTGTATGCGCAGTGGAGTCCGGCGACTTATTCAATTACACTGAACGATAATGGTGGTAGTGGTGGTTTGGGAACCGTTAAGGAAGTTTATGCCACAAAATGGACGAATTCTAATGGTGTGGCAATATCAGAAGTGACAAAGCCAACACGTACAGGATATACCTTTACTGGGTATTGGTCAGCGACATCGGGTGGAACAAAATATATAGACAGCGATGGAACTTTGCCGGCAAATACAACGTTTAAGGTAAATACAGCATTGTATGCACAGTGGAAGGCAAAAGAAACGAAGATTATATATTTGTGCCATGATGAGGATGCAAGTGGTTTGAAGGACCCCGGTCAGTCCGCCGTATATGGGGAAAAATTCGAACTGCCAGGGGATGAAATGTGTAGTCGGACAGGATATACACAAACAGGTTGGTTGGTTAATGGAACAGTGGTCGCGTTTAACGAGAAGGTGAATTGGGATATCGATGCATCAACATACTATATTCAGGCAATGTGGGATTCAGACTGTAATATGGTTGTGCTGAATAATACCGCGCGTGGTGGTAATGGTGGTGAAGTTGCCGTCTATAAAAAGACAGGGGAAAATACTTATTACAATGCATCCGATTGCGCAGTCGCAATTACCAAGGTATATACGCCAAGTAAGACAAATGCAACATATCTGGGGACATATTTAACTAATGCTGAATCTGGGGGGGTGCAATGTATTGCCGCAGATGGTACGTTAAGTACTGCGGATAGTTGTAATGTTTCGGCAAGTGGTGCTGTTTGGTATGCGCGTTATGCATGTAATACAAATTATACCAAGAACGGAACAAATATAACTGGGGAATGCGCACCAATTGAAACAGTAATTACGTTGGATAATCAAAGCGCAACATCCGCCGGTTCAACCGCGATTTATACCAAGTATGCAACCGGGGTCTATAATGAAGGTGGGCGTGTCAGTGCAATGTCTGCAAGCGCCAATAGTATTGCAGTTCCGACACGTTCGTATAAAGTGACATATAATGCAGTTAGTGGTGCTGTGTCGCCAGCCAGCGCAACCGCGACCTATGCCTTTGGTGGGTACTACAGCGCAAAAAATGGTGGTGGCACGCAATATGTTGGTGATAAAGGATTTATTACCAGCAATGGTTTGACCGCCGGTAAAGGATATACGGCAAATACGACATGGTATGCTAAATGGACGGGGGGAACGGTGACTTTGCCAACGCCAACGCGGAACGGATATACGTTTACAGGTTGGAATACCAGCATTAGTGGTGGTGGTACTATGGTTGGTCTGGGCGGTGTGTCGTATGCACCAACGGCCAATATAGAACTGTTTGCACAATGGTCAAATAATACGATTACAATTGACTATGACGAAAATGGTGGGGCGGCAATTGCAAATGGAACATGTACATTTAGTGGAACGTTTAATTTGGCAACCGCGCCGACACGCACAGGGTATGATTTTGCCGGATGGAAGTTAGCAGATGGAACAGTAAAAAGTGCCGGAACGTCGGTGGCGTGTGATGCAACGGTTTTGGGGGTAAGTAGTGGGACGACGACCCTGTTGACGGCACAATGGACGCCAAAGACATATACTTGTTCGTCAGGGCAGTATTTAGACGGAACTTCGTGTAAGGCATGTACAGCAGGATACTATTGCCCGTCTTCGTCTAAGACGTACACTTATAATGGCACCATCCAAGGTCGTACGGCTTGTGCGATTGGGTATTATACCGATACTACGGGGCAAACATCTTGCAAGATGTGTTTGGGAAAGACGACAAGTAAGCAAGGAAGCACGTCGTGTGATGTTGTGTGCCCAAATAATGACGGAAATGTCGGAACGTGGGATGGTGTTTGTGTGCCTGATGATTGTAAGCGAGGATATGATAAAAAAGAAATAAAAAGTGATGGGTATGAATACTGTGTCGCGAATACATATACGATTGTGTTAGATAAACAGGGTGGCACAGGTGGTACTGATGCGATTTATGAATATTTTGGCAAGCAGTTCCAGGATGCAACAGGTAAAGCAATTACTACGGTGACGCCACCGACTAAGAAAGCGTATAGGTTCTTGGGATTCTTTACTGAATAAATAACGCCCCCCCAAAGGGGGTGTTTTTTATGTATGTCGCGTATGGTTTAAATGCCATTTTCAGTCGATGACGAGATGAATTTTTTTGCGCGAAGAACCCGCAAGAAAAAAATTTCTTTTTATATACATTATTTTATTGTGCAAGGGGTGGTAAATTTTCTACACTTAAACATAAAAGAGAGGAAGGTATGGAAAGAATTCGCAAAATTCTGGGCTTTTTCGCGGTTTTGGTGATGGTTGCATATTGTGCAATATGTGGGGTTGCGCATGCCGCCGGGGTGCAAGTTATTGACCAAACAGGTAAAATTCAGGTTGCTAATACTGCGTTTGAAGGAGATACAACAGTTTATGCGCATTGGGAATTGGTGGATTTTTCTATATCTTTGAATAACGCTGAGGCGACATCTGCCGGAACAGGTACAATTTATGCCACGAATGGCGAAAATGTCTGGCTTGATGCTAATCGTAGCCTGAAAATGACTGATTATCCGATTACACTGCCAAAGAAGGCAGGTTATAATTTCGGGGGGTATTATAGCGCGGCAAATGGCGGTGGTACGCAATACATTAATGCAAATGGTTATATCACAGATGAAGGTTTGACCGCAGGTAAAGGGTTGACCGCAGATGCAACGTGGTATGCCAAATGGACAGCGGCGTCTTGTGCCGGTGGATATTGGCTTGATGGTGCGCAATGCGTCGAGTGTGGCAAGGGTAATTATTGCGAACCTGGTTCGGTGTCGCCAATGCCGTGTCCTGGGGCGTTTAAAGATAATCCAAGTACCACTTTGGAAAACGTTTATCAATGTTATGTTGATGTGCCGGCGGGACATGTTGTTGTTAATGTATATGATGAATATGCTTCGCCCTGCCCCGCGGATACATACAGTGTCGCGCATACGGTACACTATGGCAGTCGTTCTAATTCCGAAGATGGTGGTGATGCGGTAAAGTGCGAAGCCTGTCCAGAAGCGTATCCGAACAGTAATGTGGGAAGTTCGCTGTCGCAGTGCTTTGCGGAATGTGAAATTCCATGTGACCCAAGTATCGAGATTGATTTAGAAGAATGTGCAACGCAGTATTTGTCGGATACTTGTACAATTGATACTTCGTGGATTGTGACTTTGGGTAAGAATTTTAACAACGGAAAAAATCAATGTGTGTCATGGGATGGAAGCGAAGTTGATTTGACGTGTAAGACGCATCCGGCGTGTTTCTCGGGTCGTTATAGCGACAATGGAAAGTGTTTCGATTGTCCGATTGGATACTGGTGTAATAATTCGATTATGGTCGAATGCGATGCAGGATATACAACCGAAGACCAGGGTGCATCATCCAAGTCAGAATGCGTGCCAGAAAAATATACGTGTGGTATAAATCAAAATGGTGGTACAGGTGGGGTCGAAAGTGTAACGGTGACCTTTGGTGCGACGATGCCTTCGATTTTGGATTTGCCAGTTCGGACAGATTATAAATTCTTGGGATATTGGGATGAAAAAAGTGGAACACAGTATTATGATGCAAATGGTAACCCAACAATTACTAAGTGGATATCGACTACGGCTGTGGATTTGACAGCGCGTTGGGAATTGTATGTGGTTTGTGCGCCAGGGTATTATTTGCCAAAGACTAAGACGTCCTGCGTTGCGTGTCCTGTGAACAGTTACTGTCCAGGGTCTGGGACAGGATTGTCGTACAGCGTGGTTGCAGACCAAGCAATAAATTATTGCAGTTCGTTGGCACCCTATTCTTATTCTGATGGTGGTGTTAAGGCGACAAGTGGGGCGGCATGCTTTATGAAAGTTTCAGAAGGAAATTATATCGCAGAACCATACGATGTTTCGGAAACAATATGCCCGGCGGGATATTTCTGTGAAGAACATAATGTGAACTTTGGCAGTGTGTCGATGTTGAACAGCCCAGGGTATAAAAGTTGCGCATCTGCATTCTTTAATGATACTCGTTTAATGTCGGATGCAGGGTCGTCAAGTAAAGATAGTTGTTTCTATCTGGTGACATTGAATAAAAATGGAGGTACCGGCAGCATTGGTGGTGAAGAAAAATATGAGTCTGAGGCAATTATTAGGTGCCAGCCAGAAACAAAGTGTTCGTTGCCAGAAGTAAGTTCTATGACCAGCAGCGCCTATACCTTTAATGGTATGTGGGGAACAACCGAGAACAGCACAAACTGTGTGGATTCAATAGTTATTTCAAGCGTAACCGACAGTACAACATATTATGCATGTAAAACAGGAAAACTGTTTGCAATCTCGTTTAATCCAAATGGTGGTACAGGCGGGCAAAGCACGTCAGTTAATGCAACATACGGCAGCCCAATGCCAAAAATCAGCGATGTCAAACCAATAAAGGCTGGTTATGAATTCTTGGGGTGGTACGACGGCACAGATGCAACAAGGGCAAATAAATACTATAACAACGATGGCAGCAGTGCAAAATCGTGGGATAAAGTGCAGGCGACAACATTGTATGCAGGTTGGAGTGACGGTAGTGTTACTTGTAAGTCCGGACAATATTTGCCAGCGGGTGAAATTAACTGCGCACCATGCCCAACAGGTTATTTCTGTACAGGTGGAACGTTTGATATCAAACCTGATGAAGATATGGGTATGGATGGTAAATGTGGTGGCGGCTATGTAACCGATGTGGACGAAGTCACAGGTTTGGGCGCAGATGGTGTTGAAGATTGCTATATCACAGTTGATGAAGGGTATTATTTGTCTGTTGTTAGTGGCACTGTAGATGACTTTAGGGTTTGCCCAAAGGGTACTTGGTCCGCTGAACATAAATATTATTCAAACCAGGAAGAAAACGACAGATGTACGTCTTGTCCATCAGCGTATCCAAATACATTGTACACAGGGTCGGTGACCGCTGCGGCGTGCTATGCGGATTCGTGTAAGGTAAATTGCCAGGTTGACAAGGGACGTTGCGAGGTTGAATATGGGTCCGGTGTTGATTGCGTGTATGACACATCTGTTACATACGATGGGATTGAATTTAATGACGGAAAAGGCAAATGCGTAATGAATCCGCAGGAAAGCGAAAGTGTTTATGCATGCCCTATTCTGAAAGGAATTTGCCCGCAAGGTCAAATGCCGAACTTTGTGATGGGGTCAATTCAGCGTTGTACCGATTGCTTCCGTGGGTATGTTTGTTTGGGCGCGCCAGATGGAGCAATTGCATGTGAATCAAAGTTCCCGGGTTCTACATCCGCAGGCGGCAGCAGCGCAACAACATTAGAAGATTGTAATCTGTGTAAAGGCGGATATTATAAAAAAGAAGCCGGTAAAGTCGGCTGTATGGCGTGTCCGTTGGGAACGTGGACAGATTTTGATAATCAGGATTTGGAATGTGCAGAATGTAAAAACATCCCGGAAAACGCACATGCAACATCAAATGGAACAGATGAAAATGGATGTGCGTGGGAATGCGATGTGAATTATAAAAAGACAACAGACGGAACGCGTTGTGTGCCAACATCTTGTGAACCAGGGTTCTATTTGGCAAATGAAAAATGTAATCCTTGTCAATATGGCTATTACTGTACAGGTGGCAGCAAGGCACAAATCGCATGTCCGCGTGATTTCCCAGGGGCAATTAATGCAAAGTCCGAAAAAGAATGCTTTGCGTATGGTTGTGACGTGTTGTGTGTGGTTGATAAAGAACGCTGTGTTGCAGAATACGGCGAAAGTACAGAATGTATTTATGATACAACTGTGCCTGCGGGATTAATGTATAACGATGGAACAGGTATCTGTCATGTAGACCCAGAAAACGACGACAGTGTTTATTCTTGTCCGATTGCGGGTGTAAAATGTGCGCCAGGATATATGGGTAGTTTGGCAATGGCGTCAGGTGCATGTGTGGAATGTTATGCTGGATTTGCGTGTCTTGGTGGTGATGAAGGCGCAGTGCAGTGTAATGAGAAATTCCCAGGCTCGACTTCTGCAGGTGGCAGTGATGCAAAAACATTGGATGACTGTAACTTGTGTCAGGGTGGATATCACAGGGTAAGTGTTGGTGCGGTTGGATGTGCGGCGTGTGCGGTCGGAACATACGCGTTGCCAAATAACCAGGAAACATCATGTAAGGCATGTACTAATGCGCCGGCGAATGCAAAGTATTTGACTAATGGTCAATTTAACGACTGCGAATGGGTGTGTAATGATGGTTACGCCCCAAATGCAGAGGGTACAGAATGTGTCAAAAATGCAGTTGTTACATTTACGTTGACCTTGAATCAAAATGGTGGCGTTGGTGGATTGGATTCTGTGCCGGTAACGTATGGTGAAGCACCGTTTACAATTACTGAATTGCCAACACGTGAACATTATTCGTTTGAAGGATATTATGATGCGGCAGTTGGTGGAACAAAGTACTATGATGCAAATGGTGTGCCGGTAATTGAAAAATGGACCAGAAACGAAGGTGAAGATTTGTATGCCCATTGGGTTGCCAAAGCATATCAGATTAAGTTGGATAACCAAGGTGCAACAACCGCTGGTACGGCAAAAATCTATACCAGATATAATATGAATGTTTATATCGATGCGGAACGCACAAAGTGGATGACGCTGTTGGAAAATCCAATTGTTGTGCCGGCAAAGACAGATTGGGTCTTTGATGGGTATTGGAGTGCGGCAACCGGTGGTGTACAGTATATCTTGGAAACAGGATACATCACAAGCGCAGGTGAAAAAGCAGCCAAGGCATCTGCAGGTGAAACATGGTATGCGCAATGGATTAAGAAAGGTACCGCGTCTTGTGATGCAGGATTTTATACCACGGGTGACGCATGTGTGCCATGTACGGATGGATATTTCTGTTTGGGTGGAACAAAGCAGCCGCAAAAATGTCCGGATGCGTATCCTGAATCGAAAAATGCAACGGGGGCATACGATTGCTTTACATCAGGGTGCGAAGTAAATTGTGACGTTGATGTAAGTATCTGTGAAGAAAAATATGGCGCAGATGCAGACTGTAAATATGTGACCGCGGTTCCATATGGGGTTATGTATAACGATGAAAGAAAATTGTGCGTAAGATACAGCGAATATGACGACAGTGTTTATGCATGCCCTGTTGCAACAAAAGTCTGTGAGGCAGGATACTATTTGTCGGGTGACGAGTGCGTAAAATGCGAATACGGATATTATTGTAAGGGAGGAATCGAAGACCATAAGAGATGTCCAGCGGCATTCCCAGGGGCAATTAATGCGACGTCCGAGGAAGAATGCTTTGCATACGGATGTGACGTCGAATGCGAAGTAAACGAAGCGCGTTGCGAGGTAGAGTACGGTGCAACCGCACAGTGTACATACGAATCAACAGTGCCAGCGGGGCTGATGTATAACGATGGTAGCAATGTTTGTGTGAAAGACCCTGAAAATGACGACAGTGTTTATGCATGCCCAATAGCAAGCAAGACGTGCGCACCAGGTTATATGACAGACCTGGTCATGGGTATGGGACGTTGTGTTGCATGCTATGCCGGGTTTACATGTCTGGGTGGTGAAGAAGGCGCGTTTGAATGTGAGAATTTATACCCGGGAAGTACTTCGACAGGTGGAACATCGGTAAGAACATTAGAAGATTGTAACTTGTGTCGGGGTGGGTATTATAAGACATCTTCTAATCTGGGGCTGCCAGGATGTGCGGCGTGTCCAATTGGTACATATACCGAAACAAACAATCAAGATTTGTCGTGCATGGCGTGTACAAATGCACCAGAAAATGCTTACTATACGACAAATGGTTCTTTGAATGATTGTGAATGGATATGTAGTGATGGGTATGCACCAAATGAAGATGGTACGGAATGTGTAAAAGATGCGGTTGCAACGTATGTTTTGACATTGAATAAAAATAACGGCATAGGTGGTGTTGATTCTGTGGTGGTTACATACGGTGAGGCATTGCCAGTAATAACTTCGTTGCCAACACGTGCGGACTATGTGTTTAATGGATATTGGACCGCCAGGGTTGGTGGAACCCAGTATTATGACGCAAATGGTCAACCCACGATTGATAGGTGGATTAAGGCGTCTGGGGATGATTTGTATGCACAGTGGACGTTGCAAATTATTTGTAATGCGGGGTACTATTTGCCTGCAAATGGTTCCAAATGTGTTCCATGCGTTGCAGACAGTTATTGCCCGGGTGTTACAAAGCCGCTGAGTTTTAATAAAACAAAAAATCAGGCAATTAGATTGTGTTCTTCTACGGGGGTATATGCAAGTTCAACCGGTGGTATCGAAAGTGTAAGTGAACAAAGTTGCTATGCAGATGTTCCAGCAGGATACTATATCGATACACCAAATGGTGATTGGAAAGAATGTCCGGCGGGTTATTATTGTGCGGCACACCGCGTGTATTGTGGTGATGTGTCCGTGCTGAACGAACCGGGGTATATGTCTTGTGATGCAACATACCGTGTAAATGGATTGTTGTCGTCAAGACCTGCATCGGATTCCAAGGACGACTGTTATATGACAGTGACGTTGATGAAGGAAGGTGCAAGTGGTGTGCTGGGTGGCGATGTTGAAGGTGACTATGCGGCAGAAGTTTTCTGTTCGCTGGAACGTGCGTGTGAATTGCCCTCTTCTGCGAAGTTGACTGAATTTGGCTATACATTTACAGGTGGTTGGAAATCGTCTGAAACTAATGATAAATGTGTGACGAACTTATTGACCCCAAGTGCATTAATTGGCAGCGCGTATAGCGGCATGAAGATGCAGCCATGTAAAGTGCCACAACAGTTTAATGTTACATTTAATGCGAATGGTGGCACAGGTGGTATGGCGGGCAAATCACTGAAAATGGATTATCGTGGTAAATTCCCAGAATTGACCGATAAAACACAACCAGTTAAGCCGGGATATAATTTTGCTGGTTGGTTTGTTGAAACAGATGCCGCAGGAACAGTGAACGCATATGATACAGATGGCAGTGTTGCCTATGTGGATGATGCCTGGTGGATGACAGGTGATGTGGTTGTCAACGCACGTTGGAATGAGGCGACATATAAGATGACCTTGGTATGCAATGGAACAAAAACCGAAACTGATGTCGTTTATGGGCAGACTGTGACGTTGCCGGTAAAAGCAAACTGTGAACAGGTTGGACATACGCTATTGGGTTGGGGTGATGAAGACCAAGTCTTTGATGCGGGCAGTACGTTTGTATGGGAATATAGTGACGACAGAACATTTGTTGCCGTATGGCAGCCACAAATCTTTAATCTGTTCTTCTATTGCACGCGAAACAATGCTGGCGGCGGGGAGGATTCTATGTTGGATGTAGAATATGGTGCAACGTTTACCTTTGGTGAAGGTGCAATGTGTGTGGCGGGCGATGAAAAGTTTGCATATTGGGTTGATAGCACAGGAAATAAGTACTATCCAGGTGATAAGATTGTGTATAACAAATTGAGTAATACGACTTATTATGCCGTAGTTGCGGAAACAAAGTGTGATGCTGACTCTTATCTGAGTGATGGCAAATGCTATAGTTGTGCAGAGGTAACTGGTGGTGCATATCCAAAGGCGGACGTGGGTGCAACAAGTACAACACAGTGCTTTGCGGTGTGTGATGTGAAATGCGACTTGGCGCAAACACCGTCGATTGAAAAATGTGCGGCTGATGCAAATAAAGATACTTGCATTATCGATGACAGTTATATTGTGTCAAATAATGGACGTAAATATAACAATGGTGCAAATCAATGTGTGGTTGCAACAGGCGCAAGTGTTAATATGGCGTGTAAGACAACCGCAGTATGTAATGCCGGCAAGTACTTTGATGGCAGCAGTTGCGTGATTTGTCCAATTGGTTCTTGGTGCGCAAATGAAGTAAAGCGTGCGTGTAATACTGGATTTACAACAGAAACTGTTGGCGCAGACAGTGCGGATGATTGTGTGGCGATGTCTTTTGTAATCTCGTTTGATAAAAATGGTGGTGGCAGCGCAGATGTGGCACCTGTAACGGTAAAGTACGCACAGCCATTGCCGGCAGTAGAAGCAGCAGCCCTGGTTCGTGTGGGGTACAGATTGAACGGATGGTGGGATACTAATGCCGCAACCGGTGGAAAAATGTATTTCGATGCACAAGGTAACGCAGTGGGTAATTGGGATAAAGCATCTGATGCGACACTGTATGCCAGATGGATTGCGAACCAATATACGGTTTCGTTTGATGCAAATGAAGGTGTTGGTGGGCAGACAGAAAGTGTGACAGTGACATTTGATGCGCCTTTGCCAGAAATTAGTCGTGAGGCACCAACGCGCACAGGATATGAATTTAAGGGTTGGTGGAACAGCACGATGTGGAATAACGGTATGGCTGAGCAATATTATGCTGCTGATGGAACACCGATGCGTAATTGGGATACCCCGGCAAATATAACGCTGTATGCGGCGTGGGAAGCAAAATTGATTGATTGTGCGGCAGGTACGTATTATCCGGGTAAGGGGTTGACCTGTGTTAAGTGTACGGCGGGAAATTTCTGCCCAGGCGAAACTGCAATGATTGAAAACGGTGCTGTGAACGGATTGAAATCGTGTGCAACAGAAACAAATGGTAAATATGTTCTGTCGTCAGTTGGGGCAAGCAGTGTGAATCAATGTTCGCTGGAATGTCAGACGATAAACTTGACTAATGCGGTTGGTACGCCAAAGAACGCAGTTGAATTTTATCCGAACGTGTGTCAGTACACGTACAGAAATTCACAGGGACATGTGTGCATGCCACAGGGAGATGAATGTGTGCTGAGTAAGTGCAGCGCAGATTATGAAATGGTAAATGGTGAATGTCAGCCGTGCGCACGTGAACATGCGGTGTCCTATAAAGAAGGCGGAAATTGCATCGTTGAGTCGTGTGGTTTGGGTTTCCATCCAAATGGTTTGGAATGCCAATCTGATGTTCAAGAATGCAGTGCAACTAATGCCGCCGCCGCGGAACAAAGATGGGATGCACAAAAGAATACATTTGGCGAATGCCAGATAACCGAGTGTGCAGATGGATATCATTTGGTGGCGAACGCGTGTCAGATAGATATCCAAAGTTGCGAAGTCGAAAATGGCGTTGGTGTGCGTGAATGGAACCATAAGAAGAATGGATGGGGTGAGTGCGAGGTCACTTCGTGCAATCCAGGTTATACAAATGACAGCAGTGATAGTGCAGAATTGTGGAAACCATGTGGTCGCTGCAAGAATTACTATGGCGCGGATGGTAAACCAGCAGTCAGCAGTTATGCCCAAGGATGCGAGATTGCAGCATGTATGTATCAGGGAGAACTGTACGCGCTTGAAGGCAACGAATGTCGAATGGTGTGCAGCACTTATTCAGACGAGACCGGTTCCAGAAAGTGGAACGCCAGTCGTGGAAAGTGTGAACGCACGTGTAATCCAGGATATTCTATGTGGTAAGTTGATACCCCCGCTTGAAGAAAGCGGGGGTATGTGGTTAAAGCCACCCCTTGTCGTCCATGGGGGGGACGACACTGTCCGCCCAGGCGGTGAGAATTTAGTAAGGATTGCATGACCTGGGTCCCGTGGTCAAGCCACGGGATGACACCACTTCGTTAAAACTTCGTGGTGTATGGCGGTGAGAATAAAAAGTTGAATGCCCGCGGTCTAGCCGCGGGATGACAAGTTTGTTTTTATAGTTTGGGGCGTGAAAAAGGTTTTATTCGCCTTGGGTTTTAGCACTGCCCAGGGCATGACGTAGTGCCTGTTCGGCAATTTGTCTTATTTTTGGCGCAAATGTGCGCATGTTCATGCGGTCCGCAACGGTGTTGCCAAAAATGCGGGCGATGTATTCAATTTGTGTGGGGGCAACAATATAAACGTCGCTGGTTATGTCCGCTGGATTTAACTTTTTTACTGGCTGTTGCATGAATTATCCCCCCTTGTTTGGTCGCATTGTATCATATTTTTTTGCAATTTGCACTTGTTATGTTGCAGGGTTGGATTATATAGATAAAGTATCTTGACCGCAAGGCGCAAAATTGCTATATATTTCGTGATAAAACAAGGAAGATGGTTATGAAAAATATATTAGGTAAATTATTAGGGTCTGCAAATGACAGAATTGTAAAAAGTTATGATAAAACGGTGTCTTTAATCAATGATTTAGAACCAAAATATCACGCAATGAGTGACGATGAACTGCGCGCACAAACACAGGCGTTGAAAGCAAGACTGGCAGCGGGGGAAAAAGAAAAGGATATTTTGCCAGATGCGTTCGCATTAGTGCGTGAGGCGTCAGTGCGTACAATCGGATTGCGGCACTTTAATGTTCAGATGATTGGTGGTATGGTTTTGACGAATGGGCAAATTGCCGAGATGAAAACCGGTGAAGGAAAAACCCTTGTGGCAACGTTGGCAATGTTTTTAAAAGCGTTGCATGGTAAAGGGGCGCACCTTATCACGGTTAATGATTATTTGGCATCGCGTGACGCCGAATGGATGGGGCAGATTTATCGCTTTTTGGGATTAAGTGTCGGGATTATTCAACATGATATGACCGATGAAGAAAGACGCGCGGCGTATGCATGTGATATCACATACGTGACTAATTCAGAGTTGGGATTTGACTATCTGCGTGATAATATGAAGTTTACTAAGCAGCAGCAGGTGTTGCGTCCGTTCTATTTCGCAATCGTTGACGAAGTTGACAGTATTTTGATTGACGAAGCGCGCACGCCGCTGATTATTTCGGGGCCAGCAGAAGACACAAGCGAAT
Organism: Candidatus Enterousia sp.; assembly: GCA_045133095.1. Lineage (GTDB taxonomy): Bacteria > Pseudomonadota > Alphaproteobacteria > Rs-D84 > Rs-D84 > Enterousia. Next base: position 18,662 of record JBGUTP010000021.1, read on the forward strand.
TGTATGCCAAAGTTGATGCTGTTGTGGCGCAGTTCGGTGAAAGCGACTTTAAAAAAGACGAAAAAGACCGTCATGTGGTGTTGACCGAAAGTGGCGCAGATACCGCAACACGTCTGTTGAAAGAAGCGGGGCTGTTGATTGGGGATAATTTGTATGCATCTGAAAATGCGGCACTTGTTATGCATATTCAACAGTCGTTGTTGGCGCATCATTTGTATCAGAAAAATGTGAACTATGTTGTGCGTGGCGGGGAAATTTTAATCGTAGATGAATTTACCGGTCGTGTGATGAGTGGACGACGCTTTGGCAAAGGGTTGCATCAGGCGATTGAAGCAAAAGAACACGTTAAGGTTCAGCCGGAAAATCAAACTGTGTCCAGTATTTCATATCAGAATTTGTTCCGTTTGTATCCAACGCTGTCAGGGATGACAGGAACTGCGATGACCGAAGCGGCAGAATTTGAAGAAATTTATAAGTTGCGAGTGGTTTCTATTCCGACAAATCGCCCGGTGGCACGTAATGACCATCATGATGAAATTTATCGTAACAAAGATGAAAAATATGATGCAATTTTAAAGCAGATTTCTGAATGTGTGGCGCGAAAACAGCCGGTTCTGGTGGGGACGGTTTCTATTGAAAAGTCCGAAGAATTGGCGGCGATTGTTCGTAAAAAGTTGGGTATTAATCCGGCGGTCTTGAATGCAAAGCATCATCAGTCCGAAGCAAAAATTGTTGCCCAGGCGGGGGCGCCAGGTGCGGTTACAATTGCAACTAATATGGCGGGACGTGGAACGGATATTAAGTTGGGTGGAAATGCAGAAAATTTGATTGCAGAATTAGATGCGGATGTACCAGATTATGAAGATAAAAAGAAGGAAATTTATGCAACAATAGAAGCCAATAAAAAACAGGTCTTGGATGCAGGTGGTTTGTATGTAATTGGTACGGAACGTCATGAATCGCGCCGTATTGATAATCAGTTGCGTGGACGTTCAGGACGTCAGGGCGACCCAGGAGATTCAAAATTCTTTTTGGCGTTGGATGACGATTTAATGCGTATCTTTGGAGCGGCACGTTTGCAGGGAATGTTGACCACGTTGGGTTTGAAAACAGGCGAAGCAATTACACACCCGTGGATTACCAAGGCGTTAGAAAAAGCACAAAAACGTGTGGAAGCACGCTATTTTGAAGCGCGTAAAGAATTGCTGAAGTATGATGACGTGGCAAATGAACAGCGTACGGTGATTTATAAACAGCGCGATGATTTAATGACGTCAGAAGATTTAGAACCTTTGGCGCGGGAAATCATTGCGGATGTGGTAGAAATTATTTGCGAAAATAATATCCCAGAAAAAGCAATGCCGGCAGATTGGAATGTCGCAGGAATCCATAATGCAATGATGCGGGTGTTCGCGTTGGATATCACAGATATTGAGAAATGGAAAACTGATGAGACAATTACAGAACGCAAAGCGTTTGATACTTTGTTAAATCTGGCGTTGCGCAGATATGAACATCAAGCAACTAAGTATGGTACAGAGTTGATGCAGATGGCTTCGCGACAGATGATGTTGGGGGCGTTGGATGCAGTGTGGAAAAAGCATTTGCAACAGATGGATTACCTGCAGAGCGCAATTGGTTTGCGTGGGTACGCCCAGAAAAATCCGCTGTATGAATATAAACGTGAAGCGTTGGATTTGTTTAAAAACACTGTGAATAACTTTAAAATTATGTCCGTGTCTTATATTTGTCGTATGGAATTAACACGTGACGATGTCGCCGCAACAGAAGCAGAACGCGCCAAGCATGATGCGGGTTTGAATCAGGCAATGGGCGACAGCCGCAGAAATGCACCCTGCCCGTGCGGTTCGGGGTTAAAGTTTAAACATTGTTGTGGGAAGTTGCACTAAGGTATAGTGCAACTTGATTTTGTGAGAAATTGTTGTTTTTGATTTAAAAGGAAAGGGGTTATGGGGCAATTTGTTCATCTTCGTACGCATTCAAGATTTTCGGTCGGCGCCAGTACAATTACAATTAAACAAATTCCAAAATTATGCGCGGCGGCAGGTATGACGGCGTGTGCGTTGACGGATACTAATTTGATGTCTGGGTGCGCGGAATTTTCAGATGTAATGCCGAATAATAAATTGCAGCCTATTATTGGGTTAGAAATAAGTTTAAATCATCATTCGGCAGACCCTAAGATATTGCGGGCAAATGCTTTGTCTAGGGTTGTGCTGTTGGCACAAAATCATCAGGGATATTTAAACCTGTGTGATTTAAATAAAATTATGTACATGCGGGGGGAAAATCATCACCTGGGGCCGTTCGTGTCGTTCGAAGAATTGGAACAGTACAGCGATGGATTAATCTGTTTGTCAGGGGCGCATCTAGGACCAATAGGAATGGCGTTGTTAAATGACCAAGAAGGACAAGCAGAAATTTATGCAAAAAGGCTGATGGAAATTTTTGGTGACAGATTTTATATCGAACTGCAAAGACATGGATTGCAGGATGAAATAAAAACAGAGCCGGGTTTTTTGAAAATCGCAGAAAGTTTTAATGTTCCAATTGTGGCAACAAATGATGTGTGCTTTGCCGCAGATTCTGATTACGAGGCAGCCGATGCGTTGGGGTGCGTGTTGGGGCAAACAAAGGTTATTGACCCGGAAAGACCACGCAAATCATCAGAGCAATATTTTAAATCATACGAACAGATGAGCGAGATTTTCTCGGATTTGCCCGAGGCAATCGAAAATACAGTTGTAATCGCGCAAAGATGTGGATTTTTAGTCAATGTTCATGAAAAGCCACTGTTGCCAATGTTTGGTGATGATTTAGAAGCAGAATGTAAAATGCTGCGTGATAATACTATGAGTGGTCTTAAGCGCAGATTAGAACAACATGGTATCACGGATACTGCGCCATATTATGAACAGGCTGAATTTGAATTGGGTGTTATTATTGGTATGGGGTTCCCGGGGTACTTTTTGATTGTTGCAGACTATATCGATTGGTGCAGAAACAATGATGTTTTGACGGGGCCTGGACGTGGGTCTGGCGCGGGGTCTATTGTGGCGTGGGCGTTGGGTATTACTAATGTGGACCCATTAAAATATGGATTGCTGTTTGAACGTTTCTTGAATCCAGACCGTATTTCAATGCCTGACTTTGACGTTGACTTTGAACCAACCGGTATTGAACGTGTGTTGGCGTATGTGTGTGATAAGTATGGGCATGATTCTGTGTGTCGCATTATTACGTTTGGCAGTTTGCAGGCGCGTGGGGCAATTCGCGATATTGGGCGTGTGTATGGTATGCCCTATTCTAAGTCAGACAGATTGTCAAAGTTAATTCCACAGGATGCTAAGACCCTGAAGGAAGCGGTCGATATGTCCGCCGAGATACAAGATATTCTGAACAACGACCAGGATTTAAATAAAGTGGTGACGGTGGCAGAAGAACTGGAAGGTTCGTTGCGAAACCTGGGACAGCATGCGTGCGGTGTGGTTATTGGGGATAGACCTACGACCAAGATTGCACCGGTTTATCGTGACCCGGCAAACCCGTTGCCGTCGTGCCAATTTGATGGTAAATACCTGGAAAAGTCTGGGTTGATTAAGTTTGACTTTTTGGGTTTGGAAACACTGGTTGTGTTAAAGTACGCCATTCGTTTGATACAGCAAACACGCGGAATTAATATCGATTTAGACCAAATTCCAACCGATGATGAAAAGACAATGCGGTTGTGGCAACAGGGGCTGACCGAAGGGATATTCCAGTTTGATGCGGACTTTGTTCAGCAGACTTTACGTAAAATGCACCCGACGAGTTTCTTGGAAATTTCCGCGTTGAATGCACTTAACCGTCCAGGCCCAATTCAGTTTATTCCACAATTTATTGCACGTATGCATGGTGATGAGGATATAGAATATGTTCATCCGCGCGCAGAACCAATATTAAAAGAAACATACGGAATTATCGTTTATCAAGAACAGGTTATGCAATTAGTGCGCGCACTGGCAGGGTTTACACGTGGGCAATCTGATAACGTGCGTAAGGCAATGGGTAAAAAGATTATCGCTATGTTGGATGAACTGGAAGGTTTGTTCTATGAGGGATGCGAAAAAGAAGGGACGTTGGACAGAGATACGGCGAAAGACCTGTGGGAAAAGTTTAAGGATTTTGCAAAATATGCGTTCAATAAATCACATGCAATTGCCTATTCCATTGTTGCAAACCAGTGTGCGTATTTAAAAGCAAATTATACGCCGGAATTTTTGGCGGCGTCTATGTCCAGTAATTTGAATGATACCGACCAGTTGGCAATCTTTGTCGATGATGCAAAGAATAATTTTGGTATTCAAATTATTCCGCCAGATATCAATCAAAGTGAATCTTTGTTTACGGTTCGTGATGGGAAGATTATTTATGGATTGGCGGCACTTAAAGGCGTTGGTACGGTTGCGACCGATGCGATAGTGGCAGAACGAAACGCAAATGGGAAATTTAAAAATCTGACTGATTTTGCAAAAAGATGCGCCACGATTATGAATAAGCGAATTTTAGAAGCGTTCGCAAAGACGGGGGTGTTGGATTCGCTGGAACCGAATCGGGCGGCAATTTATATGAATGCAGATGCAATTTTGTCGTATGCGGCAAAGTCTAAGGATGGGGCAAATATGTTGTCGCTGTTCGCAAATACGGTGGAAGATGATGTGTCCGAAGACAGATTGCATAAGAATTTGCCTAAGACAGACCCATGGACGTTTGGACAAAGGCTGGAAAACGAATTGTCGGCGTTGGGATTCTATATTTCTGCGCATCCGTTGGACCAATATAAACATTTAATAGAGCGCGCAAAATTAGCAACCAGTGCGACGTTGGAAACGCTGGGCGACAGGAAATCTGTGCAGATTGCGGCGAATGTGAATTCTTTTGGTCGTCGGCGTACCAAGACCGGCAAAGAAATGATAACCATAAATGCGTCTGACAGTCATGGCAATATTGATGCGGTCGCGTTTGGAGATTCGGCAATAGAATTTTCGCAGATTTTGGCAAATGAAAATGTCGTTCTTATTTCTGGGAAGACATCAAATCGTGATGACAGGGTTTCCGTGTTTGTAGATTCTATTGTGCCGTTGACACAGTGGGTGGCGAAGATTGCACAGAAGTTGACCTTGGATATTCGAAATCAAACTGTGCTGCAGGATGTGAAAAAGGCTTTGATTGCGTTGCCGCGTGGATTTACCAAGATTGAATTGGTGCTGCACGGGGCGGAAAAGACCGCGACAGTGGCGTTGCCTGGAGGGGTTGAATTAGGAAATACAACCGTGGCTGATTTGGCGGCGTTGGGTTTGAAAGTGGAGATTGAATAACATGACAATGAAACATATTCCGGTGCTGTTGAATGCGGTCTTAGATACCTTGGGAGATATTCGGGGCAAGACGGTCGTTGATTGTACGTTTGGTGCCGGGGGATATACGCGTGCGTTCTTGGAACGTGGTGCGCGCGTGATTGCGTTTGACCGTGATGTTAATGTGTTGGGTGATGTGAATGATATTAAAACACAATATCCAGATAGGTTCGATTTTCATCAGGATAAATTTTCGGGAATTGCACAATTGGCACAGACCGTGGATGCGATTGTGTTTGATTTGGGAATCTCGTCAATGCAGATTGATACGGCAGAGCGTGGCTTTTCATTCAGGATGGATGCGCCATTGGATATGCGTATGTCGCCAGATGGGGTAAATGCGGCGGAACTGATAGAAAAAATAAGCGTTGATGAATTAACAGAAGTGCTGCGCAAATATGGCGATGTTAAAAAGGCAGCCCTGTTGGCAAGAGAAATAAAAAAAACACAACCAAAAACCACGTTTCAATTGAAAGATTTAATTCATAATCCAAAAGATGTGGCGCCGGTGTTCCAGGCTTTGCGCATAGCCGTAAATGATGAAATGGGCGAAGTAGAACGCGCCATGGCGGCGGTGCCGCAATTGTTAAATGTCGGTGGAAAGTGTGTCTGTGTCACATTTCATTCGTTGGAAGATAGAATCGTAAAGCATATCTTTCGTGATTGGACCAGTACGCCTGGTGACCCGCGTATGCCAGTGATTGCACAGCCACAGTTTAGGTTGTTGAAGACTGTTTTGCCCGACGAACGTGAAATCGAGAATAATCCGCGGGCGCGATCGGCACACATGCGTGGAGTGGAAAAATCATATTGACCCAATGTTGCCAATTTAGGTACAGTAAAAGCAAGAAAGCGTTAGGAAATTAGCATGAAGTTAAAACAGGAAAATTTGTCTGTGTTTAAACAAGATGTTGCGGTGGCGTTAATGAACCTTAGGGCGATAGAGGAAAAGACGTCTTGTCCGCAATTGCGTGCGTTAGTGTCTGACACACGTGAAAATATACAAAATGCGTTAGGCGATAAGGCGGTGGTGGATGAATCCGTCCAACAGATTATAGATAAAATGTTAAACTTTGATGTTGATTAAGGTAGTGGAAAATTGGTATAATTAGCCCAAAGAGAGAAATTAGATTGAACTTTATAGCAAAAAAACTTGGATGTTTTTCTTTGTTCTTGGCGACTTTTGTTGGCGGGACGGCGTTTGCCGCGGGTCAACCCAACCCCAGAAGTGCCGTGGCATCCAATGTTGCGCCTTTGCGTGCAGAGGGTCGAAGTGTTAATCGGATTGATGCAGATGCGGTCAATCAAGTGTCGCGCAGTGCGGCGCGTCGGCAAGGTGGTGTTGTTGCGCGTTCGGCGGGAATCAATAATGTTAGCACGGCACGAAGTGCGACTAAAACACAGGTCGCGGGACGCGTAAATGGTGGATTTGCGCGCGCTGGTGTTATTGGGGCAATTGCGCGAAGTGCAGAAACAAATAATGCACGCAGTGGTGTGCGTGTGTCGGATGCGGGCATGGCGCGTGCCGCAACCACTGCGCGTGCAACCGCGATTTTTAACGATATTTCTAAACTTGGTACGGGATATTCGAATTGCCGTGATGCGTATGCGACATGTATGGACCAGTTCTGTGCGAACGCAAATGATACTTATCGTCGCTGTTATTGCAGTTCGCGTTTTACCGGGTTTCGTGATACCGAAGATGCGTTGGACCAAGCAAAGGTCTTGTTGCAACAATTTGAAGATAATAATTTGAATGCAGTAGATAAAACAGCCGCGGAAGTTAATGCAATGTATTCGGCGACGGTTGGTGAAAAGGCTATAAAGAAAGATGCCAGTGCCGCACAGGGAATCTTGAATGAAATTGGCGATTTGCTGTCAGGAAAAAAGAAAAACGTAAATGAATCAAATGCGAATCGGTCGATGGGTATAATGGAGGTCGATTTTTCAACAGATATGGACGATATCTGGAGTGGTGGTGGTTCGTCTATCTTTGATACAACGACCGGTGTTGATTTGACTTCGCTTGAAGGTCAGGATTTGTACAATGCATCAAACAAGCAGTGCCTGCAAGCCATCGCAAGTTCGTGTGAAAACAGTGCTGTGTTAAATATGGCAACCAGTGCGTACAGTATTATGATTACACAGGATTGTAATGCGTATGAAAAAAATGTAGAGAAAAAGCGCGAGAGCGTTATGCAGACCGTGCGACAGGCGGAAAAGTATTTAAGAGAGGCACGTCTGGAAGAATATCGTGCGCATAACAGCGCGGATGTTAATGAGTGTATCGAAAAAGTAAGGGTGGCAATCACGAATGAAGTTGCGTGTGGCGCGAATTATAAGCGTTGTCTGGACTATTCGGGTGCGTATGTTAATTTGACCACAGGCGAAGCAATATATACACCACGCTTGTTTGAATTGGAAAACCTTATTACGTTGGATGGGTCGGAAGACGTGCTTAAGCAAAACAGTGCCTTTGGTAAGTTCTTGGATTCAAAGCGTCAGTTCGCGACCAGCGCGCTGGATTCGTGCCGTGATATTGCGGAAAATGTTTGGACTGAATTTAAGCGCAGCGCATTGATTGAAATATCACAGGCGCAAGATGTGTTGTTGGAAGAAACAAGAATGTCTTGTGTCAGTACCATGGCGGAATGTTATGACACACAGTCAGGTGCGCTAAAGGATTTTGATAATACCACCGCACAAAGTGCCGGCGCGATTTCAGTGTATGCCGCCAAGGCAATGTGCAAGGAAAAAGTGGTTGCGTGTGCAGCGTTGTACAGCCGTGGTGGCGAAGGATGCATGTTTGATGGAAATGGTCATTTAACAAGTGATGCGGGGGCATGCGGTTTGACAGAACTGTTGAATTTTGTGGACCGTGTCGATGAAACGCGTGTTGCAGAGGGCTGTGAAGATGTTTTGAATAAACATCTGAATGAACTGTGTACCCCGGTGACCGGCGATATGGGATATCCGTGGAATTGCCGCAGCAAAGATATGGGGTCTGCAGGTGACCCTGCAGATAGTAGTGCGACGGCATCATTGTGGGCAAACCTGAAACAAGCCGCGGTGGATAACTGCAGCAATCCGACCGAGAGTGGCGCAGGTTATGACAGTTTGCCGGCGCAAACACGAACACAGATTGAAAATCAGGTTGGTGATGCGATAGAAATGTTGAAGTTCCAATTGATGGAAACATGCGAGAATTTAGATGGTTATTGGGCGGCTAATGATGATTATGTGGAACAGCCCGCGCCTAAGAAGTTGGCGGCGTTCTATAAGAATGTCTATGGCGGAAATGAAGATAACGTTTCGTATGGCACGTGTTATGAAAAATCGGTCATGTTGGATTGCTTGGCGTTTAATGATGCAGGGACGGAAGATTCTGAAGCGCAGTTGGCAAGGTATAACAGTGAAAAAGACGAATGTGAATTTACCGAAAAGTGGTATGAACAAAGATGTAACATACTGGGTGAAGGTTATTACGAAGATGGCGTTTGTTACCTGAAACCAGTGACAACAACGACCGGTATGGGGGCGTCGGCGGTGCCATAGTATCCCGCGGCGCAACGATAGATGGGAAGGTCGGAATTAATTTGACAACTTATCACCCCCTGTTGTTGGTCGCCAATGAAACTTATGTCAGTACTAGCCCATATTTCTACTGGTGCACTGTCGCAGAACCTATTCGTTATGGATTGAGTTTCATCCATCAAATGCTTCGCACAGCAGGTTGTCATCATAAAATCTTTCTGGTTCATATCCCGGCGGCGAATGCGCCCGTTGTAATACAAATTCCACAAATTAAAAACAGTATTTTTTCCAAGTTTTCTGCATGTTTTTTTCACCTCTCTTGCTATGCCTAAAAAAAACGGTGTTTTTTTAGGCGTTTTTATAGTTTTTTTAAGAAAATATGTCTGTTGCCACTTGAAATCATTTTTTGCATAACTATATGGTGGACAAGCAAAAATTTTAAGGAGTAAAAATTATGGGAAAAGTTTTAGGTATCGATTTGGGTACAACTAATTCTGCCATGGCTTTTATGGATGGCAGCGAACCAAAAATTATCGAAAATGCCGAAGGACAACGCACAACGCCGTCTGTTGTTGCTTTGACATCCGGTGGCGAACAGTTGGTGGGTATTACCGCAAAAAACCAGGCGGTTACAAATCCTGAAAATACAATTTATGAAATTAAGCGTTTGATGGGGTTGCGCTTTGACAGCCCGGCGGTAAAGGAAATTGCCGCACGCGTGCCTTATAAAATCGTTGCCGGTGATAATGGTGATGCGTGGGTGGAAATGGATGGAAAAAAATATGCACCATCACAGATTTCTGCGATGATTTTGGCAAAATTAAAAAAAGATGCGGAAAGTTATCTGGGCGAACCTGTGACCGATGCGGTTATTACTGTGCCAGCGTATTTTAACGATTCGCAACGTCAGGCAACAAAAGACGCCGGTCGTATTGCAGGATTGAATGTTTTGCGTATTGTAAACGAACCAACAGCGGCGGCATTGGCATACGGTTTGGACAAGGGTAAAGACGGCGTGATTGCGGTTTATGACCTTGGTGGTGGTACGTTCGACGTGTCCATTTTGGAAATTGTTGATGGTGTGTTCGAAGTAAAATCTACTAACGGTGATACTGCGTTGGGTGGTTCGGACTTTGATGCGCGTATTTTGGAACACTTGATTGCGGAATTTAAAGCGCAGACAGGGATTGATTTGTCAGGGGATAAATTAGCGTTGCAGCGTTTAAAAGAAGCCGCAGAAAAAGCAAAAATTGAATTGTCGTCTAAGACAAGTACAGATATTAACCTGCCGTTCTTGACGGCGGATGCAACCGGTCCAAAGCACTTTAATACAACGTTGACACGTGCCAAGTTGGAATCGTTGGTCGCAGATTTGATTGAACGGACAATTGAACCTTGCAAAAAAGCATTAAAAGACGCAGGGTTGGAAAAATCACAGATTAATGAAGTTATCTTGGTTGGTGGTCAAACACGTATGCCAAAGGTTGCAGAAACAGTTAAAGAATTCTTTGGACGCGAACCACACAAGGGTGTTAATCCAGACGAAGTTGTTGGTATGGGGGCGGCAATCCAAGGTGGCGTTCTGAAGGGTGATGTTAAAGACGTTCTGTTGTTGGATGTTACACCATTGTCGCTGGGTATTGAAACATTGGGTGGGGTGTTTACACGCCTGATTGACCGCAATACAACAATTCCAACAAAAAAATCACAGGTATTTAGTACCGCAGAAGATAACCAGTCAGCCGTGACAATTCGCGTATTCCAGGGTGAACGCGACATGGCGGCGGATAATAAACTGTTGGGTCAATTTAACCTGGAAGGAATTGCGCCTGCCCCACGTGGTATGCCACAGATTGAAGTGTCTTTTGATATTGACGCAAACGGTATTGTTCATGTGTCTGCCAAGGATAAAGGCACAGGCAAAGAACAGGCGATTTCTATTAAGTCTGACGGCGGGTTGAGCGAAGATGAAATTAAGCGCATGGTAGATGAAGCCGCGGCTAATGCCGAAGCGGATAAAAAGAAGCGCGAGTTGGTTGAAGCAAAAAACACTGCCGAAACCGCTATCTTTGCGATTGAAAAAGCATTAAAAGAACATGGTGACAAAATCAGCGAAGACGACAAGAAATCTATTGAAGATGCCAAACAGGCATTGGCAGATGAAGTCGCAAAGGCGGATGCAACGGTTGAAAGCCTGAAAGAAAAGACTGATGCGTTGAATGATAAGGCGATGAAGTTGGGCGAAGCGGTCTATAAAGCACAGCAAGCCGAACAAGCCGCCAACGCAGGTGCCGACGACAAGAAAAATGACGACGGTACGGTTGATGCAGACTTTTCTGAGAAGAAATAAAAAAAAGAAAACCCCCAAGAAATTGGGGATTTTTTTATTGACGTGACGCGATATTGTGTTAGTGTAAAGGCGGTAAAAGTTAAAAACAGTGAGGTGTATTGTGACCTGTGATAAGATTGTAGAAGATATTGTGGCAGATGTTTTAAAGACCAAAATTAATGGTCGCCACAAGAGATTGATGACTGATTTAGGGGCGGATTCGTTGGACCTGTTGGAAATGGTTGTGCGAATTGAAAGCGAGTGCAAGTGTGAACTGCCGGCGGATATTTATACGCCAAATGCAAATTATTCAATCGATGAACTGATTAATATAGTCAATGAAATTAAATACCATACAAAAGATACTTTGTATAAATTTGATGACGCAAAAGCCGTATGTAAATTAACAGAAAAACCATGTAAAAAGATTACTGCCAAGGCGGTCTGTGATGCCGCAGGCAGTTATAATGTATGCCTGAAAAAAGAATGTGTTTTGGCAAGAAATTTTTATAATCTGACACAGAAAATAAAATAATGCATTGCCCCAATATGGGGCTTTTTATTTGGTCATAGAATTAATAAGTGCGGTTCGAAAAGATACGTCATAGGTGCCTGTATCAGTGGCGCGACTGGCGCATGTGCCGTTGCAATATCGATAGCAGCCAGTATAGCCAGCCGCTTCGTAGTACGTAGCGTATGTCCACAAGGAAACATAAGGCGATACAGCACGACACCAACAATAAATGTTGTTAGACATGGTCACAGAATCAAACGCAATGTTGGACGCCGTAGCGCCAATGAAGCCACTCGTTGCAACACACGCAGATATGCCACTAATTGTCTTGCCGTCAACGGTTGCGGTCCAATTTGTTCGATTGTCTGTCATCGTAGATGCAGAGTTGGTCCCAGTTGACGATATGTTTATTTTGCATTCATATAAATTTGCCTGAGAATATATGGTGCCGGCGCTGTTTTTTACCTTTAAACGGTTGCTGGTCGTGTTGGCCAGCATGGGCGTATAGCATGTTGTGCCACCAGATTGTATCTTTATAGATGGGGTTGTAAACTGCTTAGACCATAATGGTACGGTGGTTGACCCTAGGTTAAGAGTGCCGGTACCGCATAATAATTCAGGATAGCAAGTGCTGTCCGTGGCAGAGCAAGTGTTTGATATCGCGCGCATTGCCGTATAGCCCGATGGACATGGGGTGGAAATTATGGTGTTGCTGTCACGAGAGACAGCCAAATAGCCATCAGGACATGTTGCCGCAATCGCGGTAAAGTTCGCAAAAATACAAAACAGTAAAAATAAATATTTTTGCATCATCTTTAATACGTCAGGTTATTGTACATGGCGGTGCGGAATTGCACGTCATTGTCCATGGAATATAAAAACGCGTTCGCACAACCGCGTGAGCAACTGTATGCGCAGCTTGTGTTGCTTGGGTATGCGTATCTGTATACCCATTTGGTTGTTGCCGGTGATATCATTTTGCACCAGCAATGTTTGTTATTCGCAGGGGTAGTAGAATTTATAACTATGTCATCCGCCGTGGTTACGTCCGCGGTGCCGGTGGAACTGCTGCACTGACTGACCAGGGTGATTTGGGTGCCGCTGCAATTTACAGTTGCGTCGATGTATTTGGCGGTGACAGAAACTTCGCTGCAGGTGCCAGATGTGGGGGAAAGTTTTACACATTGGGACAAGGCGTGCGCGTTCGAAAACGGCACTAGTAGTGCAATGCACGTGATATAAATTTTATTGTATAAAAACAACTTTCCTGCCCCTTGGACAAAGTTTATCAAATATAATGAATTTACACAACTATAAAATCCCCAAATGTGGGGATTTTGTTATTTTTGTTCGCCCAGATATATTCCCATGTTATGCGCGACGTCCAAAAGCGGGTCGTTCGGCGAAACATAGGCGTTAGACGTCAGCAATTCTGGAATCTTGGGGTCGGTGACACATACACCAGACGAAACCAAATCACCCAAGCCAACAGTGACACATTCGTCATCTATTAATGCAGTCATTACATAGGTTTCATTATTTTCAATCGCAGCCAAAGCACAATCTGCAAAACGTGTCGCCAGCAGGCGGTCTGCGGCGGTTGTGTCCCCTGCCCGCTGTGTATGTTCGGGAAAGGCGGTTCGGTTGACTATGCCGGCGGCGGATAATTTACGCGAAATCATGTCCGCCGGACGACCAGAATGTCCGCGCAAAGATATGCCTTCGGAAACGATGATAATTCCATAATCAGTTGGTGCGGATTTTATATGATTAATCAGCGCATTAATGTCGAACTTGATTTCAGGAATCAATATAGCAGATGCGCCAGATGCAACGCCCGCATTAAGGGCAAGTTGACCACAGTCGCGACCCATTGCCTGGACCACAAACCAACGGTGATGACTGCGTGCGGTCAACATTAATTGGTCGCAAAAAGATGTTAGTTGCTGAACCGCGGTGTCAAAGCCAATGGTACGCGCCGTAAGTGGTATGTCCATGTCGATGGTCTTGGGAATACATATCAATTGAACGTCACGATATGTTTTACGGTTCGCCCATGCCAGTGAAATGCTGCCGTTGCCGCCAATTAAAATAAGCGCATCAAGTTTCAAAGCGCGCAAGCCATTGTACAAACGGCGATTAAAGGTTTCTATGTGTCCTGTTTCGGCGGCGGTTTCAAAGTTTAATGCCCCGGCATGACCGTTGTGCAGAAAACTGCCCGCAAGACGTGCATTCTCTATTGGCAAGGTTAAATCATCTAACTTGATTGCCGCAGGTGGATTTACGCATAAGCCGTCAGTTCCGTCCAGAATTCCCCAAACCTGCCAGCCACGCAGGGTCGCGCCGCGAACAATACGCTGAAGCGCAGTGTTCAAACCGCTGCAGTCGCCACCAGTGGTCATTACGCCAATTTTTTTCATGTATTCCTCCGTATTTTGCTGAAATTATACCATAAATAAATTGACAAAGAAATATTATTTGGAATAATTTGTCTAGCGTTAAATAAAATTGATAAAATTCAGGAGATTTTGGCATGTCCAAGAATAACGGTAATAAAAATAATATGGGAAAAACAAAACGTTCCACAGATGATTTGATTGATAATGCAATCGCACAACAGAATGATTGGTTGGAAAATCGCAGAACATACACTCGTGGCTTTTTAAAGTCTTTGAATTTGTTCGCCAGACCATCACAAAAGAATGCCGAAAATCAGTCTGTTGAAAAGCAAGACGTTGAAAAAGCGCGAGATCGTAAAACTGGGCTGGGGGCGTACTGGTTCCCTGTTCTGTGCGCGTTGATTGTTATTTTTATTGCCATTTGGGTTGCGTTTATTCGTGGAACCACAACACCACGCGTTTTGGTCGTGCCAACAATTCCAGAACCCGTTGTCCAGAAAGTAAAAGAAATTACTGTACCCGAATTTGATATTGTTCGTATTGAAAAAGGCGGAAATATTGTTATTGCGGGGCGTTGGTTGCCACACCAAAACATTTCTATTATGGTAAATGGTAAAATTGTCGCAACAGAACGAACAGACGTCAGTGGCGAATTTGTATATGCGCCTGTTGCACCGTGGAAGCCGGGCAACTATACAATTGCGTTGTTGGGCGCGGAACCAGAAGTCAAATCAACTAATAAGGTGTTTGTTTATGTGTCCGAAGCGGGTGCGGAAAATTCTGTGTCGTTGCTGATGACAAAACATGGCAGCACCCTGTTGCAGGGACCAGCCTTGTTGCAAGATGGCGACTTGAGGGTTTCTAAGATTGATTATTTAGATACTGGTCGAATTGTTGTAACGGGGGATGCGTTACCTCGTTTGCGCGTATCATTGGCGATGGATGGCAAATATCTGGGGTTCGCACGTGTGTCAGACCATAAGCATTTTGGACTGGGGGCGGATTTTGGTGAATTAAAAAGTGGCAAAACATATCAGTTGGCGGTGCGCCTGCATGATGGCGATGGACGTACCGTAGCAACAGTCAACCATGAATTTGTCATGCCAGAAATGACCGGCGACGATGACACGTACTATACGGTGCGCCGCGGCGATTGTTTGTGGATTATTGCACGCAACTTTTTGCGTAAAGGCGTGTTGTTCAGTATTATTGCCGAACGCAACAATATCGAAAATCCTGATTTGATTTATCCTAAACAGTTGTTGCAAATTCCAGTATCAGGTAAATAATTATGACAGCAGATGACGTTCGCGACCTGCTTAGAACAATATACTTGCATGCGGAAACGCTGGATAAGAAGCACGTTAAAAGCTTGTATAATATGCTGATTGCCAAGGGCGTTAAAATACCCCGAGAACATTGCAAGGATGCAGGTTGGATTTTAGGGCAAATGGTGGACTGTGCAGATGTGCTGAATAAGCAAAATATCAAGGGGCTGTATCGTATAGCAATAAAGTATGATTTAGCACCAAAGTGTTGGGGATGTAACGAGCCTATTGATGATATTCGCGATTTTTCGTGGGACCATGTTTATCCGCACTGTTGTGGTGGCAGCGACGAACTGTATAATCTGGTGCCTATGCATAAAGTGTGTAACGAACGTAAAGGCGCACAAATAATTGAAATGGTCATAAACATTCAATACACTGTTGTTGTGGAACCACAAGAAAAACTTATTGAGCGCAAAGAGAAACGAAAACACAAAAAGTATCGCAATGTTGAAAAGTTAAAACCATGGCAGTTTGATAAACGTGGTAAAAAACGCTGATAAATATTTTTATTCTGGACATCGGGTGTGATTTTATATATTATCAGTGCCGTGTTAAGTTTTGCGGGCGTGGTATAATGGTAGCACGTCAGCTTCCCAAGCTGAAGACGAGGGTTCGATTCCCTTCGCCCGCACCAAGTTTGAAGTTGGGTATGTATGAATCGGGTATCCTTATGATGCACACATCAATTCGTTGCTAATAACGCAACTCATTGTGCGTTTATACACGCGGATTCCCTTCGCCCGCACCAAGTTTGACTTTTGTTTGTAATTATTAGTTGACATTTATCTGTTTTTAGTACATAATGTGCGCGCAATTCCCAAAAGATTGCCGTTTTTTAGACAGCCAGTTCGCAGTATGCGTGTGGTACATCATCCGGCGAGTTTCGCTCTTGATGGCGGTTTTCTTTGTGGGCAAACAGTTAAAAATAAGGAGCAAAAATATGGCAACTGTTATTCGTTTGGCGCGTTATGGCGCAAAAAAACGCCCTTACTATCACATCGTCGTGACAGATTCACGCAACGCACGTAATTCCGGTAATGTTCTGGAAGTGGTTGGTAAATACGACCCAATGCAGGCAAAAGATAGCGATAAGCGCGTTATCTTGAAAATGGATGAAGTTAAGGCTTGGTTGGCAAAAGGCGCACAGCCATCTGACCGTGTTTACAAGTTCTTGGCAAACGCCGGGTTGGTAAAAGCAAAAGCAATTCCAGTTCAGACAAAGAAACATCTGCAGTCTGAAAAGACTTTGATGAAAATCAAAGACAAGGCCGAAAAATTAGCTAAAATCGCTGAAGAAAAAGCCGCCGCAGAGGCAGCAGCCAAAGCAGCAGCGGAAGAAGCGCCAGCAACAGAAACCGCTGAATAATTTTTGTTCTTGTTTGCCCGGGGCGACCCGGGCAAGATTTTCTGAAATTAATTTAATAGTGTAAAAGTAATAGTAAAAAAAGAATATTCTATGGGAAAAGTTAATAAGGAAGTTGCGGCACTGTTTGAAAAAAACGATGAAGCACGCAAAGTTGTTTTATTGCACGTGCTGTGTCCTTTGTTGTCGCGTACGCAATGTATGTTTTATGCGTTATATGGTGAAGTCTATCGTGAAACCAAAATTACTGATAAATACAATCAAACGTCATGTCATACGCATGCGGGGAAAGATGTTCCATGCGCCATCGCAGGTATAGATTGCAAAGCGTACAGAATCGCGTTGCAAAGATTTAAAGAAAACCAAAAGTAAAAAACAACATGAAAATTTTTAATCCGGATTTTGAAATATTTGGGAATTTCGACGAAACTGAATTAGAAAACGCGGAACGACGCGAATTTGGACGACGCGAAGTTGATGCTGACAAAGATTGTCCTTTTGACCGTACGTTGTGCCGTCAAAAGTTGGTGCGTGTTATCGCCTGGAAACATGCGATTGAACGCCTTGGTGCCGGTCGTATTGACCATATGATTTACACAAGCGCAAATATGTTTCATGATTGCCCTGTGCCACAATTGAATTGTATCAGACGCGAAAGATATAAAAGAGTTTTAAAAACATGGCAAGAGCATCAAAAACAATGACTGATTCAAATAAAATCTTGGTTGGAAAAATTGTCGCACCCCAAGGCATTCGGGGTGAAGTACGCGTTAATACATATACGGAAAAACCAACGGATTTTAAGACGCTAAATGTATTTAGCGATAGGTTCAATGTTGGCGATTTTAAATTTGTGCGCGCCGTACCAAGTTCTAATGTTATAATCGCAAAAATTCATGGCGTTGACGACAGAAACGTCGCAGAAACACTGCGCGGAACCGAACTGTTTATTGTGCGGGATACCCTGCCCCCGGTTGCGGACGATGAATATTATCAGGCGGACTTGATTGGTTTTGACGTTGTGCAAAATGGAAATAAAATTGGAATTGTCGATTGCTTTCAAAACTATGGCGCGGGCGATATTATCGAATTGGACAATGGCGACATGGTGTCTTTCATGGGTGCAAGCGTTGATTTCGAAAACAAGATTATTTATGTGAGATAAAAAAATGAACAAAGATAATAATGACAAATTTGTAATTCAACTGTCCACAGGAACAATTACAATTATATGCAAAGAGCCGCTGAAACAGTGTCGCTTAATCAGCACTTTCAGACCTATGCCAATGGTAACAAAAGTGACAGAAACGCCAAAGGACGAAGATGTCTTTATGGTAAACATAAAGCCACAGGGTGCAGAAGAACAAATCGTAAAAATGACACCGGCAATTTCTGTGTTGGCGGAAAATATTTGCAAGCAATGCTGGATACAACGACAGAAACAAAAACACTAAAGACAACATTATGCACTTTAATATACTGACGATTTTTCCAGAAATGTTCCCAGGAACGCTGTCCGGCGGTGTTGTTGGACGCGCACTGGACAAGGGGATTTGGTCCTATGACGTTATTAATATTCGTGACTTTGCAATAAACACTTACGGCAGTGTTGACGACACGCAATTTGGCGGTGGTGCCGGCATGGTTATGCGCCCAGACGCATTAGGCGACGCACTGGATTCCGTAAAAAAACGTGGTAAAATCATATACTTTTCGCCGCGCGGAAAGACGTTAAACCAAAAGATGGTGCGTGAATTTGTGGCAGATAAAGATGCAATTTATACCCTGCTTTGCGGTCGGTACGAAGGAATTGATGAGCGAATCATTGAAGAATATGATATAATGGAAGTGTCTATTGGCGATTATATCTTGTCTGGGGGTGAAATTGCCGCCCAAGTTTTAGTTGACAGTTGCGTTCGTCTGTTAGATAATGTGGTCCATGGCGGCGAAGAAACGACCGCTAATGAAAGTTTCGAAATCGGGGGGTTGGAATGGCCGTTATATACCCGCCCGTCAGTATGGCGTGGACGAAGCGTCCCAGAAGTCCTGCTGTCCGGTCACCACGGCAATATCGAACGGTGGCGGAAACAACAATCGGTTGACATAACAAAAGAACGTCGACCGGACTTAATAAAAGGAAATGAAAAATGAGCATTATTAAAAAAATCGAAGCAGCCCAAGTTGCAAAGTTACAGGGCGACAAAAAAATCCCAAACTTTAAAGCCGGGGATACACTGAAAGTTCACGTCAAAATTAAAGACGGCGACAAATTCCGTATTCAGGTTTTTGAAGGCGTTGTTATCGCACGCGATGGCGGTATGGGAAATAATGCATCCTTTACAGTGCGCCGTGAATCATACGGCGTTGGCGTGGAACGTAAATTCCCACTGTACAGCCCAGCGATTGAAAAAATCGAAAAGGTTCGTATCGGTAAAGTACGTCGCGCTAAGTTGTTCTTCTTGCGTGGGTTGTCTGGTAAGAAAGCACGTATTGTTGAAGACTTGTCTGCAACATCCGCGGAAAAGAACGCAAAATAATAAATCCCGCCAATATGGCGGGTTTTTATTTGTGAATATTTATCAAATTGACTTTGTGGGCAATTCGCGGTAAAATTTATTGTCATGAAAAAGTTATTCATTTTATTGTTTGTAATTGGAATTATGCCGGGCGCAACACATGCCTGGGCAGAACGCGAAAACGCAGTTGTGCGTATCATGAATAAAGATGCCGGCAAGGTACAGGAAGTCGTAATCCCTGTGGGGCAAGAGGTTATGTTTGAAAAACTGTACATCAACGTCAGAAGTTGTAAACAGACCGACCCGTTCGAGGCGGAAGACTTTTGGGGCTTTGTCGAAATTTCCGAAAGAGATAAAGGGCAAATATTCGGCGGATGGATGAGCAGAAACGAACCAGGACTTAACCCATTGCAGCATCCGGATTATGACGTGTGGTTGGTAAAGTGCAACTAATGTAATCACAATAAAAGTAAGGAAAGGGGAAATGAATTTTGTAAAAAAATATTTTAAGATTTTTATTGGAATTTGCGTTTTGATATTGGCGTTAGTGGTGTTCTTTTTTTCACAGCGCAGCAACGATTTAGAAACAGGCGTTTTAAAGGATTGGCGGGCGGCGACACTGGAACGGCGTATTGCATCGGCGCAAATTTTAACCGGTGCAGACAAAAATGTAGATTTGTTGGTGGCGTGCGTTGATAAGATGTCCGCCCTGCCCGACAGTAATGAAATGGCGGTTCGTGACGCGGTTTCACTGTGCCATACCGGGATTCAATTAAAAGAAAACCTGTAATGCGCAGATTGATATTGCTTTGTATGTTGGCCGGGTGCCGCATTGATAACATGCAAAATCCCGGTCAATCTTTTTTAGGCGCGCCATACATTGTGTCGCCGTTGGGTGAAGAACGCGCCCCAGATTATGACCCGCTGATTAGATTTGATGGGTTTGATTGCACGACCTTGGTTGAAACAGTATTGGCAGATGGCGATTTGATGCGCCTTAACAAAATAAGATACAAAGACGGTAAAATCGACTTTGTAAGCAGAAATCACTTTATTGAAACGGATTGGCTGACTAATAATTCTGATTTAGTACATAATGCCAGTGCAAAATATGCAACGCCCGCGTTGCGACATGTGATAATTGATAAAAAAGCATGGTTTAAACGTGTTCACAACATGAAAACTGATTTCGTACCACAGGTGATTGACTTTGAATACATCCCTTTCGCGCAGGCAAAGCAAATTCATGTATCAAAACCAGTAATAGTGCTGTTTGTTGCTGACAATCCAAAAATTCGTGATAAGATAGGCACAGATTTAGCGGTGGTTCATATGGGATTTTTGTTGCCAGACGGTACATTGCGACATGCGTCCAGCCAACAAAAACAAGTCGTCGATGTGCGCTTTGACGAATACATTGATGAACGCCAAAAGAATAAAAACAACCTGGGGATAGCAATAGTTGAAATAAAATGAAGAACGAAAATATTATTCAGTTTGATATGGGGACGTTAGACAGCAATAAACACAGCGGTCATGCCGTGTTGTGTCTGGGCATCGAATCTTCATGCGACGAAACGTCGGCTGCAATTGTTGACAGCGACCGTAATATCTTAAGCCATATTGTTTATTCACAAATCCCAGAACATCAGAAATACGGTGGGGTGGTGCCTGAATTGGCGGCACGCGCGCATATTTTGGCGATAGATACAGTTGTTGGACAGACCCTGCAAAAAGCCGGCGTAACAATAGACGACATTGATGTTATTGCCGCAACCGCAGGACCAGGTTTGATTGGTGGCGTGTTGGTTGGGTGGATGGCTGCCACCGGGATGGCGCAGGCGACAAAAAAACCATTGGTGGCGGTCAATCACCTTGAAGGACATGCGTTAGTGCCACGTTTGTGTGCAACCAAGGCAAATGGCGAGTCTGGACAGATAGATGTAGAGTTCCCCTATTTGCTGATGCTGGCATCGGGTGGTCACTGTCAGATTTTGTTGGTGCGTGGTGTTGGGCAATATGAAATGATTGGTCAAACATTGGACGACAGCGCGGGCGAAGCGTTTGACAAAGTTTCCAAAATGTTAGGGTTGGGCTATCCAGGCGGTCCAATCGTTGATAAGCGCGCCCAGATGGGTAATTCAAAGCGTTTTAACTTTCCGCGTCCATTGTGCGATAAACCAGGATGCGACTTTTCATTCAGCGGAATTAAGACCGCAGCGCGTACTTTCTTGGACAAAAATACAGAGCCTGTGTCAGACGAGTTCATAAATGATTTTTGCGCATCGTTTCAGGCAGCGGTCGTGGATTGCATTATCAACAGATTAAATAATGCCATCAAGGATTCACGTGTTCGCATGGCGGCGCCAAAGACACTTGTGGTCGCAGGTGGGGTTGCAAAGAACAGTGCAATTCGTTCCGCAATGGAACAGTTTGCACAAAAAAACAAAATGGAATTTGCCGCGCCGCCGATGAATTTATGCACAGACAATGGCGCAATGATTGCATGGGCAGGTATCGAAAACTTTAATATTGGCAACACTGTAAAATCGCCGGTTGCGCCACGTCCACGTTGGCCATTGACAGAAATGTAGTCCGATTATTTAATCTTGGAATCTTTCTGCTTTTTGGTTTGTTTGACGATATCTTTATTTTTATTGACCGTCGCCAAAATCGTCGTTCCACGGTCCAGGCTTGTTTTGCCGCGCACTTGCGCAAAAACCTTGTCCAGGCGAGCAATTTCTTCTTTGAGAATCTTGGTGCGCGCCGCCACCAGTTTGGCGTTGCCGCCCAGGATAATGTCTTGTGCAGTCCAACGTACGTTTTGCAACGCGTTTCTTAGTTTCGCAACATCTGGATTGGATTTTATAATCACAGGTTGTGATTTAGGCAATTTTTCATAATCATGAATTAAACGTTCCAGGTCTAACCAGCCAAGACGCGCCCAGTCGCGATGAAACATGTCGTGCGCATTTTCATAGCGCGCATCTGCAAAATCGATTATCGACAGAATCATCCGGTCTTCGTCGTAAAATATATTATGCTCGTTCATGTCGCCCTGACAGAAAACAACACTGGCATCTGTAAGCGCGGCTTCGTCGAACCATTGTTTGGACTTTTTAATTGTGTCGTATTCCTTGCTGGATATCATGGGCTTGATATGCTTTAAGATACGGTCGAACGCAAGGTCGCCAGGATGTTCGGGAACGTCAAAGGTATCGCGCTGATTCAACACGGGGCGAGATTGGTTAATGTCATTTAAAAAATTCGCAATTCCACGATAAATTGCATCCAGGTCCACGTCCGACAATGTTTCAACATACGATGATGTTAAAGGACGACCAGGAACACGCTGTTCAATCGCAAAATGTTGAGAATCTGAGATTTCAAGCATACGGGGAACAAAATATGTTACGCCAGATGTTGCCTGAAGTGATTCTTGGACCGCGCGTGCATGATGCTGCTTTTGCAACCAGGCGTCCGTTGGAACGTTATCTGATTTCACAATAGGACGTTTAATAACCAAACCGTCAGTTGCGACAACTAATGTTTCGCGTGGCTTGTTCGTATTTAATTGTTGCAATTTATCAAGATTACTCATAACATGACTCCGTCAGTAATAACAATATTAAGTATAACATTAAAGCCATGCAAAAACCAGAACCTTTTGTTAAAACAGATAATGTTTTTAGCGTAACTGATGCGTCCGCACTGTTGAAAAATGTCGTTGAAACCGCATTCCCAAGAATTAAAATTCGAGGCGAATTGTCACAAATAACACGTGCGACATCCGGGCATATTTATATGACTATCAAAGATGCTGGGGCGGCTATTTCCGTGATTGTATGGCGTGGGACACCACTGAATTTCAAATTAGAAGATGGACTGGAAGTAATAATCACAGGACGATTCACAACGTATCCTGCACGCAGTAACTATCAAATAATTGCCAGCGAAATTGAAATGGCGGGCGTGGGGGCAATTTTAAAAATGCTGGAAGAACGCAAACAGAAGTTAGCACGCGAAGGACTGTTTGACGAAAGCCGTAAAAAGCCCCTGCCCCGATTGCCACAGGTTATTGGGGTTGTGACCAGCCCGACCGGCGCGGCATTTCAGGATATTCAAAACAGATTGCGCGAACGCTTTCCTGTGCGTGTGTTGTTGTATCCGGCAACGGTACAAGGCGCAACCGCCGCCGCCGAGGTTGCCGCAGGCATTGAATACTTTAATCGTATGAATAATGTTGACGTTATCATTGTGGCACGTGGTGGCGGGTCATTGGAAGACTTGTTGCCTTTTTCCGAAGAAATCGTTGTGCGTGCCGCCGCCGCAAGTCACATTCCGTTGATTTCCGGTGTCGGTCATGAACCTGATTGGATGTTGATTGATTTTGCCGCAGACCACCGTGCGCCAACGCCAACAGGTGCCGCCGAAGCAGTTGTGCCAACAAAACTGGCGTTGTTGCAAGAACTTGATAATATGTGGGTACGACTGTCGGGAAACTTTATGACGCGTCTGGGGAATGCAAAACAGCGCATAGAATCAATAAACATCAAAAGCCCAAAGCAATTTGTTATGGAACAGACCCAGCGTCTGGATGATTTGGGGCGTACATTGAACGTTATTATCAATGCTAAAGTCATTGCGGCGCGACAGAAAATGGATGTCGTTGCAACCTTTCCTAATATTATGCAAAATCGTATGCAAACTTTGGGGCAAGCGGTTGCCCATCTAGGACAAATGTTGCAGTCATTATCTTATAAAAGCGTACTGTCGCGTGGATATGCAATTGTGCGCGATGCAGAAGGCAATATAATAAGTAATGCCAGTGGCGGCGCACCTGCAAGTGTTGAATTTGCTGATGGTGTCGTTCGGATATAAATCACGCCCCAGATGGGGCGTTTTTTTAAAGTGTTTTTGGCGGCATTTCAGATAAAAACAATCTTAAGTTTGTGTATTTATTACATGATGGCGAAATGTTTCTTTGGCGCAATATCCTGGCAATGTCCCAATTAAAGCGAAGCCCATCCAGAAAACAAAAACTGTTACAATACTTAACAATTCCGGACTGGTTAATTGGCGCATAAAATAAATCCATATAATATTTTCCGTCAACCTTGTAAGATTGCGCCAAATCGGTCTTCATACCAATGTCTTTTAAATACATCTCGTACACGTTTATAATTGTTCCAACAGGAATAATTGGGGCGGCGCGAAAAACTTCTCGTTGAGATGAAATGCCACAACATGTGCGAACGACCGTCAAAACCTGATGCGTGCCGCATGAGCTGTTGTCAATAACTTTGTACCGTTTCATTTTTGTTATTCCTTTATCAATGTTTTTGCCATTGTGATAGATTCAGGGGTGATTTTGTCGCCGCTGATTATGCGTGCAATTTCGGTTATGCGATTGTCGCCGGAAATTTCATTAACAGACGTCGTGGTTTTATTGTCGGCAACAGACTTTGCAATCTTAAAGTGTCGGTCGGCATAGCCGGCAACCTGTGCAGAATGCGTAATTACCAACGCCTGTTGCGATGAGGCCAGACGATTTAAGCGCGCGCCAACCGCAGATGCCGTTGCGCCACTGATGCCCGTATCAATTTCATCAAACACAAATGTGTGATTATCGTTCGCACCAGCCAAAACCACACGCATAGCCAACATTAATCGCGCCAATTCGCCACCAGATGCCGCACGATGTAATGGTGCAAATGGTGCGCCAGGATTTGTTTTAATAGTAAATGTAACGTCATCCATACCACTGGTTCCCGGCGCGGTTGATGTGATTTCTACGCAAAAATCAGCAGAACCCAGTTTTAAGTCTGGCAATTCCATCAGCAGCTGTTCGCGCAATTTTTCCGCCGCCGCATGGCGCGCTGCGCTTAATAATGACGCAGCCTGGGTGTATTCCGTGTGATATGAATTAACGTCAGCAGTTAATTTCTTTAATTCAGAATCAGAATTATCTATGGCGTTTAATTGTTCCGACATGCGGGTCAACAGTGCCGGCAAATCGTCCGCAGACACACGATGTTTGCGCGCAGCGGCACGGATAGCAAAAAGACGTTCTTCGGTTGCTTCCAGGCTGTCCGTGTCCATGTTTTGCGGTTCTAATGATTGAGCAATTGCAGCAACACTTTCCGCCAAATCGTACAGTTTATTAATTTGTTCTTGATATGGATTTTCGTCACCACGGATACGCTGTAATATATGCGCAACAGAAAACAGTTGCGAATCAATCGAATTACCACGTGGCGACAAGGTCTGTAATGCCTCGTCCAAAATAGCGGCATTTTTTTCAGCATTCATCATTGCCGAACGACGCGATGACAAATCTTCTTCTTCGCCGGGCTGAACATTCAGCGCGTTCAATTCCGCAACATTGTGTTCCAAAAATTCACGTTCGGTGGCACTGCGCGCCAGCAATTCTTGCAGTTCAAGCAATCGCTTTTTTGCCCCGCTGTATTGACGATATTTATCTTTAACTTTGTCGTGTAACACACTGAAATCAGGAATATTATTTTGCGCAAACAAATCCAAGGTCGGACGATGTTCCGACTGATTCAACAAGGCATGATTCGCAAACTGACCATGAATTTCAACAAGTGTATCACCCACAGCCTTTAACGTTTTGACAGATACAGGAACATCATTAACCCATGCACGCGATTTACCATCGGCAGATAAAGTTCTGCGTAAAATTAAACCGTCGTCACAATCAATCCCACAGTCAGATAAAATTTCACGCGCAGCCGCCGGACATAAATCAAAAGATGCCACAACAGATGCACCGTCACAACCGTGCCGAATTAACCCAACGTCAGAGCGCGCACCCAACGCCAACGACAGCGCATCTAACAGAATACTTTTCCCCGCACCCGTTTCGCCCGTTAAGACATTTAAACCGGCGCCAAATTCCAGATTCAGACGTTCAATTAAAACAATATTTGAAATATTTAATGATATTAACATAGCGAAATTATACCTGTTTTTAATAAACTTTTTCCAGTGAAAAGTCATGCGTCCATAATATATACCCTGCGACAGTATAATCTGGATAAACCTGTTTCAAAAGACGTACATACTCTTTGATTTGTGCGACGTATTTATCGTGTCGTGACGATTTGTCTGTATCTGTTTTATAATCCAAGATGTCAATCTTGTGTGCGTTAGTATCAATGCGCAGCCTGTCGATACGACGACTAAGAAAGCACCCATCCAAATAGCCAGCCACAGGCACTTCTGTTTTTGCGGTCGCGTCAAAAAACACAGACAGCCCCGGTACGCATTTAATTTTATCAACCAAGTCTGATTCCATGTCGGACGAAGCGTTAGGAATAACTATGCGTTGAAGGCGCGCATGCATTTTCAAACCCGCACGCGTTGCAAAAGCGTCTTGAGTATAATCGTCCAGTATTCTATTTAATGTCGTCATTTGTTATCCTGATAAATTCCTGTTCGTTGTTGTCGCCGGCAAAAACACGCCACAAATGTTCGTACCACGCATTCTTTGTCGGGTTCTTGCGAGAAGTATAGGCATAAATATACAATTCGTCTTTGGCGCGTGTCATCGCCACATAAAGCAACCTGAAATACTCTGCCATTTTTATCTCTGTCTGTGGCTGCGCAGCATCTTTTTTCTTTTGACTTGGTTCACTGCGTGCCGCCCATAGCCAAACCGGCATATCATCAGATGTTAATGATATAGTTGGGTCTGATTCAGGGGTACGATTAGTATCAACCAGAAAAACAACCGGCGCCTCTAGCCCCTTGCTGCCGTGGACGGTGACTATGCGTACACCTTTGACACCTTCCATGTCGCGCTTTACTTCGCTGGCACCAGAAATAAACCATTTCAGAAAGTGATATAGTGTACCTGGTTGCGTGCGTTCATAAGAAAGACAGATTGTCATAAACTCTTCCAACGGTTCTATAACCTGGGCACCCAGGGCGGCAATAAATCGGTCGCGAACGCCCATAGAATACAAAATCATGTAAAAGAATGAATGTGGTGCCATGTGGGTAGCAGATAACAAAACGTCGGCAAGCGTTTTATGGATTTCCGGAAAGTCGTCCGCCAACACTTCAAATACAGTTGTCGGAACAAACCTTTCTTGGGTCAGTCGTTTGGCGTTATTTGCATCATTTTTCTTTTTGCACAAATTAAAAATCTGCGCTTCGGTCAAATAAAAACACGGACTTTTTAACACACAACATAAACTGTAATCATCTGATGGCTTTAAACAAAATCTGACCAGATTCAGCAAATCACGCACAGGCGGATAATCAGGCAAAACTATCCTGTCGCTGCCCGCCACCGATATTCCACGGCGTTTTAATTCCGATGTAAACAGGGGTGCAAACGGTTTACGCTTTTGCACCAATATCATAATGTCGTCCGCACTATATTTTCCACCCTGAATCAAATCGGAAATTTTGTCACAAACCGTGGACACATAGTCTGTGTCATTGGGGCCGTCTTTGTCTTTGGCGATAAGTTTATGCAATTCCACAACGCCCGCATCATCGTCCCTGAAACATTTATGTTGATTATTTACAAATCCAGACACGGCAATCACTTCGTCGTCCGAGAAAAAGCGGTCCACAGAGTTCAAAATCGGCGCCGTAGAACGAAAACTTTGCGCAAGTGGCACATCTTGTATTGTACGTTGATTATTTTCAATTTGCGCAGCAATTGCTTCGCGACTGTATGCAAACGCCCTGGGGTCCGCACCTTGGAAACCATAAATAGACTGCTTGGTATCACCCACAACGAATAACGAACGGTTGCTGCCCGCCTTGTCGCCATCAGTAAAGAAATCACCTGCCAACATCCGCAAAATATCCCACTGCATCGGAGACGTGTCTTGCGCTTCGTCAACCAAGATATGAGATAACGACATATCTAACTGCGACAAAACCCAGCCCATCGTATCAGGCGACGAAAATAATTTACGTGTATACAATATCATATCTTCGAAATCTAATAAATTTCTTGAACGTTTTTGTCGATTGTATTCGGCATAAAATGCCGCGGACAAATCAAACAAAGCAACACTGTCGTCGTACAGGTTACGGTTAGCCTGATATTGCACCACATTATAGACACGCAATTGTTCAGCACAAACGACCGGTATCTTGTCCATGTATGCGCGCATGCCACCATCGTCCTTGATATAAGCATCGGCATATTCTGAAAAATCTATAGTTTTTTCAATATACTGTTTTGACAAGTTAATAACGTTTTCCAGATACTTTGCCGGGCTTTTGCGACGATTTTGTTCCATTTGCGCAGATTCCAGCACAAATTTTAATTCCGTGTCGCTTATTTCCATCTGTGGCACATTGTCCAATTCCAGGAATTTCCACGTCGTATCAACAAAATATTTACGATATTTATCAATATCGCCAACCATAAAGAACGTCTTGTATTGGTCGCTTAAATTATCAATCAGACGCGACATCTTCGTTTCAGACATCCGGGTGACAATATGACCAAACGCGGCATCTACACGCTGATTCTCGCTGGGCGAATTGATAAGCCGCTCGAACGTTTCTTGCATCAGCACAGATTGCGCAGTATCAGACACCAAAGTCCAACCAGGTGCCAATCCTGCCTCTAAGGGAAAACGATGCAGTATTTCTTCACAAAAACCGTGAATGGTTTTTATTTTCAACATTTCAGGATTGTCGATGTATTGAAAAAACAAAGAACGAGCATGCAGAACGTCTTCCGATGTCGGTACCTGATTCAGCGGAACGCCAGACAACAAATCCGCCAATTCTGCATCCGACGATAACGCCCAATCGCGCAGTTGCTTTAAGATTCTGTTGCGCATAACGCCCGCGCCCGCATTAGTATATGTTAAACATAAAATCCCAGGCGCATCGCCGTCCTTGGCACGAAATAGTATGCGCAACAAACGCTGAACTAAAACGCTGGTTTTGCCGGTACCTGCGTTCGCTTGGACCCAAACGTTTTGCATTGGATTTGCGGCTTTGTCCTGCTCTTTTGAAAGAATAATTTTTTTTGCCATTTCTGCCCTTGCTTTATCGAATGGATTTTAGTATAAATCCAAATAGACTGCAAGTCTTATAAAATATGCGCTAGGGGGAAAGGAAAATGGATATTTCACAAGTCTTATTAATATCGTGCGGCGTGTTCGGTTGCATAGCTTTAATCGCATTGTTCGTACTGTTCTTTGTGTCGCGAAAGTCACAAAAGGTTATGGAATCACTGCTGAACATCATGTTAAGACCAGAACGTGCAAAAGTCGCCGATGCAACACGTGTTTTAAACACTATTTTATCGGACGAAATTAATAAAATTGATACGCTTTTTAAAACCATGCGCGAAGCATTGGAAACACAAATTGAATCTGCAAATGTTTTGAAAGACACTCTTGGTGAACAAAATGATAAAATGGTCACCCTGGCAGATGATGCGACTAAAAAGATATCTGTTATGGCGGGTCGTTTGGATAATACTGTATCGGGACTTGGCGAAGTAGTTTCTTCACAATCATGGCACGACGTTGAAAATTCCACTGAAAGATTTAGCAGCACAGTCAATGACTTGTTGGCACGAATTGATGCAACTTCTCAGTCAATAGCCGAAAAAACTGGCGCAATACAATCGCAAATAGATTCTTGGATAGAAAGTGAAAATACATTGTCAGAAAAACTGCACGACGAATTTAAAACCAACACAAGCCAAATGCAAGCCATGACAACAGAATCACAAAACCTGAAAGACAAACTTGCCGAACTTGCAAAATCAACATCAGACGGATTCGATTCCGTCAAAGCAACCGCGGCAAACTATGAAGAAGTTATGGTTAAAAACGACAAGTTGTTGGGTAAACACATAGAAAAAATGGAGGAATTCAGCAAGCAGTCAAAACGCCAACTGACAACACAGATGAATACACTGGGCGATACCGCAAACACACTCGCAGGTCATGTAACACTGGCCAGTTCGGCAATTAAAAACCAAGTTCAACAATTGTCCGCCGCTTCAAAAACAATAATGGCAGCAGGCGCAACAACAGAAGAATCAGTACGCAATATATCAGAAGAACTGGTTGCGTTGGCTAACAGATTCAACAAAGAAATAAAAGAATTTGCCACCAGTGTTGTATCAGAACTTAAAACAGTGTCTGGCGTTGCTAATACAACACTAGAAAACACCAAGGCATCAGCAGGAGCGTTTTCCG
The DNA here is from genome assembly GCA_045133095.1 of Candidatus Enterousia sp. Classification (GTDB taxonomy): domain Bacteria; phylum Pseudomonadota; class Alphaproteobacteria; order Rs-D84; family Rs-D84; genus Enterousia. Next base: position 49,284 of record JBGUTP010000021.1, read on the forward strand.
ATTCTGTAAAGACTATGGCGGTCAGCGTACGCGAAACACTGATGGAAATGAATACCGCGCACACACAACTGTCTGGTCAATCAGCAAACCTGATTAAGATGTCGAATGACACCACGGCGCAGTTGCAACCACTGTCCACATTGATAGAAAAGTATTATTCCGCCCTGCCCGACCTGGCACGCGGCAGCGTTGAAACCAGCACGAAGTTAGAAGAAATTGTAGGCAGCCTGAACGAAAAATTAAACCAAATGAAAACAACTGTGGCAGAATCAACAGGCGCGATATCAGATTCCGCAACTAAATTAGAAGACTTGGCAGGCGCATCACGCCAACAGATGATAGACCTGATGTCCGATTATGCCAAGGCTGTCAATACCATGCAGACATTAAATAAGCAAATGATGGTGGCGCGCGCATCAGCACCAATGGATGCAATCAAGACTGCGCCAGGCGAAACCTTTGGACATATCAGCAGCCAGGACTTCTTGGCACAAAGTGAAAAAATGTTCGAAAAACTTTATGAACAGTCCATGGATTTGACACGCGTAGCAGGCGCGGAAATCCCAGATGTTGTGTGGAAAAAATATCACAGTGGCGACAAAACTATATTCGCAAAATGGCTGGCAAAAATTTTGAACGCCGCCGACAAAAAGAGAATTCGCGACATGATGAAAAACGATACCGTATTCCGTCGTCAGGCGACGCAATTCGTTCGCAGTTTCGACAAAGTCCTGGGGACAGCGCAACAAACAGACAATGCCGACAAAGTGTCTGCGACGCTTATAAAAACAGATTTGGGACAGATTTACATCTCTTTGAAAAACTATGTATAAAAACACCGCCCAAACGGGCGGTTCTTTTTTTAGCGTTGACGCTGCAGACGTTTTATGTGCGCCGCCAGACGCGGATTCATTTTCCCATCACGCGGCTTTAAAATATAGTCTATATCCAGCCCCGCGTTTAAAAAATCTTCGGGATTACATGTGTTCATCGTGCGCACCGCTGTATCATTTGACATGTTTGCACGGCTGCGTGCGGTTTCCAGGTTTGTTTCTGGGGTAAAAAAATACGCAACACGGAAATTATACCGCCTGTCCAGATTCTGACATTTAAACCACTTTATCATTTGCTGGGCATATTTAGGTTCTATGACGTCATAAACCAGATTCTGTCCCAAATGATCAAAAATCTCGGCTTCTGGAACGCCGTACATCCATTTAGGCTCGCCAGGTTTCCACAGCGACTGATTCACCCACAGACGTGTTGCAAGGCGCGTATTTTCAAAATACGACTCGTCACGAAAAAAGTATGGATTACCTTCGGATTCGCCCAAACGCATAGGGCGCGTTGTTGCAGAACGTAAATTATAGAACAAACCAGCAGGCAAGGTATTTTGAATAAAATACGTTTTGCCACTGCCAGACAAACCCGTACATATTAAAAGTGTATTTTTCATCAAATTACCTTTTTAATCTTCCAAGAAACTGCGCAATTTACGCGCGCGTGTCGGGTGCTTTAATTTATTTAATGCCTTTTGTTCTATCTGACGAATCCGTTCACGAGTAACACCAATATATTCCCCAACCTCTTCCAAGGTACAGGTTTTGTTCGTACTCATACCAAAGCGTTGGCGCAAAACAGTTTCTTCTTTTGGGTCAAGTTCCGCCAGAATTTGAGTTACTATCTTGCGCAGATTCTTTTGTGCCGCCGACGTAAACGGATTTTTCGCCGTTTCGTCGGCGATAATTTCAATACGAGAACTGTCATCTTCGGTTCCAACCGGCGCTTCAAGCGAAATTGGCTTCAGATTAACCTTCATTGCTTTGTGAATTTTGTCCACAGGCAAATAGATAATCTTTGATAATTCTTCTGCGGTTGGCTGACGTCCGTATTTGTGCATAAACTGACGCGAGGCACGCTGAATCTTGTGGATATTATCAATCATATGCACAGGAATTCGAATGGTTCGTGCCTGATCTGCGATACTGCGTGAAATGCCCTGCTGAATCCAGTTTGTCGCATAGGTGGAAAATTTGTTCCCCAAACGATAATCAAACTTATCGACAGCCTTCATCAATCCAATATTTCCGTCCTGGACCAAGTCAGAAAAATCCAACCCCAGACCACGATTGCTGGACTTTTTGGCAAATTTGATTACCAGACGCAAGTTCGCTTCTATCATTTCGCGCTTTGCGCGTGCCGCCTCGGTTTGACCGCGACGAACCAATTCAACAACCTTTTTATATTCTGCGGTTGGCTGACCTGTTTCAACAGCAATCGCCGTGATGTCATCTTGAATCTTTTGGATGTCTGCTTCGTGACCTTTGGCAAATGCAGACAATGCCGCATTTTTGCTTTTTGCCAACTTTTTGACCCAGTTACGATTTATCTCGTTCCCGGTATATTCAGCCAAGAAATCTTCACGTTTGACCTTGTTAGCCAATGCCAGGCGCAGCAATTTCCCTTCCAACCCCATCAACAATTGGTCGCGCTTGGTCAGCTGTTCTAATATCTCGGCGATACGGTCATCATTTAAACGAATCTTGCTGACATGTTCGAACAATTCCAGGCGCATTTTAGAATATTTCTTTTCAAGTGCCGCATCCGGCGTGTCGGATGTCAACAGATTGTCCAGACGTTTTGCCTGAAGTTTTTGCATACTGTTAAAGATACGTTTAATTTTGTTAAACAAATCCGTAATCATCGGCATCAACGCTTCTTCCATTACAGGAATTGGCACACCAGATGTGCCACGTGGCGTATCTTCTTTTTTGATACCGTCTTCATCCTCGTCTTCGTCATCTTCTTCGTCAGAATCAACAGCAGCGTCCGTCAAATCGTCCAATTCATCATCGTCCAACTCATCAACATGTTCAACACCCTTGGATTTCAAGGCTTCGGACAATGCCGCCAGAGATTTCTGTTCAGATTCACTGGAATACATCACTTCCAAATTGACAATATAACGCAAACGAATATCTTCGTTTAACAACTGTTGATACCAATCTAACATCGCCTGGATGGTCATTGGGCTTTCGCACAGGCCATACACCATCAAACGTGATGCCGCCTCTATACGCTGGGCAATTGCGACTTCGCCCGCCGCGGTCAATAACTGAACCGTGCCAATTTGCTTTAGGTACGATTGGACAGAATCTTGAACACCCAAGACCAACGCGCCGGTCTGACTGCGTTCCAATTGCTTGGCATAATGTTCATAGTCGTCGTCGTTTACATCAACCTGTTCAGCATCTGCGTTAAGCAAATCACGCGTTTTGTCACGCGACATTTCATCATCTGTATCATAATACATCCCCATATCTTGAGGATAATTTGTGGTTTCAAGAACCTCTAGTCCAAGGTCTTGTTGAAAGAAATCAAGAACTTCTTCTTGTTCCGTCGCCGGAATTTCATCGGCTTCGGTCGCGGCGGCAAAATCCATACGCGACATATAGCCGTTTTCTATTGCACTCAACGCAAGTTTTTGCAAGTTTTCCGGCAGAGATTCAATTAACAGTTTTGTTGCATCGTCCAGTTTTTTAGCCATCAATCAACCTTTCACAGTTTATATAGTTTGTGGATAGTATTGTTTGCGAACTTTATTTTTTCTTTGTCTTCTTTTTTGGCGCCGTCTGACGTGATGCATGTGTCACCGCATCATGAATGGCACCTTCGGTTACCAAACCCAAGACAATTGGATTTTGCATATTTTTTTGAATTTCTTTGATGTCTGGATGTGTGCGATTGCGAACAGATTCCACTGTTTTTTTGGTACTGCGCATCAAATCCGCAATTTTGTTATCTGTCAAATCTGGATAGTTCTTTAAAATCCATTCAATTCCACCCAGTCTGTTTTGACGATGGATTTTTGGTGTGTAACCAACAGCTTTCTTGTTTTGTTTTTGCTGTGCCGCAATAATTTCAGAGCGCAAAGTCAAGCGCAAAGCCGGATTTTTTTCGCACGCTTCAATATCTTCGCGTGTCAACTGACTGCTTAAGATTGGGTTTAAAGGCTGAATCTTGCAACTTTCTGCATCAGCAATATTTTTTACTTCTAGTTCATGCAACCCGCAGAAATCCGCGATTTGTTCAAAAGTTAAAGCCGTGTTTTCAATCAACCACAAAGCTGTAGATTTTGGCATATATGGATAGTTCATGGAAATTTCCTCTTGTTAACGCGCCTAAATATAGCACAAAACGCTAAAATTTCAAGCCTTTAATTGCAAAAAAAAATTACACCCGGAGTTACCGGGTGCGCTGTTATGACTTTTTTACCAATTTATATCCATCTTTGCCGTCCAGCACGGTCCAGCCCGCCGCGTCAATTTCAGCCCGCAGACTGTCCGCGACCGCCCAATCTTTATTAGCCTTGGCCGTGGCGCGTTGTTCGGCCATTGCAACAATTTCCGTGGGCGCAGATTCATTTTCCAATGCAATCAGTTTATTTGCACGATCGATAAACTGCAAACCCAGTAATTCATCCGCCAACTGAACCAGGGCAAGTTTTGTCGCGCTATTAAGTTCGGTGGACTTGATAAAATCCTGCAGCATTACCAACACAGATGCGGTTTTCAGATTGTCAGACATAGCAGCAACCATGTCGTTACGCCATCTTTCATAAACCACCGTGTCAATGTCACTAGGTGCGGCATTCAACAAATCCGCAACACGGCGCACCAGGTTTGCATAACTTTTTGCGGTTGCATCCATTGTTTCCCAGGAAAAAGCCAACTGAGATTGATAATGCCCAGTCGCAACAAAATAACGATAAACCATTGGGTCATAGCCACGCGTACGCACGGCATCCATCCCCAAGAATTCACCTTTGGACTTTGCCATTTTTTCACCTGATTTATCCAGCAAAAAACTGTAATGCAGCCACGTATTCACCCAAGGCGCGCCAGCGATAGGTTCGCTTTGCGCAATTTCATTAGCATGATGCACACGAGACAAATCTTCGCCACCAGTGTGAATATCAAAATGATTCCCCAGCAACTTCATGCTCATTGCACTGCATTCTGCATGCCAGCCAGGAAAGCCAACACCCCAAGGACTGTCCCATTCCATTTGACGTTTGGTATCTGTGGGCGAAAATTTCCACAACGCAAAGTCTGTAGGGTTGCGTTTCGCACTATTGTAATCAACGCGTGCGCCTGCCCGATTGCCAGACAGCGAACCGCCAGTTAATGCGCCGTACGCTGCAAACTTGGATGTGTCATAGTAAATTCCATCGCCCGGAATTTCGTAAGTATAACCCAGGTTCTGAAGTTTTTGGACTAACTCTATTTGTTCAGCAATATAATCTGTGGCGTGCGGCATGACCGTTGGGGCAATCATGTTCAAATCATTAAAATCACGTAAAAATTCGTCTTTATAGAACTTTGCAATATCCCATACAGACTTATTATCACGCGCCGCACCCTTTTCCATTTTGTCTTCGCCAGAATCATCCTCGTCATTGGTTAAGTGGCCAACATCAGTAATATTCATAACATGCCGCACATCATAACCATTTGCCAAGAACATGCGCTTTAAAAAATCGTTATGTAAAAACGTCCGCAAATTCCCCAGATGCGTATAATGGTAAACCGTCGGACCGCACGAATAAAAACCAACTCTTCCTTCTTCCAGGGGTTTGAATTCTTCTAGTTTGCGGGTTAATGTATTAAATAATCTAATCGTCATGTTGCGTGTCCTCTCGGTTTATTGATACTTGGAATTTTAATAATCGTGTGTTTGAAATGCAAACAAATTAAGTTTGCGAAAGCATATTATTAGCGACAACAGTAAAAATTTATAAAACGAATTGTCATCATGCAATTATTGTGCCATATAAATCGACTTTAAGTCAAGGCGATTTATTTTTATGATTTTCTTACTTGCATTTAAATAAGCATTTATATATAATACCACACGCACGGAGCGTTGGCAGAGTGGTAATGCAGCAGATTGCTAATCTGTGACCGAAATTTTTGGTCCATAGGTTCGAGTCCTATACGCTCCGCCATAAATTCAACCCGACTTTTGTCGGGTTTAATTTTTGTCGCGGACATTGGGCGAGAACCGTCAAGGTTCGATACGGAGTAGATTTGGACAGCATCGCGCACCCAAATCGTCACGAGTGGAGAGGTGTATCCCCGCCCGCCAGAAATTTACCCACCGAATGGTGGGTTATTTTTTTATAAATCAACAAAACACTTTTAAATTTTAATGTTCTTCACCAACATGTTCGGGCTGATATATTTCAACGTCACGTGTCATTGCCAAGAACTTATCCGAACGGCGCACCGGCAATTCAGATGTCGGAATTTGCTGCAACTCTGTAATATGCTTTGCCACCGCGGCACCAAGCAATTCCATTGTCGCCTGCCAATCCGTATGCGCGCCACCCGCAGGTTCTGGGATGACTTCGTCAACAATATTTAAATCCGCCATGTCGCGCGCAGTCAACTTCATCGCCGCGGATGCTGTTGCGCGGAATTTGTTGTCCTTCCACAAAATACTGGCGCAAGATTCGGGGGCAATTACCGAATAAATAGCATTTTCCAGCATCAAAACCCTGTCGCCGGTACCGATTGCAATTGCACCGCCAGAACCACCCTGCCCCACATTCACGGCAACATAAGGTGTTTTAACACGCAGACCCGCCGCAATAGATGCCGCAACAGCCTGGGATTGACCGCGTTCTTCGCCTTCGCGACCGGCAAATGCGCCCGCCGTATCAAACAACGAAATCAATGGCAAATTAAACTTTTCAGCCAATGCCATCATACGCTGAGCCTTGCGATAACCGTCGGGATTTACCATACCAAAGCGATGCTTTTGACGCGTTTCGATTGTACGACCTTGTTCTTGACCAATAATAACCGCAGGAATACCACGCCAAAAACCAATACCCGACCCCATAGCGGCATCTTCGGCATATAATCTGTCACCGGCAAGATATGTCCAATCATCAACAATGCCATTGATGTAATCCAGAAAATGAGGGCGATTTTCATTGCGTGCCAGTAAGACCTTGTCGTACGCCTCGTTTTCACCCATGCCACGTATTTTCTTAGACGCATCATGCGCCGGCGTCGTAACACTTATTTGTTTTGGAGTGCGTTCTTGCTTGGTCAAAACCACCAAAATCTTGGCAATCACATCGTGCAATTCGCCACGCGCGACAACCATGTCAACCATGCCATGTTCGTATAAATAGTCTGCCGTTTGGAAATTCGAAGGTAACTTTTCACGGATATTTTGTTCTATTACACGACGACCGGCGAATCCAATTCGTGCGCCTTTTTCCGCAATATGAATGTCACCCAGCATCGCAAACGATGCCGTAACACCGCCAAATGTTGGGTCCGTCAGCAAAACTATGTAAGGTATGCCATTGGCATGCAATTTATTGACCGCCGCCGTGGTGCGCGCCATCTGCATCAAGGAAAGTATATTTTCCTGCATTCTAGCGCCGCCACTGGACGTGACCATTATAAACGGACGACGTTCCGAGATTGCATGTTCTATGGCGGCAACAATTGCGTCGCCCGCCGCACGCCCCATAGACCCCATCATAAACAAGCCATTTAAAACACAAACCGTCGAAGGCACACCACCGATTGTACCATCGGCGGTCGATACCGCATCATAACACCCTGTTTCAGAACGCGCCGCCGCCAATCTGTCACGATACGAAACGCGGTCCACAAAATTTAATGGGTCATCCGATACGTTTGGTGGGGTTAAGCGTTGCCATAAGTTATCATCAAACAACAGGTCAAACCGCTGTTTAGGATTCATAATAAATGCACGCCCACAGTTTGGACAGATGTATTTGTTTTCTTTGTAGTCCTTATAGTAAACCAAACGGCCGCAAGATTCACATTTAATCCACATCAGGCGACGAACACGTTCGTACCGTTCACGATTACGGTTCTTTATCCCTGACTTGTTACCAAACAACATTTTAATTATCCGTTCATTTTCTTGGTTAATTCACGACTGGGTTTAAACAAAACAGTCGTACTGGCGGGCAACGGCATAGGCTGACCAGTGCAAGGGTTATAACCTATCTTGGTTGCACGGGCGCGCGGCTGAAAAGTACCAAAACCGCGTATTTCAATACGGTCACCTTTGGATACCGCTTCTATCATATGGTCGGAAACCGTGTCCAAAATCGCCGCCGCATCAGATGCGCGCATGTGTTTGAATTTTACTTGAATAGATCTTACTATATCCGAACGCTTCATATCTTCTGTTCCTTTTTGTTCTTGCCCTTTATTATTTATATCTTAGCACATTTTATCAAGAGTAAAGTTTTTTTTGACATGGAATAGCTTCCTGTGCCATTCGGGCGACGAAAATGATAGCATTTTATCAAGCGAAAATGGAGTTTTTTTATGGACGAAATGTTAAAAAAAGGACTTGATTGCGAACAAAGAATGCCACTGATTGGTGACAAAGCCCCTGATTTTGAGGCAAGCAGCACTGATGGTCCAATCAAATTTCCCAATGACTATGCGGGAAAATGGGTTGTTTTCTTTTCGCATCCATCAGATTTTACACCAGTTTGCACAACTGAATTTATCGCCTTTCAAAACTGCGTAAAACAATTTGAAGACCTGAATGCACAATTGCTGGGGTTGTCTGTTGGGGGATTGGCGTCGCATCTGGGGTGGCTGGATGCAATTTCTAAAATGAATGGCGGTACAGATATAACCTTTCCGCTGATTGACGACCTGAGGATGGATATCGCAAAAAAATATGGAATGATTCAGCCTAACGCATCAGACACACACGCGGTACGCGCCGTATTTATCATAGACACAAAATCTGTGGTGCGCGCGATACTGTATTATCCGGCTGTACTGGGGCGCAACGTATCTGAAATTCTGCGAATCTTGGTCGGTTTGCAAACCGCAGATGCATTTGGCGTTGCGGTACCCGCTAATTGGATGCCAGGGCTGCCGGTACTTAGCCCCGCCCCAGACAGCGCAATAAAAATGCGCAAGAATAAATCGGATTCTCCGTGGTTTTTAACATACAAAGAGTTAGACAAAGATGTTATTTATAGCAAAATCTGTAAATCATATAACGGCAAAGAATAACCCGGGCGCAGATAATGTGGTAAAATTCTGGTTCAGAATACCAACGGAAAATCGCGAATATCCAAGGGCGCATCGTCGCGCGCCGGATTCCATTGATACACATCCATAATGACACGGTTGTCTTTGTCGAATTGCACACCTTCGGACCGCAATGTTCGATATTGTTCCGCTGCAAAACCACAACACAAACTGCCATCTTTAAAGACAACCCGATGCCATGGCAGATGCCATGAATCTTTGTTATTGGATGCATAGCCGACAAACCTGGCACAGCGTGGACGCCCAATCATTTGTGCAATCTGTCCAAAGGTTGCAACGCGCCCCGCAGGGATGCGCGCAACAGTATCATAAACTTTTTCATTAAATGTCTTTTCCATGTACATCAGTCTATCAGGTGCAACAAAAAAGTCAAATATTAACCCTTGCAAAATAATCACAGGATGGTTATAATGGCGCCCGTGGAGACGTGGCAGAGCGGTTGAATGCGCGCGACTCGAAATCGTGTATACGGTAACCCCGTATCAAGGGTTCAAATCCCTTCGTCTCCGCCAGATTTATTTTAAACACCGAAATATTTACCCCCGCGTTTCGACGGGGGCTTTATTATGCTTTATATTCCCTGATGAAGGTTAAGAATTTCCGCGTTTAATTTCTTTACCTTGTTCATACAGGTATTATCTCTTTTGACGTTTATTGTATAACTGTTATCGTATTTCCACATGGCACCTTTGGCATCTTGGATAAATCCCAGACCAAGGGTTAGAACGTTTCCGAATGATATGGGGTCAATATAACTGGCGGCGTTTATCTTGGTTGATGTAATGCAATCTGTGCCGATTGTTGTAACAACTAAATCCTGGGTTGACCTGGGAACAGTTATCGTAGCGGGTAGTATATAAGTTTTTTTCATTTTGTCATTTTGTACCGTTGCCTTTACCCTTTTTTTATCGCTGGTATTGATAATGATATCCTGAGTGTCGCCATGTATAACATGCGCGCATCCAGACAAAATCAAAATTGACAACATTATTATATTCTTCACCTTATCCCCCTTTGTTATTATTCTATGACATTCACAGAAACCCCGTTGATAAACTGGTCTTTTCTTATTATACGACCTGATTCATCATACAAAATCGCGACACCGTTTATTTTATCGTTTTTCATGGTTGCGGTACTTTGAATCTTGCCACTTTGATGATACGTTACAGATTCGCCATTTTTTCGGTTATTTTTATACTCAACCGTTTGCTTAAGCACGCCACTTTCATAATAAACCTGGGTAATGCCATTTAGTTTGCCTGCCACATATTTTTTCTTGGCTTTAACCTTATTGCCAGGATAATATTCAACAGTCAACCCATTTAATTTACGATTTTTATAAGTTTCTTCGATTCTGATGTCGCCATTTTTAAAATACCCTTTGACCACATGTTCCCTGTCCAGCCAAGCGTTGTATGCCAACTTAACGACCGGCACAATAATACTAAGCGCAAGCATCAGCACAAAAACTCCACATCCGACCTTATCTGTTGAATAAGAACCATCACATACGGTCGAACCATTCCTATAGTGCCCTTCCACATAAGAGCCGTCTTTTCTGAAATATCCGTTAACCCAGCATCCACTTCTGTAGTGCGACATTGCAGCAATTCCTTCTTATACATTCGTCACAGATAAAATAACATACCTTTGCGCACGAATTCAATGATATTTTTCATGTCTCTACTCTATTAAATAAACTTGTCAACCAGACAAAATTATAGACATCCCCCATTTGTTCATGTATAATTAAAATTGAATTCATAGGGATATGAATTCGGGGCTGTCGAAAGCCTTACTAATCCGGTAAAACAATATTTTGCGCAATTTACGCACGGTGTTTTATCGTTAATGTTATCCCTGACTGTATTCCAGTCGGGGAGCTGTCGCTATACAACAGGTTTTACCAAACGCGGCAGAGTCACTGATTAGTTGATTTTCGAACTCCCCGACTGCCAGCCCACACTGGCGGTTTATCTTTTTACAAGGAGAGGACATGAAGAAAATCGCACTATACTGTTTATTTCTGGGGGCGGCGCTGTCTGCAAACGCTGCAACTTGTGAGTATGGCTATTATCTTAGCAACGGAACATGCAAAGCATGTGAATTTAACCATTATTGCATAGACGATATAAAATACGCATGTCCGAAAGATACCACAAACTATGCAGCATTAGCAGAAGGTCAAATTCTTAGCTAGGAACTTTCTACGTGGTGCGTGCGTAATAACAATGTTGTTTATACATCGTGTTGGTCTGCATCGCATTGTAACGCAACACTGCACATAAAAACCGACACAGGAACATATATGTTACAATGTTCCTATCATTCAAATCGGGGCGACTATTGGTGTGACTATCACCTTTGGTACGAGGCGGCGGCGGGACACTATCTGTCGGGGTACAGATTTACTTCACACATGGATTGGTACTATGGAACCAGTCCGTGCAGTAACAAACCAGACAATTCTTATTATTCGGGTTCAGGAACCCCAGAAACAAATAACTGTCCATGGGAATGCAATTCTGGATACGCACAGCCAGACGGAACCACACAGTGCAGTCAACTGTGCCAAGGTGGAATCACACAATTGAAATTATCAAACGGTATAAAATACAATTTATATAAAAATCAAATTGATGAACATTCTGTGTCTGTTATCCACAACGGAACCCAATGTTTTATTCGTACCAAGCAAGGCATAGCCGATAACAACATACACCTGATGACAGACACTGGCACAATTTATCACCTGATAAATTAACAGTTGCATTACCAAAAACCCGCCATTCGGCGGGATGTTTGTATCAGAACATTGTTTTAATATGATTGTAATTATTGTTATACAATAACAAGTCTGACCGGTGATGGAATCAATAATGTGACTACATTTGGAGTATAAAAAATAACGCAAGAAAATAAACACAATTGGGACACGACCACTAAACTTCGAAATTATAGTTTTTAACCGATTTCACAATGGCGGCAACTAGTTTATCCTGATGTTTGGATGATTTAAGCAGTTTTTCTTCGGACGCGTTTGACAAATGTCCCAGTTCCAGCAACGCCCCAGGAACAGTTGAACGCAACACCGCAAATGGCGCATGACGAACGTCGGGTCCAGGCTGCTGTTCTATGTCGGCACGTTTGAAATATTTTGCACAGGCGGTGGCGTATTCTTCGCTCATCTCGGCGACAGCGTGTTGTTGCAGCGACGACAAGGCAATACGGATATTTTCTTCGAACTGCGTAAATCCTTCGACCCCAATTTTGTCGGCGGCATTTTCAGCCTCTGCCAGTTTTTTCGCCTCTTCGTCAGATGCTTTCTCGGACAAAGTATAAATTGAAAAACCTTTCATTTTGCGACTGGGGTTCGCGTTGGCATGCAACGATATGAACAGGTCTGCCTTGCGACGCTCTGCAATCTCTGCACGACGTGCCAATTTTAGATAAGTATCATCGCCGCGCGTTAAATAAGTTTTAAAACCATTGGAATCCAGTTTGTTTTTTAGTTTTTTTGCAACAGATAAAACGATGTCTTTTTCGCGTGTTCCCCCCTTGCCTATACAGCCTGGGTCCTTGCCACCATGACCCGCGTCAATCACAACAATATATTTGCGCGCCGCGGTTATTGCAGTGGCAGCCGTTGCAGTTGACGTCGTATAAGATTCATTGGATGCGCCCGCAGCAAAATCCAATACCAGACGATATTCCGTGTCGCCATTTGGGTCCAAAACCATAATCTGAGATTTTGGAATTTGTGATATAGATTTTTTAAGAGATACTATTATTTGCAGACTGTCGCCATTTTGCGCCTGGGCAATAGAAGACACAAGACCGTTCGCAGCCAACTTAGCAGATGCAGCGCTGTTCGCCGCAGTGTTTGCCAATGTAACAATCAACTGACCTTCTGGATATGCCAAAGAATACGATGGACGTGTTGCCGTTTCAATAACAAGGCGTGTTTTTTCGCCAGGCTGAACCCCGGTGCGTAACGAACGCAACGAATTGCGCGCAGCAAACGCCACACGCGGCAACATCGCAGCCGCCACAACAGAAAAACCGGTGATTTTTAATAGATTTCGTCTGGTAATTTTCATGTCTTGGATTATATCAAAAACGCCCGCATCATGCAAGCGTATTCAAGGAATAAAAATCCCCAAATTTTGGGGATTTTTATTATTTTCCAGAACAATTAGCAAAATTTTGTGCCGCAAGTGATTGTTCTGCGGATGTAAGTTCGCGAACCGGAACAACAAAACAACGCGCACCATCGTCCACAACAAATATCTTGGTTCCTTTGATATATGCTTTTTGCATGTCGTCCAACTGCGAACTTGAGAAAAACGAGTTTGGCGTCAAAGCGTTATTCGACAACGCGGCCTGAACCACGGCAAACGCACGGTCATAAGTATAAATTTCATCGCTTGCCGATTGTACCCGCATCCACAATGGCTGATTCTGGTATGGATTTTCAACAGGTGCCGCAGGTTGAAGTGTTGTACCGATTGCCAATGCCGCCATAGTCTGAAGCGTGCTTGGCTGAGATGAGGTGGAAAACGATGTCGTGTTTATTTTCATATCATCACCACACGCCAGATTCATACGATTAACATAGCCCGCCAGAACCGCATCAACCGCCGCCTGCCAATCTTCACCTTTTTTGTTCAGGTCAAGACTGACAATTTTTTCAGCCCATCCCCAAATGTTTGCACCAACATTACCCGCATTGGCAAAGCGCGTCATCATTTCCGCACTGCCCCCCGGGACACCGGCGCCGCAATAATCATTTAACATGGAATTTAATTTGCTTGACGTTTCGTTACCATACGCCAATGCCGCAGAATGGCACGCCATTGCCGCCTCTACTTCTTGACGGCGTTGGATGCACAAATCAGAACCGGACTTAGATAACTGATTAGCCATACTTGCCATTGACAGATACGACATGATTTCCTGTTGAACATAAGACGGACACAGGTGCGCCGCCGTATTTGTTCCGCCACGACCGTTTAATGTATGCGCACCATATTGTGGCAGTAAAACTTCTGTGTCTTTTTGCAGGCACAGCATAGCATAATTGTATAAATCGCTTTCTGTTGCATACTGACATTTTGATGCACGCTGCCCCGGAACGACGGTCACGTCGCCACAATATTCAGACAAACACTTAAATATCTTATCACGGCACACGGTATCAACATCAGGCTGAGTCACCATGAAATATGTGTTACGCTGATTTGTCTTATAAGCATTAGCGACACCAGCATATCCACGCTGAGACGTTGTAGCAGTCGGAGATTGCACCGCAACCCCACGCGAAGCAGGTGTGGCACCAACCGTACCCGCAGACACCGCAAAGGCAGAATTTGCCAGTAAAACAGCACCAATCAGACCAAATAACTTAAGAAAACGCTTCATAAAAATCCCTCTCATTACGGATGATTTTATCATACTTTGAAAAAAAAGGCAAACATTCATTTGATTTCATAAAAAATACTGATAAAATGTCGGACATGGTTATTACTAACGAAGTTTTTACACAAATATCAGACGACATCGCCGCCGTCAGGGGGTTTCTTTGACCCAGAAAAATTGCAAAATCAAATCGACAATTTAAACACCCTGGTTAACGCACCAGATTTATGGGACAACCCTGATAACGCCCGCGTGATTTTACAAAAGAAATCCGCCTTGGAAAAAACACTGGGCGAATTGCTGAGTTTGGAAGAAGAATTTAAAAATCTGTGCGATTTGTACGAATTGGCACCAGAAGATGCAGATGTCATAACGGCGATTGAAAAACTTGCCGCCAATGCCCACAAGGCAAAGTTTATAACACTGTTCCGCGAACCTGCGGACAACAACGGTGCGTTTTTGTTCATCCAAGCCGGCGCAGGCGGTACCGAGGCACAAGACTGGGCGCAGATGATGTCGCGAATGTATGCACGATGGGCGGAAAGGCACGGCTTTGCAACAGAAGTTATCGAAGAACACGAAGGTGATACGGCGGGGATAAAAAATATCACATATAGAATCTCTGGCGAACGGGTGTATGGATGGCTTAAAAATGAAATCGGCGTGCATAGATTGGTTAGAATTTCGCCTTTTAATGCAAATGGCAAAAGACAAACCAGTTTTGCATCAGTTGACGTTTGGCCCGATATCGATGACACCATTGAAATTGAAATCAATGAAAAAGATTTGCGTATTGACACATACAGGGCATCTGGGGCGGGCGGTCAACACGTCAACAAAACAGACAGCGCCGTCAGAATTACCCACCTGCCGACTAATACGGTTGTAACATGTCAAAATGAACGAAGCCAAATTCAAAACCGTGAAATGGCGATGAAAATGCTGCGCAGTAAGTTGTACGAACTGGAAATGCAAAAACGCGCCGAGGCGGAAGATGCCGCAAAAGCCGCACAAAAAAAGATTGAATGGGGCAGCCAAATCAGAAACTATGTTTTGTATCCTTATCAACTGGTAAAAGACGTGCGAACTAATGTTGAAAAAACTGATTCCGCGGCGGTGCTGGATGGCGATTTGGATGACTTTATGCTGGCATCACTGCAACAGGCATAAAAAGCCTAAAAACCTTGACTTTTCAACCGAACAACCTAAAATATTCAAACCAAAAAAACATCAAATCAATAAAGCACTAGGTAGAAATATGATTGACGATAAATTAGACAACTTAAAAAATATACTGCACAGGACATACCCAACAATACGCGACGTTCGTTGTCCTGACACGTGCGGACAGCAAAACAACGTGCTGTTTGGCACAACACCCGATGGTGAACGTGCATTTAAATTCAGCACGCCTGAAATGGCAAACAAAAACACTATGGCCAGCAGAATTTATCAAGTAAGACACATTAACGCACCAAAAATTAACGTTATCAAATGTGGCGACGTTTGCATAGAAGAATACTCGCCACTGAAAGGACAAACACTGCACCAAGCAATTGCACAAGGTATAGGCGCAGAACAAATCAACACAATATACGAAAACATTTTGCACGACTTCGTAAAAATGGCACGCATTCGACCCCAATACATATTAAGCGATGCAATTTGGAAAATTCACAACATCACACAAAAACATGTCGCACAGACCAACAGTAACACAATGGCTTTGTTGTACGCAGCAGTGGTTTATTTACTTAACGCCGGCAAAGACAAGGCACTGTTCCATGCGGACATTACACCCAAAAACATAATTGTATCAGATGATGGAAAATACGTTGGATTGGTTGACATGGACGCTGTTTCCATTTGCAATAAAAATTTTGCCTTTGGTGCGATGGCAGCAAAATATAATGAAATCGGAATGAACGCCGAAGATTTGGTCAAGAAATACGAACAAATATCAACCAGCGACAGTTTAGATTTAAAACGCATACAAAAAATGGCAGATTTAAATGCCGCTGGGAAAAAGTTACTGTGGCAGCACGCACAAAGAAAAAAATAAATGCTTCCACACAGCCAAGAATTTTATCACGCAGCAATCAAAGTAGCCTATCCCGATGCGTGTGACATAAGGCACCCTGCCCTGACAGGTATGACAGCACCTGTATTCTTGGCTGATGTAAACACGACCACACGCGTATTTAAATTTAATTTTGCACCATTGGTTTTTAAAAACAAAATCGCCAGCAACCTGTTACAAGAATACGATATTCCTGTGCCTTGTACCAAGATTCACGCATATTTAGACACATGGTTTGAATCATACGAATATTGCCCATTAAAAACCTTGCAAGAACATATCAACGCAGGAATTGACGACAAAACTATTTTTAACGCATACACCAAAACAATCGAAATACAAAACAAAATAGCAAATATTTCACCACGCGAATTCGCGACGCACAAACTGCGCTATTATCACGATATTCTGGGGCTGTTTGCCAAACGTCGCCCTTTCCCGATAAATCTGTATCAAAAATCACTTAACGCAATGTCACGTATGGGAAAAATGAAAATCCTGCACAATGACATCCACCCAGGCAACATTCTTTACAGCCCGGATAACAACACAGTGCGCCTAATCGACCTTGACGCAGTAGCATTGTGCAACGAGAATTTCACAATGATGACCACACTGCAAAGATACCCATTAAATGATATTGATGCACTGATGGGCGCATACAGAAAAATTTGCGGACGACGTTTAGACGATAATGCTATTAAATTTATGCTGAACGTAACCGCCAAGATTCACAACACGCGCGTTAAATTAGAAGACTGTTATAAAAGAATATTAAAATAACCGCCCAAAAAAAATCCCAGGTTGATTTTGTTTGTAAATTTATTATAATCTGTGCCAGACATATGCACCCGTGGCTTAATTGGATAGAGCATCGCCCTCCGAATTTTAAAACTCGTTGTTTTCTGCGGCTTTCATAAGATTTACAAAGTTTTATATTTTTTCCTAGCATCAACTATTTACAGTTGTAAAATGTTTTACGTAGTAGGCGGGAAATTTATCAAATAAGTTAGCCATAGGTTAGCCACCATGCGTTTCGGTTAGCCAGATTGGTTAGCCAACCGTATAAGGAGAATCCCGATGCCTGCACAATCAAATGATCGCAGATTTAATTTCACAGAAGCAACCGTTGCCGCATTACCACCTGCCCCACAGGGCAAACGAATTATGTATTATGATACAGCGGTTAAAAGTTTGGCTTTGCGAGTCAGTTCCACAACAAAAGTCTATTACCTTATCAAAAAAGTGAATAACCAGACTGTTTTTTCAAAAATCGGTGATGCAAATAACACCACTTTGAAAAACGCACGCAAACGGATGAACGAATTGATTGAACAGACTAACCGTGGAGAAAACCCAAACGACGAAAAACGTAAAATTCGTGACTCTGTCACCGTGCAGGAGTTTTTTGATGAATACTATTACCCGGACCACTCTGAATTGCGCAAACAAACATCCGCCCAGAAAATGGACCAAGTATCTATGCGACTGTATATACCAGCGGACATCAAAAGCAGAAAAATGCTAACGCTGACCCGCGCCGACATGGAACGCATGCATAACGCGATTTGGCGACGTTCTGGCAGCGTTTATTCTGCCAACCGTGGCTTAAAACTAATGCGCCAGATGTTTAATAAGGCCATAGATTGGGGATTCCCCTGCACCAATCCTGCCGCACGCATAAAACTGTTTCCAGAAGTCCAACGCGACCGTTTCTTGCAACCCGAAGAATTAAGCATATTTTTCCAAGAGGTTGCCAACATACCGAATGCCACATCGCGCAATTTTATATTGTTAAGCCTGTTCATGGGCCAACGCCGTCGCAACATCCAAGCCCTGCAATGGTCGGATATAAACCTGGAACGCAAGGTTGCTTATATCAAAAAGACCAAGAACGGCGACCCCCAGGTTGTCCCACTATCCACACAAGCAATAGACCTGTTGCGCGAAATGGAAACCTTTAAAACCAGCAATTGGTTATTCCCCAGCACACAATCGCGCAGCGGACACCTGGAAAACCCACAGGTCGCATGGCGCGCCATGAAAGAGCGTGCAGGACTGAAAGACCTGAGATTGCATGATTTACGACGTACATTTGCCAGCTATCAAGCAATCACAGGTTCTTCCAACGAAATTATTGGCAAAGCCCTGGGCGACAAATCGCCAGCGGTCATACCTATTTATGCACGTCTGACCGAGGATCCGGTACGCCAAAGCATACAACGCGCAGCCGACCAGATGTTTGCCGCAGCTAAAATCAAACACAAAACAGAAGAGGCAACACAATGAAACAGAAACACTACACCCTGGCAGAGGCCGCATATTGGATTGCTTTCGGAACACCTTGCCCAACAATAGAGCAAAGAATAAACGAACGGAATAAACTGCAAACGGCAGCACAACAGCTGCCTGATGCACTAGCCACTGGTGCTATAAAAGTATTCGGCCAATGCGATTTTAATTCTGATAGCGAGCAAATAACAAACCTGGATTACGTATCGTTGGATTTTGAAGAAAACGCAATAAGGGCATGTGATATATTTGATTATACGGCAGTTGTAATTGACGCTGGCGACCTACGCAAGGCATTTCCGCGCGGCGTAGCATCTCAAAATGCACCAATACCGCGCCCATCACGACGCATCGGGCACGATATTGCATTTTATGTCTATCAGACACACCCTTCTCTTTCCGCAAAAGAGCTTGCACAAGTATTAAATAATGTCTTTAAAACTTATCCAGATTCTCACCTTAGCACTACACATTCAACCGTTGCTAGCTGGCTTACCTGTTTTAAGAAAGGTACTTATAAACCCATACACACAAAACACGAAACCCAACGACAGTTTTCACAAATATATTCCAAGATACAAGCCGAAATATCGAATTTAGCGCGATGCTAATTCGAATCTAATTATTTTTTACAAAAACATAATTTTTTAATTAACCGCCTGTTTTCTGGGCGTTTTTTATTTGCAAAATCGAATGTATCTTAGCTCCGTTTTATAACATTCGAAAAACTCAAATAAACGCGATTAAATTCAAATCAAGAAATTCGATGCATCAGATTTCGAAGTTAATGATAAAAAATATGGAGAATAAAAATGATCAGTTTTAATTTTCTAACGACGGCCGAAGTGGCCGATTTATTAAGAATCAGAAAAAACACCATCGAACGTTGGCGGGTCAGTCGAACATGTCCAATACCATGGACAAAGATTGGCGGACGCGTTCTGTATCAGAAACAAGACATCCTGAACTATCTGGACTGTCAAAAAAGAACATCTAATCAACACGTATATGGAGGTTAATTATGACTGATGAAACTAAAAAAGAAACTCCATCAACCGGCACTATAATAAACATTCCGGTACCAGAGCCATGGGAAGAACCAGTAAATGGCAATGAACTGTTGATAGATTTACTTCGTGCCTATAAAACCTATGTGATTTTACCAACGCATGGGGGACCTACCCTAGCATTATGGACATTGTACACATACGGCTTTAAAAACTTTGAATTTTCACCGCGCTTGGCAATAACATCGCCAGAAAAACGCTGCGGAAAAAGCACGCTGTTAATCATGCTGGAAATTTTGACACACAAGGCGTTATCAGTATCAAACATATCCACTGCATCGATTTATCGTGTTATAGAGTTAGAGCAACCAACACTACTTCTGGACGAGGCAGACACATTCCTGCGACGCGAACCAGAAATGGCCGGCATACTTAATGCAGGACATCGTGTTGGTGGCCAAACCATTCGCACAGAATATCGTGGCAGACAGGCGGTCCCTACATGCTTTAAATGCTTTTCACCTTGTGGAATCGCCGCTATCAACAAAAGATCACTACCAGAACCGCTGATGGATCGATCAATAAGCATCCAGATGCGACGAAAAACCGCAGATGAGCATGTAGAAAAACTGCGAACCCGAATTGCTGAGCAGCAACTCTATGACTTGAAACGAAAATGCGTTCGTTTTATGAATGACCATGGCGAAGAAATTGGGCGTCTTGTACCAGAGATCCCAGATGAATTATCCAGTCGTGCGGCAGACAACTGGGAACCATTGCTGGCAATTGCTGATTTTGTCGGGGGCATATGGCCAAAGATTGCTAGAAATGCTGCTATCGGCCTTATCGACAAAAGCGATCCAGACGATGAAAATTTGGGAACACAGTTACTGCTAGATATTCGTCAGATATTCGCGAATTGTCCGAACACGCAAATAAACTCAACATTGCTATGCGACAAGCTGGCTGATATCCCGGAAAGCCCTTGGGCAGAATATGGATATCGACACGAACGCATAAATCCACGTCAGGTCGCAAAAAGGCTGCGCGAATACAACATACAGTCCGTTAACATACGATACGGGCATCAGGTTGTTAAGGGTTATCGATTGGAAGATTTTCAGGAAGCCTTTGATCGATACCTGCCCAAAATTGACCGCGACACCGCTACAATCCCAGAAAATGAATCGGAGCGCGTAGCGGCAATAGATGCAGCATTCGCTACAATAAAGATATAGCAAATCTGGCGTGTAGCGTTGTTGCGCATAAAAAGGGGCAGACTATTCAGTTTGCCCCAACGAAACAAAGTAGCAAAAATTCCCCGCATGTGTCTTTTTTTACAATTTTTGCCAACTAATACAATTCCTTCAAAAACTCATCCCAAGACACGTCGTTATCACATGACTTTCTGCACACTTGTTCTTTATTCTGTTCTATTTCTTGAACTGTTTTTTCTGACTGTTCGACAAGCTCTTTATAATCACAGCTAGTATAATTGCCGGGCTTGTAATTACTACACCCATAAAAATCTTTGCCGTATTGACTTTTATGATATATCAAATATCCAGAACACTTCGGGCATTTACGTATTTTACGCCCGGCACCAAACTCTTTTATATATTCTGACGTTGAAATTTCGTTCCAAAATAAACTCGGATTTTTCGCTGGCACAACCAAATAGCATATTTTCTGTGCGCGTGTTAATGCAACGTAGAACAGTCGTCGCTCTTCTGCGTATGGATATCTATCCAGCTTTACCAACAATTCAGACAGCAACTTATCATCCATTATTTGATTTGGAAAACCTAACGGTCCTGATCCCATGTTTAATATAATAACTATATCGGCCTGTAATCCCTTGGCTTTATGCACGGTGGATACTTCAAAATGCAATTCAGGATGCTCTCTATGGCGCAAAAACGCGTCTTTCCCATCGTCTCCCTGTAATTCCCATTCAAGTTCCATGCTTTCCTTTCTAAAGATGTCCAGATCGGATTTGTTGCGTATCAACAGCATAATTCTTGGATTCTTTCCGAATATTTTTGGATCAGTTTTGATTTGTTCAACAATGTCATTTATAATATCCGCCAGTCCTGTACTATGACACCCCTCTGCTGGACATATAAAAGCTTTAATTTGCGTTTGATAGTTTGAATGAGATTTTAATTTCTTACGTTTTTGATATTGGTTTTTCTGTACAAAATCACCAGCTAGGTCAACTAAGTTCTGCCCACTCCGGAATGTATCTTCTATAAAATATTCTTTATGATTTGGGAAATATTCTTCAAAGTTTACAAAGAAACGCAAATCCCCACCATTAAATCTATAGATTGACTGCCAGTCGTCCCCAACACAAAAACAATATGCGTCTGTTTGTTTTTGAATTGCGCGGATTAAATCGCATCTGTCCTTGGCAACATCCTGAAATTCATCAATTAAAATATATTTATAATTGCTTAAATGCTCGCTAGAAACGACCATGTTGGCTGCACTACGTATCATATCTGAAAAATCAATCAGGCTATATTTAGATAAATATTCGTTATATTGTTTATAAAAAACTTTAAACAGATTAAAAAACACATCTATGCGTTTGCGGTCAAATTCGGACGATTGCTGCAATGTCCGGCCTCGCAATTCGTTTAAATCGCGTTCTGTCGCGTATCCATTAGATTTAAACAGACTTAAGAAACGCCCCATTAAACTTGCTAAACTGGACATACCACGCTGTTGTACCAGCTGCTTAACAACGTCTCTTTTTTGTTCCTGTGTCAGGGGACGCAATTCAACCCCAAAGGCAATTAATTTTTGTTTTAGATTTGTGGCAAGGGTGTGTTGATAAAACTCATACAAATGTAAATCGATAACTTTTGCGCCATCTTTTATATAATTCCTCTGTTTTATTTCTTTTGCAGCAACATATTTACATGCCTTATCTTTATCCTTTAGCCATGGCACAGAATTATTTTCCATTACCCCCCAATGTTCAATCCAAATATTATATTCTGGCAAATAGAAATCGGGCTTACAGATTGTATTTCCATTTTTATCTTGATACGGATGTTCATATATGTAATCTATTCCATTTTCAAACAGCCAATTTGCAATTAAAACCTCGGGCTCGCTTTTGAATTTCTCTGCTTTATTTATCCCTCGTTTGCGTTTGTTTAATATACTTTTAATGCTCTCAAAAGATAAACTGTCCAAATATGCGGCATAATCACCACCATTCCCAAACTCTTCAAACGACAAGAAACTGTCTTTATAGTAGGCGAACCAACGATACAAGTCATCCTGTACCTCTGTATCTTTTGTGTTTAGAAACTCTATTATCAAAGCTTTTGCTTTTTGGTCATCTAATACACCCGCTCGTGCACCATTTGTTTTTTCTAAAATTCCCTTTCCCAATTTATGAAATGTTTGGGCGATTTCTGGCATATTGAATGTCTTTAACTTTTGGTTTAAATCATTGGCTGTATCGTTCGTAAAAGACAGTAATAAAATCTCATCTGCTGATGCCTTGCCCGACGCAAGCAAGTATGCAACTTTACCCAATATAGTGGTACTTTTTCCGCATCCCGCCCCAGCAACAATCAATGCATTTTTTTCTTCGTTATATACGGCATTTTGTTGTTGCTCGGTTAGTTTAGTTAACGCAGGCAGATTTCCATATTTTGATTTCTCTGTATTAAAAAAATTATTATTTAGTTGTGATATTAACCTCTGGATAGTTTGTCTAATCTGTGCCGAAACTGTTTCGCTTTCCATATATGTCCCCAGTTTCCGCATAGCATGAACATCTATATAGTTTAGATATTTGACTTTATTTAACAGCCAATTTTTTATAGTCTTTTGCGATAGTATTTCGTAATTGATATTATTTTGTCCGGTAAATACATAACGATATTTTTCTATTACATCTAGCAAATTATTAAATGTCGAGACTTGAGAAGTCGCCTCTTTGTTTATTTCAAAAACAAAGTGCTCAAATCGTTCTGTTTCCAGTTTTGATTTTAATAAGCTGGGCATAAACTCATTTTTTATCTTGTCCTGACTATGAGAGCTTAACCAGGCTAAATCTATAAAAGCATCAACTTTAGTATCTGCGCTCTTTTGGATGGCTTTCGACAGCTCTTTATAAATAATATCCAAAGCCCTTTTTTCTATCCTTGGAATCAAGATATATCTTTCTATTGATTCTATATCTGTTTTACTGAGCCATGATATTTTAGCATAGTATTTTTCTTTTAAGGCTTTCAGCTCGAGAACACTTAACTTCTTTGATCCAATCGTTTCGGATTTTACAGCTTCATCAATCTTATCAAAAACTCTGTTATATACATCAGCATTTGTTCGCAAGACCTCACGAAGCAAATGATCAGAAAAATCATCAAATATTTTTAATAAACCTGCATTTGTCCATTTAACTTTTTCATTATCAATTGTCGTCTTGAACTCTTTTAAAGCTGCGTCGTCTTTGTATTCGTCTGTTAAGAATTTGCTCAGCAAATCTTCAACACCTCTTTCAAATTTTTTAAAATCCCCGCCAGCTTCTTCTACATTCTTCTTTAATATCCAGACATTAAACAGCTGCTTTTTATCCATCATGTAAGCACCTCAGTAAAAAAACACCGCCATGGGAATTATGGCGGTCGGGTGCTTTCAAAATCATACGATAAATGACCCTGCTGCTTTCGGGCAAGCCCTGTTATATAACAACAGACACCCGACCAGTACAGTCAGGCAATAACGGTGCGATGCACCATAACGGAATCACGATGCAAACGCACCGTATCGTATGGGGTTTGAAAGCCCCGAATCCAATTCCCATCGGATTCATATTTAATTATATCAGGAAAATATGCAAAAGTAAAATAGCAACTACCACCCACACGCCACACATTAAAAATACTACTCTATGGGGGGGGCTGGGGTGGTGTTTTGACAGTATAAATTTCTGTCGCTCTTAACCTGCTAACGCGATGTCGCGATTGAAATTTATGTTTTCTGTATCCAAAAGAATCTAAAATTGGGGTTTGATTTTTACTTGGCTTTATGTATAATAGCCAAGAAAACTGCACCCATGGCCTAACTGGATATGGCGCGTCCCTCCGAAGGACGAGGTTACAGGTTCGAATCCTGTTGGGTGCGCCAAAAACTTGCTAAAGTTTTATCTGACTTTATCTAAAAAGTTAGCCATAGGTTAGCCAGATAGTTTTAGCGACAAACAAGCACCCGCCACAACTTGCGGAAAACTGGGAATTTTATAAAGTGTAAGTATTATAAGTCCTGAAACTCCGAAGGCGGGGACTGCGCGTTCGAATCGCGCCGGGTGCGCCAGTTTTTTTCACCAAGGACAACCTAATGAAATTTTATCCGATTTTAATTTGCATAATGACGATACTGACCGGTTGTAACAGCGTCTATGTCAAGCCGAACTCATTAGACACAAATGAAACTATCTTTGCCGACCGTGGCGGGTACTCTATGCGGCGCAGCATCAAAGAAAGCATGCAAGAACGCGGATACAATGTCGTTGTTGGCAAAGCCACCAGCAGCAGCGAATGGACGCAGACCGATGGCGTTTATGGATTAGAAATAACCAGCGTGCCACGCAATGCCAAATACATTGTAAAAGTTACCGAACGCAGCGAAACTTTTCGTCCGTTTTGGTGCGCATTGAACGGTTTTTGGTGGTGGAATTTTAACGTTTCTATTTCAGATCAGGATTCCGGAGAAGAAATTATGACATGGCGCGGACGCGGTTGCGCAAACAGTTCACTGAGATTGTTTAATAAAATTTTAGATAAAATGGAAAAATAAAAAATCCCCCAAACGGGGGATTTTGTTAATCGTCGATTACCGCGTATTCACAGAAACCTTCGTTAGTATCACAGCGTGAAATTGTACCTTCGCTGATGAAATACCCCCGCTCGTGCAGACACGCCGGACATACATTTGGTGCTTCTGTGCCAATGTGCCACATACCACAGTTCGTGCAACGCCACATAACAATATTGTCCTGCTTGAACAAGGTGCCGTCTTCAATGGCTTCGATCAATGCACGGAAGCGCGATTCGTGATAACGTTCCGCATAGCCGATATTCTTTAAAATTTCTGCAATAGCTGGGAACCCTTCTTGTGCCGCAATCTGGGCAAACTTTGGATACATTTCTGTGTTTTCTTCGTGTTCGCCATAAGCCGCCGCCTGAAGATTTTCCAATGTCGTGCCAATTTTACCCGCCGGAAAGGAAGCAGTGATTTCCAAATCGCCACCTTCCAGGAATTTAAACAAGCGTGACGCGTGTTCTTTTTCCTGATCAGCGGTTTCCAAAAAGATTTTAGAAATTGCCTGATACCCTTCTTTCTTGGCCTGAGACGCATAGAAAGTATAACGATTACGTGCCTGAGATTCACCGGCGAACGCGATTAACAGATTCTTTTCTGTCTGTGTACCTTTTAATGATACCATTGTGTACTTCTCCTTTTTGCTTTTTTGTTCGTGCAAGAATTTTAGCAGAGCGTATCACAAAATGCAAAAATTTATTTCTTTTGAAGTGTTTTTTGTGATGCACACGCCACAGAATGGATTAAATCCTGATATTCATCATAAAGTTTTATGCCAAGGAAGGCACGTGCCTGATCTAGGGTATTACCATAAGACCAATATGTATTTTTATCAGTAACGTATTTAGCAACAATCATTGGAACGTCAGATATAATAGGACCATAACAGTTTGTTGCCACACGATAGGCGCGGTAAAATTCAAAATGATTGCTTTCAGAACGCGGCAACTTGGCATCTAGAACAAAAAGACAACCGCGCACCGTCTGAATATTGCGGGGCATCGGATTTTGGACACGCCACTGACCCCCAATATATTCAACACGCGACACATCAACGTTTGTCAATGGTTCTTTACCACCATCACAATGGTATGCCATTACTTGATTTGTGCTGTTCAGGCATGCGCGACGATATGCTATTTCTTTTTCGGCAACTGTTTTATGTTCCGCCAGTTTATTTTGCATCATTTTGTTCAATCCCCAGGAAGTTCTTTTCAATTGTTGAAATCAGTGTTTCTATCCCCAATCTCCCTGCGGCACTGATAGTTAAAATTTCAGGCTTCTTTTTACGACCAAAAGATTTGCGAAACGCAGACATTTTTTCCGCCAATTCTTCTTCGTCAAGCGCATCTATTTTGTTTATGACGACAATTTCAGGTTTATCCGTTAAATCGCCGCCATAAGAATCCATTTCATGACGGATTGCACGATAGCGCGCCGTCCAATCAGGTTCTGTGCCATCTATGACGTGCAAAATCATTTTCGTACGTTCGGCATGCCCCAAGAACTGGTCCCCCAAACCAACGCCAGTATGCGCACCTTCAATCAATCCAGGCAAATCAACCAGAACAAATTCACGGTCGTGCGCGTACATCACACCCAACTGTGGATTTAATGTGGTAAACGGATAGTTTGCAATCTTTGGACGCGCAGCCGTCACCGCCGACAATAATGTAGATTTACCAGCATTTGGAAAACCGACCAAACCAATATCCGCAATCAATTTCAGACGCAAAACAACCGTACGTTCTTCGCCCGGCAAGCCGTCATTAGCCTGCTTTGGGGCGCGGTTTGTAGGGCTTTTAAAGTGCAGATTGCCCCAACCACCATTACCACCACGTGCCGCACGATATTCCATACCGTCTTCGTTTAAATCTGCGTATTCAATCTCTTCATTTTCAGACAAAATCACCGTACCCGTTGGCACAGGCAAAACCAGTGTGTCGCCTGATGCGCCTGTGCGCATTTTTCCCATGCCATTTTCGCCACGCTGGGCAACGAATTTGGTCTTAAACCGATAATCGATAAGCGTGTTCACATTTGGCACCGCAACAAACACTACGTCACCGCCACGTCCGCCATCACCACCGTTTGGACCGCCAAATTCGATGTACTTTTCACGGCGGAAACTGGCACTGCCGTTGCCACCATCGCCTGCCTTGATATAAATTTTTGCTTTGTCTAAAAATTTCATTTTTATGTACCTTTGTGGTAATTATAACTTAAAAACTTGCAATTTCCAGTCTAAAAGACTATAATAATTTGGCTGCGTTGCAGTGATGATTCTGAATCCGTTGTGAAATAGTCATTTTGGACTGGGGGGCGGTACCCCACAGCTCCACCATTTTCCGATATGATTTGTTGGTCGTATCTGAGAATGGGGCTGACATAGATTCGACAGGTGATGAAAGACAAATTGGTTGAATCCGACATGGCGTCGTAAAAAGCCAACTAAAAACTGAATGGCGATAGAATCGCTGCGAACGACAATGTTCGCCTTGCAATGGCTGCCTAAGATGGCGTTGAATGTGGTTGGCAATTGTTGACCATGTTCGTTTAAGCAATTGCGGGGTCGGTCGGGTACCTGGCACCAGAAACCCGGCACTTTGAATTTATAAGCGTGAAAATATACACAAGGAAGGACAATAAAATGTTTGGAAAAATTAAAAAAGTGTTCTTTACAGGCGTATTCGGTATTTTGTACGTATCGTTTATTGCACAATTAATCTATGTCGTATTCGCAATGGATACCGTGGCACAGACTTTGACGGGGTTGGCTGCCTTGTCGTTGGAATGGCTGATTTTGATTGCAGCAAGATATCTGTCAAAGCGTTCCAGCAACAGCGCACAACACAACGGTTTCCGTCGTCGCTAGGATTTACAACCCGCCAATCGGCGGGTTTTTTGTTTCGGTTTTTTGATTTTATATCTCTTGAAATCTTGATAAAAAATATTATATTTGTTTCACCATGAAAAAATTTATTTTACCTTTTCGGGATTTGGTCGTTTCACCAGGGCTGACTGTGCCGGTGTTGATTGACAATCCTACGTCTGTATCTTGTATCAAAACCGCGGCAAAAGAAGGACATCAACAATTGATTCTGACACCGCAACACACCTGGGCATACCCAACCACCCCGGGTGACATTTATGACGTTGGCACAATTGGGGATGTGGTACAAATTTTAAGCATGCCTGATGGCGCGGTTCATGCATTGATAAAAACAACAGACGTTGTCAAACTGACCGATATAGAAGTCACAGACGGGGTGTTCACCGCAAATATCGATGCGATAAAAATCGAAGATTCCGCAGACGATAAACAGGTCTTGATTCTGAGAGATATCGTAGCGGAAAATATGTACACGCTGTCCAATATGACACGCAAGTTTAAGCCAGAAAAAGTTCGCAATGTTGTTGAAACATATCCTTTGCCGGCATTTGTTGACTTTGTAGTGCAGACCGCAGACATTGATACAGAAATCGCGGTTAAGGTTTTGCGCGCAACAAGTTGGCAGGAAAAACTGACAATCTTGTTGGAAGAAGTTAAAATGCTTATCGAAACAATCAAAATCGACGAGACTATTGCCAGACGCATCAATCAACAAATGGACAGTGGCAGACGCGAAGCGATACTGCATGAAAAACTGCGCGCGATACAAAAAGAAATTGGCGACGAATATGACGACGAACTGGATTCGGCAAATATAAAACAAAAAATTGAAAGTACAGATATCCCAACAGAGGTGCGCGAAAAAGCATTGGCAGAATGGAAGCGCATGCGGGCAATGCCACCAATGTCGCACGAAGGAGGATTGCTGAAAACATATTTGGATGAATTGATGTCTATGCCGTGGGGCAAACCACGCAACAACGCCGTAGATTTAAACAAAGCACGTAAGATTTTAGATTCTGAACATTCGGGAATGATTCCGGTCAAGGAACGCATTTTAGAACACATTGCCGTTATGAAAAAGACCAACACAAACCGTGGCAGCATACTGTGTTTCGTTGGCGCGCCTGGCGTTGGAAAAACATCACTGTGCAAATCTATTGCGGATTCATTGGGGCGTAAATATCAGCGCATTTCACTGGGTGGGGTTTCCGACGAATCACATTTCCGCGGTCACAGAAAAACGTATATCGGCGCACAGATTGGACGAATTATGGATGCACTGAAACGGTCCAAGGAATGCAATCCTGTAATCGTGTTAGATGAAATTGATAAAATGGGACGCGATTGGCGTGGCGACCCAGAAGCCGCATTGTTGGAGATATTAGACCCAGAACAAAACAAACATTTCCGCGACCATTATCTGGAAGTGGATTTTGACCTGTCAAACGTGTTGTTTATTGCAACAGCAAATTCACTGAATATGTCCAATGCGTTGAAAGACCGTATGGAAATTATTGAAATTCCAGGTTATTCAATTGATGAAAAAGTCAAAATCGCACAAGAACATCTGATAAAACGCGCCGCGCAGGACACCGGGTGGAGGCAAGAAAATATCATCATGTCCGATGATGCAATAAAACACTTGATTCAAAAATACACTTCTGAACAGGGAGTCAGACAACTGAAACGCGAAATCACGGCTGTGTTGCGCCGTTCATTGTTGGAAAATAACTGCGAAGATGTGAAGACCGAATTTACCCCAGAAAAAATTGACCAATTGTTGGCATCAAGACATTCTGTGGCGTTTTCTAAAAAAATTGGATTTGGGGCAAGAATATGATTCTGATAATCAACACTTCCGGCAAGGATTTAGAATTCGTGCTGGGGGAAAAGCACAAAGCAGTCACAGTAGAAAAACAATCAATCGCCCTGCCCGTGGAATGTGAAAAATTTATAACTGAATGCGGAAAAACATGGCGTGACATAACCGCCATTGGCGTTGTCGTTGGTCCAGGCAGTTTCACAGGGATTCGCCTGGGGATTGCGTACGCCAAAGGTTTGGCAATGGGATTAAATATCCCTGTTATTGGTATCAGCGCGTTTGATTTATACCTGGCAGCGACACCAGATGCGTTTGTCGCAATCGATTCTGGGCGTGGCGATTTCTTTGTGGCGGCAGACGGATTGGCACCACAAACCATGGAAATTGATGAAATTGAAACTAAACAAATGGAATGGGCGCGCACAGTCGGTCATAAGCCATTTGATTTAAAACGCGGCGTTGATATTGTAAAACAAAAAATCAGCACCGGAAATATTGAAACACCGGTTCCTATGTATCTGCGACCCAGTTACGCCGAAGAAAATAAAAAAGGATAAAAAAACAATGCCAAACTGGTTCGAAAAATTGTTTTTGACAAAAAACCAAATCAATATCTTAAACACTGTTGAAAAGTATCGCGTTCAACGCAGTTGTATCGAATACGCAAATTTGACAACAATCACATATTCCGTGGAAGGCGATGGTAATCATGTGACAGTTAAAAAAGTCTTTCATTGCGGACGACCATTGCGTGTCGCCCTGTCCGATGCAAGACGACTGGCGACAAGTTTCGGTTTTATACGAAACAATGAAGAGAACACAAACTTTGCCAAGACCGTCTTTGAAAAAATGCAGCAAAAGTACGAAAAACAAAATGTTAAATAAACTTGAATCTTTGCACCGCGAATGCTTTCCGTACAAACCATGGTCAGCCCGGGATTTCGCCGATTTAAAAAAATCTGGGTGCGAAATTATCGCAAGCGACAATGGCTTTATCGTTTACCGCGCAACATGTGACGAAGCAGAAATTATCACAATCGGCGTTGCACCAAACGCCAGGCGAACCGGAATTGGGATTGCACTTATCGGTGTAATGGAAGCGGACTTGAAAAAACAGGGTGTAAAACATATATTCTTAGAGGTGGCGGCGGATAATATGCCTGCGCGCGCGCTGTATGAGCAGACTGGGTTTATACAGATTGGTGTACGCAAGGGGTACTATGACGGCGTTGATGCCATAACTATGAGAAAGGATATATGATACAAAAATATAAATACAGTGATGCGAACATAATAAAGCTTGAAGGTGCAACAGGGACGCTGGATACAATTATTCCAAATCCTGTGATAGACGTGCAAAAACCAGCGATTTTTGTGTTGGGTGGGGAATATACACTGAATCAATATAACGCCCGCACATACGCCAGATATATTCGAGATGTATTATCTGCAAACTCTATTTCTGATATAGATATTTATTCTGCTTATTATTCGTGGGGTTCACGAATGGCAGGAATTGACAGGACCTATCGATTTTTGGCACAGGGGAAAGACGTCGATATCGATTCCAGATATATCGATAATATCGCAAACAACATCAGACAACAAAACTTGCAATTTGAACCCGTGCCAATGTACGCACAGAAAATATTTAATCAAATTTTCGCACCACGAATTGAAAACGCCGAACACAAAAGATTTAATAAACGTCAATTAATGCAAAATACCAATGCACTTGTTTGGACACACTGTCAGGGTGCCGCGACCATGTTGTACGTCCAGGACATCCTGCGCGACCGCATGAAATCCATGGGATACAAAACATCAGAAATTCGTGATTTTCAACAGAATATCTTGGTCATACAACACGAACCCGCCGCACCATTAGGTGAACTTGAATTTAATACCGTATCCTTTATGGCGGCGGACGATTCCACAACGTGTCAGCACGACATATTTAGCCAACAGGCAAAAGATTATCAGACTGCGTTGCGCCCT
The DNA here is from genome assembly GCA_045133095.1 of Candidatus Enterousia sp. GTDB lineage: Bacteria > Pseudomonadota > Alphaproteobacteria > Rs-D84 > Rs-D84 > Enterousia. Next base: position 81,781 of record JBGUTP010000021.1, read on the forward strand.
TCGTATTTTCCACAAGGCAATCTGTTTACCGCGTACAGAATGCGCATTGACAAGATTTCAGAAACGTTAAGTGAACATAATAACCTGGGGATGGCAACGCCAGACTATCAGACCCTTAGCAATGACGGCAAAAGAATCTTTCAGATTCAAAAGAATGTGCTGGTGCGCGGGGCGCAAGCCATCAAAGAACGTAAGCCTGTGCCTGCGATACAAGGTCTGGCGGGCGAGGATTTCTTTGAATTGCAAAATAATGGATATGAATTTTTGACCAACGCCCAGATTATGGCGCGTCATGGTCGCTGACAAAATCCAGAACACGTTTATCAAAAATTACATCACGTGGCGATAATGGCGATGAGATATGCATGTCGGACGCAGAACGCGTACGTGACAAGGCAACATAAACCTGACCATGCGCAAAACATCCACGCGACACGTCAACCACAACCGCATCTAAGGTCTTGCCCTGTGCCTTGTGAATAGTCATAGCATAACCAAGATTTAATGGAAACTGTTTATAGGAACCAACCTCGTTTTCAACAAGACGTTCGTTCGCATCGCGGGAATATTCTATCTTTTCCCATTTGTCCGGACGAACAGACACAACATCGCGCGTAGAGTTCAGCAATTGCACCGTGATTTCACGCGCGGTCAATGAACGCACAATCCCCATCGAACCATTATGCCACTTGTCGCCATTTTTTACAAAAACGACCAAAGCACCAACCTTTAACGTCAGACTGAGTGGCGCAGGAACATCACGTTCGGAAAAATTACCGCTAAGGACACCGTTATATACCACTTCGGTCTGATTAATCTGCGCCAGGCGCGATGCGTTTATTCGTTCCGCGAACGCACGAAAAGGCGTTATAATCACCGCATTAGAACGACGTTCGTCATCTTCAATGCGACAATTATTAAAAAAATTCAAACAATCAATCTGATTGTTACGTAAACGGACAAGGTTGTCTAACAATGGCAGGTCACTTTGACGATAGACAAAATCAAAGTTATATTTTATGAAATTCGCCCTGTTGTAAACATTGCTGTCAAAAAAATAGGCGTTCGAATGACCGTATTCGGTCGCATAATAGCCCGCCGCATCGCGCGTTATCACAGGTGGCAACTGAAACAAGTCGCCAATTGCAACAATTTGAATTCCACCAAAAGGTTCGTTGTTACGACGCGCAGAACGCGCCAATATATCAATAGCATCCAGCAAATCAGGCGCAACCATCGAAATTTCATCTATGATAAGGACATCGGTCGCCGTCAAAATGTTCCGCGGTTTTGCCTTTAACTTTAATAATTCCGGCATAATAAAGTCACGCGGCTGAATCTGAAACAAGGAATGTATCGTCTGACCGCCGACATTTAATGCAGACACCGCCGTCGGGCATGCGCAAACAATCCGCTTGGACGATGCAGATTTAAGATAGTTCACAAATGTTGATTTGCCAGTTCCCGCAGGCCCCAGTATCAAGACGTTGGAATTTGTATGCTCTATGGCATCAAACGCCGCCATTTGTGTCGCGTTCAAGATTGTTTTTATGCCGTTCATTGATTTTATCATTACACAAAGATAAATAAAATTTAAGAAAATAATTTTTTATCTTGCATGATTTTTTAAATTGGATATAATTGGCGCCGTGGGTTAGTAGCTCAGTGGTTAGAGCGGAGCGCTCATAACGCTTTGGTCGTGGGTTCAAGTCCTACCTAACCCACCAAAGAATAAAAAACCGTCCATTGGACGGATTTTTTATTTCTTGTTACGGCGCAGCGCAAAAAAATCTTTTAGCATTTGTGCGGGAACCGGTGCAAATTCAGCAAGTTGATGCACCTGGGGACGCCATAAGTGACGGTCCGTTTCATATACGCGCGCATTGGACGTTATTCCCCCGCCCTTTTCATCAGACGCCGCATAGTAAATATTTTTAATCCTGGCAAAAGAAATCGCCGTGGCGCACATAGCGCATGGTTCCAACGTCACATAAATATCGCAATTGTCCAAGAATTTAGTTCCCAGTTTCTTGCACGCACGGTTTATGGCGACGATTTCTGCGTGCAGGGTTGGATTCTTTTTTAACTGCACCTGATTTTCACCACGCGCGATGATTTTACCATCACGCACGACAACCGCGCCGATGGGAACATCTTCGTGTAAAAAAGCGCGCCGGGCGCAAAGAATGGCTTGATTCATAAATTTCATGTTTTATACTTTAACACATGGATTCTAAGTTGCAAATTATTTCGGGAACTTTTCGCGGGCGCAAGTTGCGCCTGCCGCCGGATGCACGCCCAACACAAAATCGGGCAAGAATTGCGTTGTTTAATATGCTGGAAAGTGGGATTATTAATCCGGGCGACACAATGCAGGTCTGGGATGCGTTTGCAGGTTCTGGAGCGTTTGGATTGGAATGTTTATCGCGTTACGCAGGGGCGCAGGTGACATTTACCGACGTTGCGCCTTCTTCGATTAAAACCGTACGGAATAATTTGGACGCACTGGGGATTGGCGCCCAGGCAACCGTCATGCAGACAGATGCGATTGGCGCAATTGCAAAAATTGGCGCCGATATGAACGTCGTCTTTCTGGACCCGCCGTACGCAGACGAAAACCTGGGGCGTGTTTTTATGAAGCGCTTTGCCGGCGTTGCCAAGGCTGGCACTGTGGTGGTCTGGGAACAGGAAGTTGGACATGAATCACAACCCGATGGCGCATCATGGAATGTGTTGCGCGACAAGACGTATGGGCGCGCACGCTTTGTGATTTTACAGAAAAAACAATAAAACTTCTTGATTTATCATTATTTTTAAGTAATAATTGCGGCTGCACAGCACCCTTGGAGGCTGGGCATAGTTAAACAAAAACCATTAAAAGGATTTAAAAATGGCAATTAATTTAAATGCAGAAATTCGCAACGTTGCCGGCAAGGGGGCCGCACGTAGCATCCGCAATAATAAAAATATCCCCGCGGTTATTTATGGTGAAAAGAAAGCACCTGTCGCAATCGAATTAAACGGTCGCGAATTTGAAATGCTGTTGAAAACACCAAGTTTGCGGACAAAATTGTTCCAAATCAAAACGGGTGCCGGCACAGAAGACGCAATGCTGATGGATGTGCAATATCACCCAGTGTCAGACATGGCTATTCATGCGGACTTTAAACGTATCGACGTTAAAAAGCCTGTTAACGTGGTTGTGCCGGTCGAAGTTATCAATGCTGAAATTTCAAAGGGTCTGAAATTAGGTGGAACTTTGAATTTTGCAGTTCGTAAAGTTGCATTGACTGGTTTGGTTGATGTTATCCCAGAAAAAATCGTTATCGATTTGGCAACACTGACAATTGGTGACGTGGTTCACGGTTCTGACTTGGTTTTGCCAGAAGGCGTTGAATTGGGTCTGCACCAGGCGGAACTGGCGTTCGCAATCATCGGTGGTAAGATGCCAATGGAAGAAGACGAAAAGGCAAAAGCAGCCGCAATGGCAACGTCCAAGAAATAAAAAAATTCCCCCGATTGGGGGATTTTTTAATGGATTTTAAAGACCACCCCGGCACGGGGTGGGATTTTTTCGTTGAAGGGAAAGAACAGACATAATTTTTGGAATAAAAATTATGTCATCCTGTGGCTTGACCACAGGAACCAGGTGATGTATGCTGATTTTGTGATGTGTGTGCAAAAATATTATTATGTTTATATTATGGCAAGTTGTAAGAACGGTACATTG
>JBGUTP010000022.1:0-6740 GCA_045133095.1 Candidatus Enterousia sp.
TGGGGGGTTTGGGATTCCCATTTTTTGGAATTTGATTTATGGCAGGAAGACCGAGAAAGCCAACGGCGGTTAAGGCGTTGCAAGGTACACTGCAGAGATGCAGGACGAACCCGAACGAACCGAAACCAACGGGGGATTTAAAAAACGTTGTCCCCCCGCCGTATTTGACCGAAACAGCCAAGGATATTTGGCGGTATGCATTGGACAACGCGCCCGAGGGATTGCTAACCAATTTGGATTTGGGGATATTTACCCAGTGGGTTGTTTGTTTCGATGCATTTATAACCATGTCCGCAGCCATGAAAGAGGGCGGAACCGTTCAGACGGACGGGCACGGCGTCAAACGTGTTAACGATTTATTACACCAGATTTTAAAAGCCACCGCAGTATTACGCGGGTTGGAAAATGAGCTAGGATTCACCCCCGCCGCGCGGTCAAAGATTAGCACCGTGAGAGCAGAAAAGGCCGAAAAAAACAAATTTGCCGATTTTGAATAATAAAAATAACGAAAAATAAGATAAAACAGGGTTTAAAAATGGATTATGTGGCCAAGGCTAACCGATACATTAAAAACGTATTGAGCGGTAAAATTGACGCGTGTAAATTCGTTAAACAGGCGTGCGAACGTCAATTAAACGATTTAAAACGTGAAAATTCCGCAAAATTCCCGTTTAAATTTGATAAAAAAGCCGCAAATAAGGTTTGCAGATTCATAGAAAATTTAACCCACGTAAAAGGGGAATTGGCGGGAAAGTGCATCCATTTAGAGGATTGGCAATGTTTCATTTTAACCACCGTTTGGGGGTGGAAAAAGCAGGACGGGAAACGCAGATTTAACGAAGCATATGTAGAGGTTCCCCGCGGAAACGGAAAAAGTACCATTGAATCGGGCGCGGGGTTATACATGGAAACCGCGGACGGGGAAAAAGGCGCGGAAGTTTATTCTTTTGCGACCACCCGCGAACAGGCCAAGATCGTATTTGATGACGCCTTAGCCATGGCACGCGGTAACAAAGATTTACGCGATTATTTCGGGGTTACATGTTTAAATCATTCGATTGTTGTTGTTGGCACGAATTCCAAGTTTTTGGCAAAGTCAGCGGACGCCGACACGTTGGACGGTTTAAATACCCATTTTGGCATAATTGACGAATTACATGCCCATAAAACAAGTAAAGTTTATGACGTTGTCATTACGTCAATTGGTAAACGTGCCCAACCGTTGGTATTCTGCATAACAACGGCGGGTTTTAATTTAAACGGCATATGCATGGAACGCCGCCGAACCATTGCCAAGGTATTGGCGGGCACGGTTGAGGAAAATTCATTATTTGGAATCATTTATACAATCGACGCGGGGGACGATTGGCGCACCTTGGAAGCAGCCAAAAAGGCAAACCCAAATTGGGGCGTAAGTGTTAATCCGGACATTATCCGCGGGCGATTGGTAAACGCGTTAATTAACACAACCGCCCAGAAAAACTACTTAACAAAACATTTGGATGTATGGGTTAATTCAGATTCCGCCTGGCTAGACATGCAAAAATACAACGCATGTATTGACACAACGTTTACGCCGGATGATTTCCGCGACAATTACGTTATATATGGCATGGATTTGGCGTCAAAATTGGACTTGTCTGTTGTTTTAAAATTATGGTGGAAGTTGTCCGAGAACGACGGGCAAATACATTATTATGTATGGACGGATTTTTATTTACCGTCCGAAACGGTTAAAAGTTCGAATAATTCCAATTATGCGGCATGGCAAAAAGACGGTTATTTACATGTAACGGAAGGTTCCATAACCGATTTGTCCGAAATACAAGATTTTGCAATTGAAGATTGTAAAAAATTCGATGTGTTATCCGTGGCATACGACCCGATGCAAGCCACCCAGATGGCGCAGAGATTACTAAACGAGGGTATACCGATGACAGAATTACCGCAGAATTTAAAAAATTTTTCGGAACCAATGAAACAGTTGCAGGCGTTAATTTATTCGGGGCGGGTCCATTTCTGTGATAATCCGGTCATGCATTGGAACGCGTCCAACGTTGTGGCGCATGTTGATGCAAAGGAAAACATTTACCCGAGGAAAGAAAAGAACGAAAATAAAATTGACGGGATGGTTGCGTTAATAATGGCATTTAACCAGGCAATACAATTAAACGTTGAACAGGAATACACCCGCAAGGAATCAGCCGCCCCCGATTGGAGCAGTTTTAAATTATTTTAAGGAATTTTAAATTATGTGGAATTGGATTAAAGGATTGTTGGGAAATTACCAAGGCCAACAGATAACCAAGCCGTTGGCTCCAATCGTTCCCCACACCAAACCCGCGACCGTAAACAATATTCTGCAGATTCCCGCAATTTGGGAATGCGTAACCAAAATAACCCGCAGCATGTCGGGGTTGCCAATCGACATTTTGAAAAAAATCGACGATGAAGGGAACACCGAACCGATTACAACGGGGCCGTTATATACCCTGTTGAATTATCAACCCAATGCATATATGACAATGTCGGATTTTTTGAAGACAATCACAATGCATTATTTAATTAACGGTAACGCATACGTACGAATTGATTACGCCTGCGGGGCGGATTACATCGCGGCATTGGTTCCGTTAAACGCCGAACAGGTCAAAACCGAATTGGTGGGCGGTAAGGTAATTTACAAATATTATTCCGACAAGGACAAGATCGAAATATACAACGCAGACCGTATTTTACACTGGAAAGGGATCGGCAACGGATTGGTTGGTTTTTCAACAACGGCGTTCGCATCCACAACGTTAACGGAAGCAGTTTCCGCGCAAGATGCATCAATTGAAGTGTTTATAAATAAGGGCAAATTAAACGGTATTTTATCAGCCGAAACCCCAATTATGAACGATAAGCAGGCGCGGGACTTTTTGGACAGATACAAGGAAATGGCCGAAGCACCGATCGGCCTTCCGTTGTTACCAAGCGGGTTTAAATTTCAGAGTTTAGCCTTGTCCCCGGCGGAAACGCAATTATTGAGTACACGCGAATTTATTGTGAAAGAATTTGCCCGTTGGTTCGGTATTCCATACGGACTATTGACCGGGGAAACGGGGTCCGATTTGGTGGAATTATCGAATTATTTCTATGAAACCGTAATTTTACCGATGTGTATCGAGTTGGAACAGGTCATACACCAGAAAATAATCAAAGACCCGAATTTAACCGTAAAATTCAGAACATCGGTATTAAAGCGCATGAGCGACCAAACCCGTGTGAGCATGCAAACCTCATACGTACAAAACGGGTTAAGGACACGAAACGAGTTGAGACGTGAAGACGGACTGCACCGAATCGAGGGAGCGGACGAATTAACCGCGCAAAATAATTTGTACCCGTTAGACAAATTGGGACAGAATGACGCATCACAGACGCCACAAACCCCGATTAACGAGCAACCGATTAAACAATAGCGAAGGGAGTTCCCAGAATGAGTTTTTATATAAATCAGAAATCCGAAATTATAGTAGATAAGGCAAAAGACCCGGAAAACGAAACGGGGTTTATTGTGGGGTACGCGTCAAAGTTCCACGGCGTGGATTCATACGACGATACCATCGAGGAAACAGCATTTAACAATTTTATAAGTACCGGGAAAATGCCAAAAATGTTTTTTAACCATGATTCGTATTCCATGCCCGTTGGCGTATGGGACAAATTGGAAGTTGACGAAATCGGATTAAAAGCATACGGGCGCATCAATTTAAAGATGACCGCGGGGGCGGAATTGTACGAAGCGGTTAAATTTGGTTCCGTTGACGGGTTATCCATTTGCATTAGATTAGCGGAAAACGATTATTTTTATGATGATAAGTTAATCCGACATATAACCAACGTGCAGGACATGCGGGAAATTTCGTTAGTTAATTTCCCGGCAGACAGTGGGGCGCGTATGGTTGATTTTAAATCCGTTAAAGGTGAAAATATCAACAGCATAAGAGAATTTGAGCGAAATCTGCGCGATGCGGGTTGTTCAAAAAATGACGCCATGACATTGATCAGCATGGCAAAAAGGGCACTGAAAGCAGACCAGAACGAGCGCGACGCCGAACAGGTAAACAGGCTTTCCGACATTAACAAAATTTGTAAATCAATTTTGGAGCATAAATAATTATGGATGAAAAGGAAAATTTAATTGCCGAAGCCGTAAAGAACATCGCGGAAGTTGGCGAAATGGTAAAGGGCAACGCCGAAACCGTGAAGGGCATTACCGAAACCGTTAACGGTTTAAAGAATGACAACGAAGCAATCCGCCGTGAGTTAATGGCTCTGCAGCAGAGCAACAGCACCGTGGAAACCAAGTCCGAACCAATGGACGCGGGAACCCAGTTTGTTAAATCCGCCGATTACCACGAATTTTTAAAACGTGCGAAGAAGGACAAAAACGCATCATACCGTTTTGACATCAAGGCAGCCGCACCGGAAACAACCCAGGCGTCAAACAGTTACTCACGTACCGCGTTCGCGTTACCGGGACACCTCGGCCTTGTAACCGACCCGCGACAGGCGTTAAACATTGCGGATTTATTCGGACGTATTCAGATTGCATCAAATTCATATGAATTTATTCGTTATGCATATAAGACCACCGGAACCGCAACAGGCCCCGCTCCGGTTGCCGAAGGTGCGGCCAAGCCGGAATCAAATTACGGCGGTACAATTCAGACCGGAACCATTAAGACCATGGCAACATGGACTAAGCTAACCGAGCAGATGATCGCGGATGATTCCAACATTGTTAATTTTATTAACGATGATTTGCCGTACCAGTTGGCAAAGGTCATTGAATACCAGATCCTCCGCGGTGATGGTTCTAGCGGTAATTTTAGCGGTTTGGATCAGTCCGGCAATTATCACGACTACATTTCCGGAATTACATTCGAAAGCGACGACACCGTAATTGATTTGGTTTTACGCGTTAAATCAGCGATGGAAGCCGAAGGCGTTACCAACGTAATGTTACTGTTAAATCCAAGTGATTGGTGCAAGGTTTTAACCGCCAAGAACGTGAACAAGGATTACCTCATTCCGGGCATTATCGACGTTCCATCAAAGACCATTTGGGGCGTTCCGGTTGTAACCAATCCGTTTGTTGCGGCGGGTAAGTTCTACCTCGGCAATTTTGCGGAAGCAGGCAAGATCGTGGAACGTGAAGATTTATCCATCGAAATGGATAGAGAGCAGGACGATTTTACAAAGAACCTCATGACGTTACGCGTTGAACGTCGCCTCGATTTCGCGGTAATGCAGCCAAAGGCCGTTTGTTACGGTAATTTTGCAATCCCCGCATAATGGGATTTAGGGCATGAATAAAGAGGGGACGCGGGTTCCCTCTTTTATTTTTGGAGATTAAAAAATGTTATATGTGAGCGTTGCCACGGTTAAAGCGCAGTTAAGGATCGACGATGACGCGGAAGACGATTTAATCGAACAGTATATACAAGCCGCCCAGGAAGACGCCGAAACCAGACTACACCGCCCCATTTATTCCGATGACGCGGAAGACAACCCCGTAACCACGGACCCCGACAAGGTGCCCGCGTTAATTAAGCAGTATATCCTTGTAACCGCGGGCGATTTTTACCGCAATCGAGAAAACAGGCAGGAAAAGCAGTACACAACATATTTTGAGCATTTACTAGACCAATATATTGATTACCGGGGTTAAAAATGATTTTAGGCGCGGGCAGATTAGACAAACAAATTAAATTATATGAGCCAACCCGAACGGTAACGGCGGGCGTTCATAAAATTTCGTATGAATTGAAATACACCGTATGGGCAAACATTAAGCAGATAACCCTGCGCGAGATGATGAAAACCAATGTTGAATTACAAAACGAGACATACACGTTATATATGCGGTATAAAACAGGCATAACGAATAAATGGCGGGTGGAATTGCCGAACGGCAACAAATACCGCATTATCACAATTAACACCGACAAAGCCACGGGGACGATGATCCTCGGCGTTGAGTTGGACAACAGCATAACGCAGGAGGTTGGATCGTGAGCAGTATGCAACAGATAAAGGCGGATTTATTAAAATTAGTTTCGGATTGTTTACCGGGGGTTAATGTTTCGTTCGATTTTGCAACGAGCATGGAAGCTGAAAAAGCCGCAGTAATCACGAATTTAGTTTTAAATTATGAAAATGATTTAGAATTACATTATAGAAAGGTTTTACGATTCGGTTTGATGTTAATCGCGAAGAATGACAGCGATTTAGACGACATTATCGAGATGGCCGAAAGTTTGAGCGACCAGAGCAACCAAACAATTAAATACGTGATGTTAGATTCATTGGAATATGTGGGCACGGATGATCCGGACGATAAGTATTCCATAATGAATTTAAGTTGTGACGTTTGGGACGTTGAGGACTAAGGGCAATGGCTAGTTATATTCCCAAACATGTAACGGAAGTGTTGATCGGTTCCCGCAATGATGCGGATTTCGAAACGATGTTAGACGATTTTTTAAAGCGAATGCAAAACGTCGATAAAAAATTATCAGTCCAAACCCAAAAAATCGTTTTGAAAGGTTCCACGCAAGAAGCGGTTAAAAGTTTGAGGAATCGGACACGTACGGCATTTAAACGGCATACGGGTTACGCCGCCCGAAGCGTTAAACAGGTAACCAAGGAATCCAGGGTTACCAAGGGCGTGGCATATACCACGTTCGGAT
>JBGUTP010000023.1:0-28222 GCA_045133095.1 Candidatus Enterousia sp.
GGCGCAAACCCAAGTTGCACCCCATGTGCCGCGGGTACGTATCAGGGTTCTGACAACAGCACTGCAACAACGTGTGGTACATGTGCGAACTGGACTTATTCGGGTTCGGGCGCAGCCAGTTGTACGTCTTGTCCGACGGTGACATCTGGATGGTCCAAGGTGAACAGCACTGGTACAGGTTGGGATTCTTATGCCGATTGCCAACAGACACAAAAGCCGGCGAACTGTGCATCTGGTGCCGTTGTTCAAACCGCGACCAGTTCATCTGCCTGGGGTGCATCCAGTGTGTCAACCGCATTGACCGCAAGTGCAAATTATTACGTCAATGGTGCGGTCTGCAGTTCGTGCAGTAGTCTGGGTGGCGGGTTGTATAAAACGTCCGCATCGGGCAACAGTGGTGGCGCATCTGCGTGCTATGCAACAACCGAGGCAGGGAAATACATCAGCGCAACATCAAATACCGCACAACAAACATGCCCTGCAGGCGACTGGTGTGCCGGTGGTGTAAAGTTGAATTGGTCTGCAACTGGTGGTAACACAGATTGCCCGGCAGGATATGACGACGGTACAACAGGGTACAGTCTGCAAAGTCAATGCACCATGAATGTCCCGGGTGGTAAATACGTCAAGACCGCCAAGGAATCAAGCCCAAGTGGTACCTGTGCGGCGGGTTATGCCAAGGCGGCACATTCTGTGACATACGGTGGCACATCATCGTGCAGTGAATGTACCGGCGCAACATATTCCACATCAGATGGCGCATCATCTTGTACTTCTTGTCCGGCGGCAACAAATAATACCGCGGCAATAAATATGTACGGTTATTGGAACGGTGGCGCCACAGGCAGTCACACGGTGCGTTCGGGCTGTTATGTCCAATTCAAAAACAAGACCTTGGACGATGGCGCAATGTCGTTATATCAGTGTTATGTTGACAGCGGTGCCGACACGTATGGTGTTAATGGAACGGCGAATTCTTGTTGGGTAAACAAACCGGATTTGACCTGTAACGGCGGTTACTATAATGTCATCTTCAATGGCAACAGTGCTGCGACCCAAGACACAACAAACAAGACTTTGACTGATTTGTTTGCCAATGTCTGTGTGACGGTGGGTACTGGCTATTGGTCCGCGGCGGATTCCCTGACACGTACCCAGTGTCCGGCAAACTATCGTTCGGGCGCGGCAGCATCGGCTGAAAATCAGTGCGTGACATCATGTGGTGATGGTACTTATGTTGCGACAAAGAATCAGGCATGTACCAGCGTAGGCAGTGGTTACTATCGTGCGGCGCATAATGTGGCGTATGGTGCAACCTCATCGCGCAGTGAATGTCCAAGTGGCTACAGTGGTTCGGACGGCACACGTGCGGCAAACACTAACTGTTATGTCGGTTGTTCTGCCAAGACGATTTCTAATGGTACGACCACGGTTGTCAACGCCAAGGAATATTACAGTGGCAGTGCATACCCTGCATGTACATTCAACGTGAACTGTAATGCAAAGTACGGCGCATCGGGTAACAAGACCGCAAATCCTGCGTGTACGGCATGTGCAGCCGGTAAATACAGCGGCGGTGGCACGGCGACTTGCACCCAGTGTAGCAATGCCCCAGCAAATTCTGAATACACTGGAAATGCGGCGACAAATTCATGTCCGTGGGAATGCAAAAGCGGTTATAACCAAACGGCGGACAATCAGTGTGGTCAGTTCTGCACCGCGGGTGTAACGCACATAAAATTGGGTAATGGCTTGTCTATTCCATTATACAGCGCCGCCCGCACCGCGCCTGCGATTAACATCAGGGTCAATGATTCTGTCTGTTATGGCAGTTTGGCAGCGGGAACCACGACTGATACAACATTAAGGGTAAAATATGAAGGTTCGTCATATTATGCCCCCGAAGCCACCAAGTAAAAACCATTCGCCCCCCAAAAAAGGGGGCGATTTGTTTTAATATAAAATTTGCAATTGGTGGCATGTTGATATAAAATGTACGCATTATGGCAAGACAAATTATAAAATCAGGTCAGGTTTCGGAAAATCGCAAGGCGCGGTTTAATTACTCTATCGAAGATACGATAGAGGCTGGCGTTTCTTTAACTGGGGCGGAAATTAAATCAATTCGATATGGTCTGGTAACCATTGTTGACGGCTTTGTTCAGCGGCGTGGTGACAATTTATTTCTGGCGGGTGTTGAAATCCAAAAATTACCCACTGCGGCGCGCATTGTAAATTTTGATGAAAGACGCAGTCGCCAACTGTTGCTGCATCGCAACCAGATAAACAGGCTGATTGGAAAATTACAAGAAAAGGGCGCGACGATTGTGCCGTTGAAATTGTATTTTAATAACCGTGGCAAATTAAAGGTTTTGTTAGGAATCGGATACGGTAAAAACAAGGTTGACAAGCGCGAAACAATTAAACAGCGCGAATGGGACAAGAACAAGGCACGAATCCTTAAAGGCAGATAAAATCCCCCGCAGGACAGGGTGGTTTAAAAAGCATCCCCAGCTTCATCGACAACTTATTTAATTATCGCCGCCAGTGTACAGGGGCGTCGTCCGCCAAGGACGACGAGGGGTGGCTAAGTTCCCAAGGAGCTGTAACATTCTTTTAAAAATCCCCCCGATATATCGGGGGGTATTGGGTTTATTCTTTCTCGGTAAAGTATCCCAAGAATTTAAACGCCTTTCTTGTCGGCACAGGAACCGTGGTAACGGGTTCGCCCGCATATTCAAAGTGCGAACCATAGATTTCCAGAATGTTGGTCCATCCGCCTGTTCCACCATTTTGGTCCAGTTCAATAACGTATTCGTTGGCTGTTTGTACTGCATAGAAGAAGTTGTTGCCTGCTTCTTTCCATGTTATTGTTTCGCCTGCTTTATACGTTTTTGTTCCATCTGACCATCCATCGAATGTGTATCCTTGTTTGGTACAGGTTTTCATCTCAGGGAATGTGAACGTGCTGTCGTATGTTGCGTCTTTCGCATCAGCATGTTCTGCCCCGTCATCATAATCTTTGCGCGAGCAATGGAAGTACGCCTTATATGCATTTGGTGTCCAACCCGCATACCATGATTGCGAGTTGTCATAGATTGTAGTTGCCTCTGTTTTACCAAAGTTTGTAATGAAACCATCGGCTGTGATGTATAAATCGCCACCGCCAGTGTTGTCGATATAGTATCCATTAAACGTATATCCCGCACGTGTCGGCAAAGGTGACAATGCGACAGTGTCGGTCAATTCATTTGTGTGTGCGCTGTCACTATACACGGCGGTGTCATACGTTGTGTAAATAGTGGTTGCACCACCCGTTCCGCCATTGTCGTTCAACGCGATTGTATAGTTGTTTGGCTTCCACGTTGCATACAGTGTTTCGTTCTTCGTCGGTGTGCGATTCCCTGTTGCGCCACTTGTTGCACTACTGGATTCGCCCCATCCTTGGAAAGAGTAACCCGTACGTGTCGCCGCCGGCAGTGATACAGACCCTGGTGTCCATTGTGCATACCACTGGGTTGTGCTGTTGGCGGTTTTTGTTGCAGCACTAAGTCCTGCCTGTGTCAGGAAACCATCGTTTGTGATATATTGTGTTCCGCCTGTTCTTGAGTTATAAAAACCGTTGAATGCACTTGTTGCGATTGCACTGGCGGGTGATACGGAACCACCATTTGCATTAAATGTGACGGTGTATGCCCGCGTTGGCAGCGGCGACAACGCCGCGCTATCTGTTACAGGTTCCATGCGTTGACTATCGCTATATACACCGGTGTCATACGTTGTGTAAATAGTGGTTGCGCCACCCGTTCCGCCATTTGGATTCAGTGCAATTTGATATTTGTTTGGTTCCCACCAACCTTCAAAGTTGCGATTTTCATCCCATTCCCACAGTAATTCGGTTTCGCGCGTATATTCGGTTCCATCTTGGTCAATCCATCCAAAAAGCGTATATCCGGGTCTTGACTTATCTGCATCAGCACAGTCGGTCACATCATTCAAATCCAATTTGCTGACATTATAAGTTAAATCGTTTATTGTTTTTGATGGGTCTTCAGAGCCTGATATGCCCAGGCAGTAAAAATTTGCAGTATATGGGATACTTTCCCAATGTGCATAAATCCATGAATTTTCAGTAAAGGTTGTGGGGGCCGCTTTAATTTCACCTTGGTCGTTAATAATCTGGGTTCCTGCAGCTATTGCCCCACCTCCCAACGCCAGGTTCAGGGCCAAAAAACTAACAATTTTTTTCATTGCCTTTCTCCTTTTAAAAATACTGTAATAAAAATTACAAACACTGCGCAAGAAAAAAAAGCGAGGTACATTCCCACCGCTTTATTTAAACCCTGTAATCAAAAATTAAATTTTTATTTTTGGATACAGTTCCTTTACATTCCGCATCAAAATTGGCTTTAAATCTTCTGTCGAGATTCCTTTAATTTGCGCCAGCACTTTTGCGGTTTCAATAACCATTGCCGGTTCACATGTTTTGCCACGATATGGCACCGGCGCACAATATGGCGAATCTGTTTCAATAACGATTCTGTCGATTGGAATTTTTGCAAAAGTGTCACGAATTTCTGCCGCGTTTTTAAATGTCATAATTCCACTGGCGGAAAAGAAAAAACCACGGTCCAACATTGTCTTGGCAAGTTGCCACGAACTGGTAAAGCAATGCATAACGCCACGCACATTGCCATTTAAAATTGCGGCGGTGTCTTCTTCGGCGTCGCGCGTGTGAATTGCCACGGGCAGGGCATGCTTCTGTGCGATATCCAACTGTTGTTCAAACAATGCAATTTGTTGTACACGACTTTCCGCGGCATAGTGATAGTCTAATCCAATTTCGCCAACGCCGACCACACGTGGATGACCCAGCACTTCCGCTGTCAGGTACTGTGCCGCATCAATCGGTGCGCGTTCTGGATGAATCCCAATCGTACAGAATATATTAGAATGCTTTTCTGCCAACGCCAGTGCGCCTGGTATATCGTCTGGTTCTGCGGTTGGGCAAACCATAATACCAACCCCTGCATCCATTGCGCGACGGATGACGTTATCTGCCCCATCGGTATATCTGTCAGTCAGGTGACAATGTGTATCTATAAACATTTTTTGATTTCCATAATAATTTTAAAAATTGCGATTTCTGGTTCCAGGTTAACTCGCTTAATATCTGCCAATGCCTGTGTGATTTGCGGGTATAAATCTGCCAAATTAAAACTTGCCACCGCATCCAGCAATATCCCGTGCAATTCTGGTGCCGGTGCAATTTTATGCGCCAGTGCCATTACATCCGCACTTGTTGTTTTTTTATCGCGCAACAAATCTGTCAGTTCAGAATAGATTGCATCCCCACCGGTTGCTTTCAGGTTTGCAATTCTGCCGAAACTGCCGTTGGAAAGTTTAAGAGTTTCCGTGCTGACTTCATCGTCTGGCATAAACTTAACGCATAAGTCGCGCAACTGAGATATCGTCAGTGGTCGCATTTTTTCCACGCGTGCGCGCGACCGAACCGTGGGTAAAACATTCGCCAACTGATGCACAACCAACAGAAACAGTGTTTTCGCAGGCGGTTCTTCCAGCAGTTTAAGTATCGCGTTTGATGCCGCGGTGTTTAATTGGTCAACAGAATCAATCAATATTACACGCCAGTCGCCTGACATAGACGACATCTGCATTTTATTAATCATTGCGCGCACGGTATAAACAGATATCACCTTGCCGTCTGGTTTTGGTTTTCCGTCTTTGTCGATATTTCGGTCAATGTCCACAATGAAAAAGTCGCCAACATTTCCATAAACCATCTTGGCGATTTTGTACGCAAGTGTTGCCTTGCCGATACCCTTAGGACCCGACAGCATCCACACCGGATGAATAGGGCGTACATTTCGATTGTTCCATGCGGTCATAAAACGGTTTAATGTATCCGCATGCCCGACCAACACCTCGTTGTCCATCGGGTGCGGGAATTTGTATTCAACAGTTGCTTTTTTTCGTGGTGCCATTTTTATTTACCGCCAAATATAACCTTGATATTTTTCAGAACGCGTCCAAGGAACTGAATCTTTCCGACTTTTTCATTCGCAATCAACGGTGCGCGCGCGATAACCTTGCCGTTTTGTTCTGCGATTAACTGTCCAATTTCATCGCCTGTTTTGATGGGCGCGTTCAAAGGCTCTTCGTATCTTGCCAGAACGCGTACCCCCCGCATGCCATCAGATTTGTCCACCGTAATTGCAAATGGTTTGGCAACTGTTGCCACAACGGTTTCTTTTCTGCCGTACCATACAGGTATTTCTGCGACACTGTCACCTGGCTGATAAAAGGTTTTGGTCACAGTTGTTCCAAAACCGTATTCCATCAGTTTTTTCATTTCATTGGCCAGGGCTTCGTGTCCTTTGCCGTTAAAGCCATTTATTACACCAATCAAGCGTCTGCCGCCAATTTTGGCACTGGCGACCATGCCGTAACCACCGTCGGCGGTATGCCCAGTTTTCAGTCCATCTGCCCCGCGCATTTTAAACAGTAATTTGTTATAGTTCAACGTATGTGTCCGTCCCCATTCGCGACACCAGTCTGTTTTATGTTCTTTAAATTCGAACCTTTTTGTTGCGAATAATGGATAAATATCTGGATAGTCAGATATTAAATGTTCCGCCAGTGTCGCCAGTTCGCGACTAGTCATTAAATTATTTGGGTCTGGCAGTCCACTGGCATTACCAAAGGTGGATTGTTGCATGCCAATGCTGCGTGCTTTTTCGGTCATTTTTGCGGCAAATGCTGCCTCTGTTCCTGCTAATTTTTCTGCAACAACAACCGACGCGTCACCGCCCGACAATACAATCAGTCCTAAAATCAAATCGCGCACAGTAATTGTTTGACCGGCGACCAGGCAAATCTTACTTGCTGGGTACCATTCCGGGCGGCTGTAATCAGCGTTTTCGCCAACAGGGAACCGCGTGTCCATTGTGATGTTTCCGGCTTTTAACTCATCAAACAGTACCGCCAGTGTCATCAACTTAATCATAGATGAAGGCGGCATCAGCGTATCGGCGTTCTTGGCAACGATTTCCACACCTGAATCATAATCAATAAGAAATGCGGACTTTGCCTTGGTTTGAAAGTCGTTCGCGTTTGCCGTGCCTGTTATCAATGCTATAAATAAAGTAAATAATTTCTTGTTCATGGTTTTGATATTAACAATTCTAATTTACTTTGCCAATAAAATAATCACGCAGATTTTAGAAAATAGTTTTTGCAGATTATTAATATTTTGCTTGTTTGACTGTGTGTTTTTTTTTCTAAACTCTCATTCAGAGATTCAGAGATTCAGAGATTCAGAGATAAGATGTTTCGTTTGTCTCGCCTGATGTTAAGAAGCAAAACAGCGTTCTTTAATTGTTTTTTCCGATAAAACAATCGTCCTGAACGTCTGTCAATTGCACGTTACAAATTGTCCGTTCGGGCAGGGTGCGCCCATCGATTTTTACGCTTATATCGTGCGGACAGCGTGCGACATTGTTTTCTTCGACCAGAATTTGAACTGTTTTGCCAATCTGTGCCTGCATAAATTCTGTGCGATTTTTATTGGCTAATTCGGTTATTTTGCGTACTCTTTCCTTAGATATCGCCCGGTTTATTTGGCCTGACATATCGGCGGCGGGTGTTCCCGGGCGTGGTGAAAACGGAAAAGCATGTATTTTTATCGGTTTTACTTCACATACTAAATCCATTGTTTCGCGGAACAGTTCATCTGTTTCCCCGGGAAAACCACAGATTATATCCCAACTGAACGTGATTTTGCCGCCGCCACGCTGAACCAGGTCGCGTACGCGTTGTGCGCTGTGTCTGCGTCCCATGGCGCGCAAAATTGCATCTGACCCCGATTGCATAGAAAAATGCAGGTGTGGCATCATTCGTTCATCGCGCAAGATTAAGTCAATGACATTGTCTATGTCTGGTACCGCAGGGTCAACAGACGACAGACGCAATCTTTGAATTCCTGGCACATCATCAAGCAGTCGCTTGCACAAATCAGAAATCAGATATGTTTTATTGTTTTCTTGTTTGACATACGATGCGATATCTATCCCAGTTAAGACGATTTCATGAAATCCATTGCACACAGCATTTTGCACATCTTTTAAGATTTCAATATAGTCAAAAGACACAGATGTGCCACGCAAAGCCCGTGTAATGCAATAGGCGCACTTGTGATTACAACCATTTTGTATTTGAATGAACTGCTTAGATAACTTGTTGTTATTGTCTTTGGTTTTGATTTCTGCCATTGTCTGTTGCGGTTTGATAATTTCCGCATTTAATCGCCCCAGATATGCATCTAAATCCATTTTTTGCGCGTTGTGGACAACAAAGACATTTTTTATATTTGCAAACAATTCCGGGTTTCTGGTCGCGGCGCATCCTGTCACAAAGATAGGCACTTCTGGATTTTCTCGTGCGACTTTCCTGACTGCCTGCCCAGATTGTCTTTCTGCCTCTGCGGTAACTGCGCAGGTATTGACAATTATGCCCGCGCCAAGATATGGGCGCAGCATGTTTTGAATCTTTTCCGCCTCCAAGGCGTTTAATCTGCATCCAAAAGAAAGAATTTTTATATTTTCTGCTTGCATTTTCACCATCCGAATGGCATTATAGCCTGGTTAAAAATGATTTCAACAAAGGAATTAACAAATGGCACGCACAACAAACTCTGATACATTACCGTATGTAGAAAGTCGTTATGAACTGGGAATGCTGGCATCTCAGCGTGTTCGTGACTTAAATGGTGGGGCTGCCCCTGTGGTTGAACCAGGCAAGGATAAATTAACGGTTGTTGCACTTCGTGAAATAGCCAGTGGCAAGTTAGACGTGAACGCTGTTCGTCATGAATTTGTTCAATCTTACAAGGATGCACCATCTGTGGAAAATGCTGATGAATCTTTGGAGGTTGGCAGCGAAGACCCATCCTTGCGTGAAATTGATGCGGAACTTGGCGCATCGTTGACATCCGAAGAAGAACCTGTTGTTGCATCTGCCGAAGATACGACTGAAACAGACGCGGAATAAAAAAATCAGGAGACGTCGCATAGTTGGTCTAGTGCGCCACATTGGAAATGTGGTATACTCGCAAGGGTATCAAGGGTTCGAATCCCTTCGTCTCCGCCAGGAAATTAAAATCTTAAACCGCCCACAACGGGCGGTTTTGATTTTAACCTAGCAGAGACGAAGGGATGCGCCAGAGCGCAGCGCATGGCGAATACGAGAATGCGCAATTAGAAAAATTTTAAAAAATCGACAGGACAAGATTTTTTTGATTTTTATTATTGCGTATCGAGGACAGGAATTCGTCTCCGCCAGGAATAATCAAAGCCCCGACAAAATCTGTCGGGGCTTTGATTTTATGCGGATTCTAGCCACCTTACCGCCACAAGGTTACCTGTATGTACAACGAAGTTATCAAATAATCTAATATTCACATCACTTACATACAATGGCTAAAATAGAGATGTCAAAAAAAGAACAAAACGCATTTGTTTAAGTTCTATAAATGTACAATCTCAATACATGGGAATTGTTCTGCGATATATGCTGCGGCTAGGCGGCGGTGGCATTGTGTCGCGGATTTTTCGGTGCAAAGCAGGCATATGCGGTCAAGAGAGTTCAAGGCAAGTCCCGCAGTTGGGTTGCGAGTGGTCAATAATTCCCTATACATACGTTCATAATCAGGCCAGGTGATGCAACCATCTTTGTAGCTCGCTAAGATATCTGTTGTTGGGGCAAATTCAGGATGATATTCGTATCGTGAACCAAGTGTTGCGGCCAAATTTGTGCCACTATAAAACGGAACAAAGCGGCTGGTGCGCCAAAGCCGAATATCCCAAACACAGTTTATCTTGGCTGCATTCAGGATATCCAAAAAATCATCGGGCTTTTTGCCACTAAAACCAATCGTAAAAATCTTTGTCATATCAGTATAAAAATAACCCGTTTAACATTAAATAGCAATGATTTTCCTGCATCAGGAATTTGCGTGCCAACCCTATACGACAATGAGCATACTGACTGGCGGCAATGGCATTATTCAGATTTTTGACATCTTTATCTTTTTCAAATATATCACGCAGGTATTTACAACTGACCTTTAATTCATATAATTGTTTAGAATAGTCAGTAATGCGGGCGCGTAGCTTGCCATCTTCCGTAAAGAATTCAATGTTGTGCGCCGGAATCAATATGGCACCCAACGAAGGACATTTGGTTTTCTGTGGCACATAAGCATTTTCTTTGACATGATGATGGAATATACTTTGTATGTCTTTTGATATGCTGCTTTTTAGTGTGTTTGCCAACTCTTTTCCTGGTTCAAATTCTTGCAAAATTTCTATAGATTTAATATCTATGTTGACATCTTCTGTTCGGTGTGGGTAATCTCGTGGTTCTTTAAATTCTTCATTGTCGACCAATATTTCACAATATCTGGTCGGAATCTGATTAGCGTTCCAATAACCGCCGTCTATCATCAGACGTTTCATGCGTTTTTCATATGTGTCAAAACCTGCAATACAGAATTTTTCTTTCATACATGTTATGTCAGAAATGATGATGTGTGACTTTTTCATAATTATTCCTTTTTTGTAATAAAAAAGCCCCACCGATATCAGGTAGGGCAAATAAAAAAGGCGATAAAATCGCCTGCTTAACTTAAGTCGTATTATGCCAAAAATTAGTTAGAAAATCAACAAAAATATAGCGCTTTTTAAATAAATTCCCTGTTATTTGTTTAGGGGAATATTTTGCAGGATGGGAGAATACGGTCCTTAGGCGCAGTGCAAAATTGGTTTCTGGAACAAAAATAACGAATTTTCCCTGTAAATTCCCTGATGTTGTATGCAAAAGACCGTAGAAATGTCTTGCACCGCCACTAAAATCAAACGCCCCATTGTGGGCGTTTTATTTTAGTGTTGGTGTCGCAGTGTGGACGAAGCGTTCGCAATCTGTGATTGCCGGGTTCGGGGTGTCAGAAAAAACTTGCTGTCAACAGAAAGTATTATATAATACGCCACAACTGCTCCAAGGATTTTTTTCAATGTCATTATCACACTTTGTTGCCGGAATTGATTTTGGGACGACTAATTCTGCCGTGTCCGTATCAGACGGTGGTGAACCGCATATGGTTCAAATTGGTTATAACAGCAACACTATTCCGTCTGCATTGTTTTTTGATGAATCTACCAGACGTGTTTTCATAGGGCATGATGCTTATAATAAATATCGTGAACCCTTTTCCGAAGGGCGATTCATGCGCAGTTTAAAGCGTATCCTAGGAACCCCAATAATGTCAACAGGCACCCAAATATATGGCAAAAACACAAAGTTTGAAGATATTATCGCATATTTCATTAGACATCTAAAAGAAAAATTAGACGCATCTGTCAATCAGTCTGTCACAGATGTTGTTATGGGACGGCCAGTGCATTTTCGTGATAACGATTCCAGTGGTGACGATGCGGCCCAAAATCAGTTGGAACAGATTGCGCATAATGTTGGTTTTAAGAACGTTGAGTTCCAGTACGAACCAATTGCAGCCGCATTTGCACATGAAAGAAATTTGACATCAGAAAATTTGGCATTGGTTATAGATATTGGTGGTGGAACATCTGATTTTACGGTAATTCGTCTGGGGGTGGATTTGATGAATAAGCCTGACAGAACTAATGATATTCTTGCAAATACAGGTGTGCGCATTGGGGGTAATGATTTTGATCATGCGTTCGCCATAGATAAATTTATGCCTGAATATGGTTTGGGTTCAATGTACCGCAGTGGGGACAAAGTTTTACCTGTTCCAAATGCACCATATGTTGATTTGGCGACATGGTCCAATGTAAACCGTGCTTATACGCCAAATGTTTGGAATCTTATGCGTGGTATTCAGATTGGTGCCCAAGAGCCGAACAAAATATCAAGGCTGATGGATATATTACAAAATAATCTGGGACATACAAATTTGGATTATATTGAAATGGCTAAAATACAATTGTCGTCGCAGGATGTTATAAAACAACGGTTTGAATTTTTATCGGATTGTCCAGAATTTACGACGTGCGTATCAGAATTTATGAATGCAATAAAAAATGATGTTGAAAAGATAATACTGGCAATGCAAACCTGTCTGGCCCAGGCGACTATAAAAAACACAGATATTGATTTGATAATATTGACCGGTGGTTCAACCCAAATTCCATATGTGTATAATGTCTTCAAAGCCATGTTTCCGCGTGCGGTTGTTTCAGATTCAAATAAAATGGACAGCGTTGGCTTAGGATTGGCATATGATGCTATGCGCCGTTTTGCAGAACCGTAACATACAACATAAAAATTCCCCGTAAAATTGGAATTTGTATGTGGTTGGTCGTGATAAAATCATACTCTGCCACTAAAATTAAACGCCCCAACAAAATCTGTCGGGGCTTTGTTTTTAGGCGGATTCCAGCCACTTTCCCGCCATGAAGTTTCCAGTATGTACAATGATGTAAATTTGTTGATTTTTATGATGGATATGCTACAGTGAATATATACAAACAAGTATAAGGACAAAAACCAATGAGTAGATAATATCGTATTTTTCAAAATGTGGTGCATAAAAATGCACGGTGTTCAACTGCGATATTATAGGGTTTTTGTTATGGGGTTTATATCACTTTCTAATGTGTTTTTCAGTTATGATACGGACAGCAATTTGCTGGACGGTGCGTCGATTGTTTTTAACAATACAGACAAAGTCGCAATTGTCGGTGACAATGGCTCGGGCAAGACGACATTGTTGCGTTTGCTAAATGGCGACATTGCACCAGATTCCGGTCAGGTTGCGCGTAATGCAGATGTCTATATGGTAAATCAATTCAATTCGATTGATAAAAAAAGCGGTGGCGAACGTCAAAGTTATATGTTGGCGCGGGCGTTTGATAGTAATGCGGAAATTTTGCTGTTGGATGAACCAACAAACAATCTGGATGCAGATGCAAAGGCGCGTTTTTTTGATGCTTTAATTACATATCCATTTGGTGTTGTGGTTGTGTCGCACGACCGTGAATTATTGCAGCATATGGACAAGATAGCAGAAATTTCAAACGGTAAAATTCGTGTCTATGGTGGTAATTATGATTTTTATGTTGCGCAAAAACAGTCCGAACAACGCAACCTAGAGTCAAAATATACCGACTGTACCAAAGAGATATCACGTTTAACTGGTACGTTGGTGGTTGCACAAAATACACGCCAACACCATGTTGCAAAACAGGCTAAAGACAAAAATAATAAGGCATCAGGATCAAGAATTGAAGCAAATGCGCTAAAAGGTAAAAGTCAAGAAACAGAATCAAAGCGTCGTGCAATAATTCAAAAAAAATTAAATGACCAAATTCAGCAACGGCAAATGTTATCTGGTCAAATGCGTGATGATATGATAAAGATTCCATTGCCGTCCAAGGACTTTTACAGCAAAGAGTTGATAAAAATTTCTTCGTTGTATTTCGCATATGCAGACAGTCAAATTTTTAGCAATTTTGATTTTTCTATGTATGGTGCAACACGTGTTCGGCTGACAGGAAAAAATGGAGCAGGAAAATCAACCCTTTTAAAAATAATTTGTGGCAAATTATATCCGCAGTCGGGCGATATAAAAACCTTTGGTCGCATAGTGTATTTGGATCAGGATTTATCGCTGCTGGATTGTGACAAGACGGTTGTTGAAAACATTATGTCAATATCTGGTGTGTTAAAACATGATGCTCATGCAATCGCAGCAAACTTTGGTTTTCGTGGTGATGCATCCAAAAAGAAAGCGGGACAATTATCAGGTGGCGAATTACTAAAGGCAACATTGGCAACGATATTAGGTGCTCCCCACCAACCAGATTTACTGATTCTAGATGAACCAACAAACAATTTGGATATCAAAAGCATATCAATATTAGAAGAAGCGCTGAATCAATATCGTGGTGCGATTCTATTGGTATCGCATGATACGATATTTGCTAAAAATATCAACATAGACAGAATTGTTTGTTTATAGTTTGGTTGGAATTTGTATGTGGTTGGTCGTGATAAAATCATACTCCGCCACAAAAATCAAACGCCCCATTGTGGGCGTTTTATTTATTTTTTTTGACAGCAACACAAAACAATAAATTTGTCAATATTTTTGTTGACTTTCCTTGTTGTCATGCTATCTTTAGTTATGAAAAAAATAACAATAAGACATACAAAATGAAGATAGCAAATGTTCATATTCATAATTTTCGCTCGATTCAAGATGCGTCAATCTCGTTCCAGAACTATTCTGTAATTGTTGGTGAAAACAATATTGGAAAAAGTAATATTATCGATGCAATACGTTGCTTTTATGGCGATGTTCGATTTGAAACAGACGACTTTTGTAAACGTTGTAATCGTAACGATAGCGATGCCTGGATTGACGTAACGTATGATTTAACACGGACAGAATATGCCACCCTTGCAAAGAAATATCAGGTTGAACCGAATAAACTGCGTGTTCGCAAAGATTTATCAGGCGGCGGAACATTTCATGGCTATACCAAAGATGGGCTGGAAACAACCAGTTTTTACGGAACTCGTTCACTAAAGCCGTCGAATCTTGGCAACATAATATACATACCGACAATAGTAGATGTTAAAGAAAATTTAAAGTTATCTGGTACATCTGCCCTGAACGGTTTGGTTTCATTGGTTTGCAGCCAACCTCAATTTCAGCAGCAGTTCAAGACAAAATTTGAAACCGCGTTTGAATCGCTGGGGCGCACAACGATTTCAAATTTTAAAAGATTAGGTCGTGAAATACGCAGGGATGTAAATGTTTCCGGGGTTCGTGTTAATATTGGTCCCCGCAAAATATCATCCGAAGAAATGTTGCGCTTCCTGCTAAATATCAGTGTGGAAGATGGTGTTGGCAGACTTGATTTGTCGCAAATTGGCACCGGTGTTCAGCGTAAAATAATAGCTAGTCTCATAAAGTTAAATGCACAATATGCGGTGCGCGAACAAAAGCAACTAAAACGCGCAACAAAAAAGAACACCGGTGACGCAATTGTCGCAACGCCGTCACAGTCCGAGAATTCTCGTTTTTCGCCACGCATGAATGTTTTGT
The DNA here is from genome assembly GCA_045133095.1 of Candidatus Enterousia sp. Classification (GTDB taxonomy): domain Bacteria; phylum Pseudomonadota; class Alphaproteobacteria; order Rs-D84; family Rs-D84; genus Enterousia. The sequence goes on from JBGUTP010000023.1 coordinate 15,170, forward strand.
TGTTCGAAGAACCCGAGGTTGCCTTGCATCCATCTGCCATATCGGACCTGGTTCAAGATTTACATGACTTTGCCGACACTTCATACAATCAATTGATTGCCACAACACATTCCAGTCAACTTGTCTCCGCCGATGTTACAGACCTTAACGGTTTGATTCGTGTTGACAAGCGTGACGGCAGAACGCATGTATATCAGAACACAATCCCAGATGCGCAATTGCAAATGGCGAAGAATATGGTCTATTTCGACAGACCGCGCAGTGACATGTTCTTTGCGAAAAAAGTTGTTTTAGTCGAAGGACCAACGGAATATATGTTGTATAACTATTTAAAAAATCGTGGCGATTTACCGCGCGACATTACCAGCCGTGTTACACTGATAGAAAGTGTTGGAAAATGGTCTATGCCATATTTTCTTAAGGTGTTAAAAACGTACAATATCCGTCATTCAGTATTATTTGATATGGACAGTAATCCCAACCGCCAGGATAACCAAGACGTTATAAATGAATTTTCAAATTTAACCGAATATCATTATGGGTTTCAAAAAGACATTGAAACTTTTTGCGGCATAAAAAAATCGGGTAATCCTGCGATAAATATTATTAATAAATTCGAAGACGGAACCGTTGCGCCCGCAACCCAGGCGGCAGTTGTTCAAATCTTTAAAGATTTAATAACCCGCACCAAATAGTTTTCTTTTTTGCGATTGCTTTTTTCTTGCGCTTTATGCTAATCTGCACCCGCGGTAAATAACATACTGTTGGGGGTGTTTTATGCAATTAACAGGTTTAACGGATTCTCAGGTTTTATCAAGTCGCGCACAATATGGTTCTAATCAAATGCCACAGCCACAACCCAAAAGTGCCTGGTATTTTTTCAAGGAAGTTTTTCACGACAAAATCAATGTGATTTTATTGGTTATGATGTTCCTGTTCTTGGGCTTAAGTGCGTTTGGCTATGGTTCTGTATTCGAAGCGATGGGAATTGGTCTGGTTTTATTTGTTGTTGCCTTAGTGACGGTGATAACCCGTCTTAAAAGTCAACGCAGTACTATGGAACTGCGCCGTCGTGCATCGCAACTTTATGCGAACGTTCTGCGTAACGGTTGCATTGTGCATCTTGATGCGTCTGATTTAGTTGTCGGCGACCTTGTAATGATTGCGGCGGGTGAAACAATATGCGCCGACGGGTACATGATTCGTGGGCGTGTTGCGGTTAATAACGCCATTTTAAATGGCGAAAGTGCAGAATGTGACAAACAGCCAGTGCCTGGTTTTACATACAATCGCGCATTGCCTATTGGCGCAGATGACTATACCAATGCCCACTATGTTTTTGCGGGAACAACAGTTCAAAGTGGCGAAGGTCTAATGATTGTTACACGCGTGGGCTTGGAAACAGAAAACGCAAAAATCTTAACGACGTTGCATAACATAGACGAAGTAAAAACCGCACTTCAAATTCAATTAGATAATCTTGCAGAAAAAATCAGTCGCTTGGGGTCGATTTCTGCGGCATTAATTTGTATTGTTTTGTTTTCTGCACATATATATCAGAATGGTTTTGGCACTGGTGGCGAACTGTTGTTCGTACTGTTGAATACGGTAACAATAGCGTTAACTATATTTGTTGCCGCGGTTCCCGAAGGTTTGCCGTTTATTATTGGTATTATCACCGGTCAAAATGTAAAGACAATGATACGCAAGAATATTCTGGCTAAAAATCCGAATAAAATTCCCGAAGCGGGTAACATTCAATTATTATGCACGGACAAGACCGGAACCTTAACGCACGGTAATTTGTGCGCGGTTGCCAATTTCTCTGGCGATGGTACGGACATCGGTTTTGCTTTTGATTCTGCCAATGCGGTTTCGGTTGCATTTGCCAACAGTGTTTTAATAAATGGTCGCGCGGTTTTTGATTCAATGCATGAAATTGTCGGTGGCAACAGTACTGAACGTGCTTTGTTGGCTGCATTGAATCCGGACAAAGATTTAATTGATGCGGTTAATAAAGATTCTTGTGTTGAAAAACGCGTGGTGTTTGACAGTGCGAAAAAATATTCCGCAACCCAGGTCAAACTAAAATCCCAAGATGGCACGGTCTGCTATTATATGGGCGCGCCAGAAAAGATTTTGTCTTGTGCCAAGGCATATTTGACACATGACGGTTTGACCGCCCCAATAGACGCATCGTTTATAAATAAATTGATTGCCCGTAACACATCCCGTGCCATGCGTGTTGTTGCGTTGGCGTACAGCAAATCAGAACTTTCCAAAGATGCAATCCCTGATGATTTAGTTTTTGTTTCATTGGTCGCCATGCGTGATGAATTGCGCCCTGGTGTGATCAAGGTTATTTCTGATTTACGGAAATCCAATGTTCAAATAATGATGATAACGGGTGATATCCTAGATACTGCACGTGTTATTGCCACCGACTGTGGAATTATATCTTCTGCATCTGATATTGCGATAACATCAAACGAACTGGAATCCATGTCTGATGACGAAGCGATTGAAAAATTGCCTTTGATTAAGGTTATTGCCCGCGCCACACCATCAACCAAGTTGCGTGTTGTAATGTTGGCACAACGAATGGGATTGTGTATTGGTATGTGTGGCGATGGCACAAATGATGCGCCCGCGCTAAAGCGTGCCGACGTTGGGTTTGCCATGGGGAACAGTACCGACGTCTGCAAGGAATCAAGTGATATAATCATCACGGACAACAATTTCATTTCTGTTGCCAACAGTATTTTGCTTGGTCGAACATTTATGCACAATGTAATCAGTTTTTTACGTTTTCAATTGCCGATAAATTTTGCGTTGGTTATTCTAAGCATGGTCTTTCCATTGTTGGTTGGGCTTGACGCGTTGTGTGCAGTTCAAATTTTGATTATCAACATAGTGATGGACAGTTTAAATTCTTTGGCATTTGGTGGCGAACCGCCACACGCTGAATATATGTCAGAACCTGCCGCGGGCAAGAATGCGCCACTGCTGTCGCGTCAAACCTTGTTCAATGTTGCCTGGTCCACTATGGGTTTTGTTTTGGTGTTCTGCTTGCTGTTATTGCCGCCAATCAGAAATCTGTTCCCGGTTGCTGGTGCCTATGCATCGGCGCGCTTTGCGTTACTGGTCATAATGGCAATAATAAATGGATTCGGTGTCAGAACCTCTGGCTATAACTTGTTCCGCGGCATAAGCAACAATCCAATGTTTATTATTGTTGCGCTTGGTGTGATTGCTGGCACAATGTTGTGTGTGTCCTTTGGGGGCAGTATCCTGCAACTATCGCCCTTAAACCTGCATCAGTGGTTGGTTGTATTTGGGTTGTCGCTGTTGATAGTGCCTGTAAACTTTATCCGCATCTATTTTTGCAGAAAAAGAAAAAAGTCTTTTTAAAAGAATAAAAATATGATATAATACCAAGCATGAAAAAGATATTTTTACCTTTTATGGTTATAATGTTGGCTCTGGCGGGTTGTCAGACCACATCGGACGACGTTGTCGAAATCAATCCTGACAATTGCATTGGCGATTGCACATCGGAAATTCGTTATTCAACCCCAAATGGGAATGACTTGGTTTTGGAAACAAAAAAACATGTTATTCAGATTCAGGGGCAGGGCGACACCCAATATTCCTACTATGTTTGGACCGGTGGCAAGGACACCAGTCAGGACCCCGACCTTATCGTCCAGGATGGCAACGCCATGGTTCTGGTCGAAGAATAAAAATATTTCCCCCATTTTGGGGGATTTTTATTGCATGCTGTACCTCACCCGATTAATGAAATCTACGACGTCCTGTTGAATATATGTGCTTTCTGGTGTTAAGTCTTGCCAGTTGCTGGTTTCGGGATACATTATCAGTGTTAATTTATCTAAATTATGATTCCCATACAGGTTGTACAGTGTGTTGCCCATGGTCTTATTCATGGCGCGCATATTATCTTTTGCGCTGATAATAAGGCAGGGTTTGTTTATCTCGCCGTCGCGTTGCATTTTGCGGATGAAATTCAGTCGTGCTGTTTGGAATTTAAATTCGCGCCCTGATAACTTTTTGAAATACAACATTGCCCGCGTAAAGTTATGACGCAGCCCAGGCATATCAAATTTGCTGGGGACACACGCGCCACCATCGCACAGGCTGTCAGTTGTCATAATTTGTTGTGCAATCAGTCCGCCATCTCCCCACCCAAATAAAAATACCGGTGCCTTATATTTATTTTTAATATACCTAAGTGTTTTTATTTCTTGGCGCATTGCGCGTTTAAAGCAATCAACGTCATCGTTATTTATGTTTCGTTTACGCATACAAACTGCAAATCCATATCTGTTAAACATATTTATCAGGTTGTCGTAAATCTCGATGTTTTTACATGGTTGTTGAACAATCTGGACGATTCCAACAGGTTTTTTTGCGGCTGCATTTGTTGCATAAAAAGATACCATAATTATTCCTCGCTTTATAATCGGAATAATACGTATTATCTTTCTATAAATACATAGGTTTAAATTCAATCATAATTCAGGCATTCTGACCTGCGATTATCCCGCTGGACCATGCCCATTGCAAATTAAATCCACCCAAATCCCCCGCAATATCCATGACTTCCCCCGCAAAGAAAAGCCCTGAGCATAATTTAGATTCCATGGTTTTTGGTGAAATCTCATCAACATTAACGCCACCGCGAACGACCTCTGCGCTTTGCATGCCGTGATATTTAATATCGCTAGTCTTTATTTTTATATTACAAATTTTATCTGCAATGCTTTTCAGTTCGTTATCTTTTACGTCTGCGATTTTTCTGTTATCGTTTTGCAAAATCCATTTCGCTATTCTGCTTGGTACAACGCCTGACAATATTGTCATCAGATTCTTTCGTCCCTGTGTTTTCTTGGCATTTTTCAAAGATTCAAACAAATCAAGATGCGGACACAGATTTAATTTAACATCCTGATTCAGGTCATACAAACTGAACCTGTACGTGGCGGGACCACCGATTCCAAAATGTGTAAACAACAGGGAATCGCGCACTGTGTGCTTTCCAATTTGAATTTCTGCCTCCAGACTAATTCCCGCAAGTTCTGTATTCCATCCCTTAATCGCCAGCGCGCACAGCGCAGGGCGCACAGGCTCTATTTTATGACCAAATTTTTTTGCAATTTTATATCCTGCATCAGATACGCCCAGTGTTTGAAAAGATATTCCGCCCGTGGCAACAATCAGGCTTTTTGTGGCATATTGCTCCTTGTTGGTTTTAACATTGAACCAATCGTCATTTTTACAAACATCTTGTACGGATTGATTAAAGTAAATATCGCATCCACGAACATCTGCAATTAAGGCATCTACAACCTCCTGTGCGCCATTCTTACAAAAGTATCGCCCTGGCGTTTTTTGATACAGGGCTATATTATTTTTGTGCGCCCAGTTTAAAATATCTTCTGGCTTTATGCGACTTAGCGCGCCCCTAACAAACGCAGGATTTTTACCAAAATATCTGGTGTAATCGGCGGCTGTATTTGTAATATTGCACTTTCCGCCCCCAGACGCCATGACTTTTCGTGCCGGCGTTTCGCCCATTTCAACAATCGCCACGCGCCTATTGCGTGCCAACGCGGCGGTTGCTGCCATCAATCCGGCGGCGCCTGCACCAATAACAATTACATCATATTTTTTCATGTTATCAATAGTATCATTTATTGATTGAAAATCTATGATAATATTTATGTAAAGAAACAAGCCCCCAACCGGGGGCTTTTCTTTACCAATTTGTATATCCAGGTTCACAGGTTCTTTCGCACTTTTTACGTGCTGCATTCCATTTTCTGCTTCCTGTTTCGTCTGAATATGTATCGCATATCAAACGACATTCGTTGTTTTCCAGTGTGTACAGTTCACCTTCATACATACATGCTGCAATTTCACATCCTTCGACATAACTGCTTGCCGCCAGGTCGCCATTTGCGCTGTACATATTATTGCAACGTCCGCACTGTTTCCATTGTTCATTTGTTTCACTGCTGTCGCTTGTATATCCTGGGTCGCACTTTGTTGCTATGCATTCTCCCCAAACATTTTTGCTGTGGTTCCATTCACGAACACCAACGCCATTTTCGACTTCGCAAACCTGTTCGTCTTCTTGGCACGCATTAGACGCGACGTGGTACCCAGATTCGCATTCGACAACAATGCATTCGCCAAACGCTTTTTTATCCGGATTCCATGTTTGTTTTGCCAGCGTTGCATAAGGTGCCTCGCATTCAAATACGTCCGCTTCGCATTCTTTTGCGTTTGGATGATATCCTGTGGCGCATGTTGCCACCAGGCAGTTGCCACCCGGTTTATAAGACAGCGCATGTTCTCTGTCACATGGTCGGCATATACCATTTATCATCTCATAATCGTTGCGGCATTCTGATACAACGCACACCCCATCAATCATTTCGCATGGATGCCCATCTTTATTTACATAGTCGTATTCGCACAATGTCGGATAATTAACACTGTCTGTACGCGGCGTTCCGGTTGCACCCGCGACTTCGACGACCGTGCATAATTCATAACAGTCTTCAATACTACTTGCGCCTGGCTTTGACATAGTATGTGTACCACCCGTTAAATCCGAACAAGTTTGTGGTTTATTAGGATTGTTCGGGTCTGCTGGGTTGTATGGGTCACATACGCTGCCCGCAGGACACAAAACACACACATCGTTTACCGCGGTATATCCTGCTTCGCACAATGTAACCGCGCACGTGTCCTTGATTTCTTCGCCGTAATAGTCACGACCGCTGACACTAATCGCGTTGCTGACCAGCGGACAATCCGCAAAGCAGTATGCAACATCTGTGGTTCCTGCATCAGACATAGTATGCGTGCCACCTGTCAGACTTGCACAAGACTGCATTCCTCCTGGCAGACTTGGGTCGCATACATTATTCGCCTGACAGAATGTACATGCGCCATCAACTTGTGAATAACCTGTGTCACATCCTGTCACAACGCATGTCGTGCATCCCTTGGAATAAGATTCTGCGCTTGCGCTGTAATTACATGTCTGTTCTCCTGAACCATTTGTTATCGGACAAGACAGTTGTTCCTTATAACACAGTTCGACATTCGCGCTTTTATCGCCAAGTGTCTTACCGTTGTCTGGGCATGCCGCGCGACCTGTTGGCAGGTTATTGTTATTAATATCCGCCACTGGACCATAGAAGTTGTAATTTACAACATTGCATACGGTGTCTGTGCTGCTTGCCCAATAATAGCCGGCATCGCACGTTTGGATAGACAACTTACCGCAACTGCTGATATATCCGTCTGAAACCGCGCCATCACCAAAGTCATAACCGTCATACTTGCTGTCGTACAGGCAACTTTGTGTTCCGCTTCCATGTACTGCTGGACCGTCATAGTTAGGACCAGGATAAACGGTCGTTTTTCCACAAATACCGTCTGGCGTGCTGGCGGTTGTTGTTGCAGAGGTTCCGCCATGTGGACATGCGGTCTTTTCCAAACTGCCTTCTGGGCTATAGTTGCTTTCGCCAACCTCTACGCAGTCTGTCGCGTTGGTTACCGTGTCATACCAATATCCGCCCTTGCACCATGTAATTTCAACGGTGTCAATTTTGCAGTTATAGTTATATTCCACTGTGCCATCTGTGTTTTGCGCAAAACAGACATGTGAACCCTTGGCGTTTCCAGTTGCAGATACGTATGTGTCCATGCGTTTCATACAGTCTGACAATGCATCAGAGGTCTGTACGCCATCTGTGTTTCCACTGTCTGGGCATGCATAAAGTTTTGTGTCATCATTTGGACTATAGTTGTTCGCGCCAACTTTCTGACACATGCGTGCATCATCTGCATCCACAGTTTTACCATCGTCGTAATAACCGCCTGCGCACGTCAGTATCACATAGTCAACACAGTTTGCAACGTATGCCTTGGCTGTTTCGTCATAGTTACACGTTCTGGTTCCGGTTGTATTATCTGTTGTATATCCCTCGTTCTTCTTATAGCAGACGCCAGAATTAGTTGCGTTTACCCCACCTTCGGAAATACCGCCGTTTGGACATTCGGACAAACCGCCGACAACCTTGGAATCGGTTGCGAAATCCCCGCCCGAGCAGTAATGATTTTCCGTGCAAACGTCACATGAACCGCCTTCGCCTGGATAATAGTACCCGGCATCACAGTGTGTGGTACCCGCCGCCCATTGTGCTGTGGCTGCTGTGTCTGTCGTTGTTGCCCTCAGTGCCTCGCTGCTGGTCAACAAGTTTCCTGCACCATCTATAATTGCAACCTTGTTGCCGTCAACATTATAACCTGCAAAGGCATATCCTGCCTTGCTTGGCATTGTGCCTGGCAATTTGCTTAACGCGTTTTCTGCCGCGGCATCAGAATACCATCCCGTCGCATACTTCAGATACACTGGATTTTGCGTTCCATTTGCGGTTGCGTCTGGGGCATTCAATGTAATTTTGAATACGCCTGGGGTCCAAATAGCGAACAGTTCCACATCATCGCCAGTGCTTGAAATATTAGATGTAACATTCTTGCCTGCCTCATAACACGGACCACTGCCATCAGATTTTGTACACCATTTGTTCTGGTTTACATACCCTGTGTATGACAGACCGCTTGTCGCGGGCAGGTTGCACACCCCGCTGTCAAATGTGCATTCAACGCTTTGCGCCACTGTGCCTGTTCCACCATTTGTATTCAGCATCACATTATATACCTTGGCATTACATGCTGGCGCACTGCCGCTGACTGCGGTATATCCGGTTTCGCATTCAACGGTATATTGACATGCCGGATATGCGTTTGACGTAAAGTATATCTTTTCGTTGCCACTTGTAACAGCGACACTTGTACTGTGTGTGACGGTTGGTTTATATGATGTACATGCCACATAACAATCTGTTTGTGCGTCCTTACCATTGTCTGACCCAACGGTATAGTTGTTCAGGGCAGGGCAGATTTCACGGCTTAATACATCTTGCGCGCTCCAGTGACCACTTGTTACGTCTTGACATGCATCTGTTCCTGCTGGCTGATAGTAACCCGCATCACATGTTTTAACTTCTGTGGTACAGATAGCATACGCACCATCCGCTTCTGTTCCTTTCCAAGAACAGTTCCAAACCGCGGTACCATTATCAAATGTACGTCCGCCGTCACCTTCTGCGAATGTGACCCAACAGCCTGTAATATCGGACAGACCGTTTTCTTTGGTTTCGCCTTTGATAACATTACCTGTCGCACCTGTTGCTGTTGGGCAGGTCACGCGGCACCCGGTATCGGTTACCGGAACCGTTCCTGTGCCTGGGCAATAATACGGTGCCTTACATTCAGTCTTCGTCCCAGATTCATAATAATACCCGGCTTCACACTGATATACATTCTGTTTCCACCACGCATACAGTGCCATATCACTTGTATATGATGCATTCTTTGCTTCCTCTGAATAAAAATTACCATCTGCATCGATAACTTTTTTTGCTCCCGCTACAGCGGAATTCGGCGTGGTGTAATATCCTTCAAAGGTATAATTTTCAAGCGTTGGTACTTTCACTTTTGTCAACTTAGATGTGCCACTATACCATCCAGACAAATACCGTTGGAAAATCTCATAAGAATAGTTATTGTAAAACAGTTTAACCGTGTAAACATGTGGTGTACACAAGTCTTCTGGATTTGCATCTTCTATATCGTCTGTCATATCGATATTTGCGTCTGCATTTTTGTCGTACCCTGTTTTACATTCCCAATATGAACCATTTGCCCCCGTCGCCGGACACGTGAACGGTTTTTGTGACCCAGGCAATGGTTTGCTTGTGCCATAGAACAAATATCCTCCACCCAGCTTGTATGTATCAGAAATGTTCTCGTTGTATGCGTTATAGGTACATGTACCTGTTGTGTCTGTTGGACAGACCGGGTCTGTGCAGGGTAAGTTTTCTATTCTATAACACGCCGTGGCTCCGTTTTCGTGATTTTGCGGGTATTGTGTTGCGGCATGAGAATATATATACTTTCCAGGCAAATCCGTACACGGTGTGCAATAACCGTTGTTTTCCAGTTCGCCACTAAAATAGTAGTTCAGTGGACATATCACACTAATTACTGGACAAACATCAAACAGTGTTTTGTTCGGTGGTATGACACAGGTGCTTGTGCCGTAATATTTTACACCCTCGAATTTGCTAGTTCCTGTAATTGAACACGTTACAGGTGTGCTTTCGGTTCCCTTATACTTGGCATTACAAGTATCCTTTAATGTCTGTGTTTCTCTGTAGGTGCTGCAACGTTGTGTATTACATCCAGTCTGATAACACTGATTGATGCTGGTTGAGCCTGCGACCGAATTCGGATAGTCTGTTGGGCATTTGTGTTCGGTACCGTCTGGGTCACAGTAAGAACCCTCTGGGCACATACCTTCACACTGGTTCAACGAAGATGCGGTTTCTGTGCCAGTCGCCGCACCATTTGGACACTGTGTGCGTTCGGTCGAGCATCCCGGTTCCAGTGGTTCTGCATCTTCGCCCACGCACTCACTTTGTGCTGGGCTGTAATATCCGTCGCCCACAACAACACAGTCTGTGGCGCTTTCACCGGCGTTATAGTAATATCCGCCATCGCACGCAACGACTTCTGCTTCTTCGCAATTAGTATCGTATGTCGTCGAACTTGTCGAATAATAACAGCGCGCTCTCATATTTCCATGACCAGAATCCGTATCCAGCCACAGGTTGTCGATATAGCACGATTCTGCGCCTGCCGCGGTTTCTGTGCCGGTTGTGCCGGTTCCAATATTCTTAGTGGGGCATTGTGTCTTGGACGTTGACTTTTCTGGGCTATAGTACCCGATGCCAACTGGCGTACAATTAGTTGCGCCTGTTGTTGCCAACGAATATCCTGCAACGCACGTGATAACATTTTTACTGCTGCAGTTATCTGTATATGACTTAGTTCCATCATTATACTTACAGGTCTGACTTCCTGCGGTATAGTTATCTGGCGCATACTTAACATTTGTTGCAAAGCAATCGGTTGCTGCCTTTGCGCCGCCCTCTGACGATACGGTCACTGTCAACGCCGCCCCATTGGCATTGACTGCTGCGGTATATGTTCCGTTCAGGCTGGCGCACGCTGTTGCGCCTTTTGCGCCTTCGTCTTGATACGTCGTCACGCCGGTACAGTAACTGCCCGCTGGACACTGTGTACAGGTGCTGCCGGTGCCGGCATAGTAAGTTCCTGATTCACAAATGACCGTTGGTTTATCTGTCCACTGAGCGACAATCGTTGTATTACTTGTAAACAACTTATAGGCCGCGGGCAGGATACCATTGGCGTTAATCACTACCTGACCATCTACCGCATATCCGCCAAAGTTACCTGTTTCTTTTGTTGGAACCGGTACACTGAAAATTTGCTCTCCTGTTGCGTCCTCGTTTGAATACCATCCTGTTGCGTACTTCAGATAGATTGGGTTTGGTCCATCGTACGTTCCGTCATCATGGTCAAGTGTTATCGTGTACACGTTTGGCGTACAACTCAGACCACTTGCGCTGTATCCTGAATTGCACTTTGCTGAATATGCGCATGCGGCGATTTTAGTCCCATTGTACGACACTTTATCCGCGGCTGGGATAAGTGTTCCGTTTGTTGTTGCCTGTTCTGGACAAGTGTTATAGCAGTCTGTTGCTTCATCAGACGTGTTTGTCGCAGTTGTCACTTCCCCAACATTATTATCATTGGTCAGTGCCGAACACACATTGCGAACATCAACACCTTCGTTTGCGCCGCGATAGTAGCCATATCCCACAGGGTCACAGTTCGCACTTGTTCCCACGCGATAGTATCCCGCATAACAAGACGTTGGTACGGTTGTACAATTTGCGTTATAGTCTGTTCCTGCCGTGTTTGCAAAGCATTTACTTGTTCCTGAACCGGTCTGGGTGCTGCCACCAGATGCAGTGATTACGACGTTTGCTACTGTTTGATAACATGCGGTCACGGCTTTTGCGCCGGCTTCGGACGATATGACACCGCCTGTTTTTGTTGCACTTGGACACGCACGTTCGCATCCGCTTGTGGTGCTGTATTTATCATTTGCGTTCACCAGGCTGCCAGGACAGTACGACCCCGCCGCACATGTATTCCCATCGGCATCTTGCCCGGCGACACACTTGAACGAATCCAACGACCAGTCTGCATACAGTGTAACAGTTGCACCATCGGTGGTTGTCAGATTTGACACAGTGGCTCCGTCGCTATACATCGCCATCCCTGTCGAAGTTGTTGCCCAACCTGCGAATTTATAGTTAGTACGTGTAAACGCATTCTTGGTCAGGGTCTTTTCAACATTGTATGTCATCGTAATACTTGCCATTGTTCCGGACCCGCCATTTGCGTCGAACGCAATTGTGTATGTAATTGGCTTCCATCCTGCATACAGCGTTGTATTTACTGTCTTGTCAAATACCCTTGCAGAAGTACCTGCGGCGGTATAGTACTGTGTACCACTGGCATAGTTTGCATTATCGTACCAGCCCTGGAATATGTACCCGTCACGTTTTGGTGCGGTTGTACTGATTGCGGGCATGGCTTCGTTATATGTTGCGGTCACGGCGGTTGTTTGTCCATTGATATCTGCGCCATTGTTGTCAAACGACACAGTGTAATTATTCGGCTGCCAATCCACGACACAAGTCAGTGAACCAGCCGTGGTATAAGTTATGGTTTCACCACCATCGTATGACGCCTGAGCGCATGTCCACCCTGTAAACGTAAAGCCAGAAAAACGTTGCTTACAAGCATCGTCAGGGGCGGTTGCAAATGTATATGACTCATTATACCTAGCCATATCCATATACATATGTTCATCACCACAGAGATACGACAAAGAGTACTCATTCGCAGAATACGCACAGGTATCTGTTGCACTGTAATAATCAACACCACCAGTCAAAGTGTAACCAGTCTTAGCCGCACAGGTTTTATAACAATATGCCCGCCCAGACGTCA
>JBGUTP010000024.1:0-14195 GCA_045133095.1 Candidatus Enterousia sp.
TGCTGCGCTCAGTTTATCTGTAATAACCGGAATTTGATTCATAACCGCGCCAATTGTCCCCATAACGGTAAAGAAAACAGAATTAGTGAACACGATTTCTGCAACGGTAATTTTCCCTTGCATAAACAGCCACGCGCACAAGAACAGGGTCATGCCATAACAAACGTCCCATATTATAAAAGGTACGCCACGAAAAAATCGTTGAACGAACATAGAATGAATCATAGTCTTTATGGTTGTCTGTCTTGCAGGTTCCAGATATTCACGCTCGCGCTTTGCGCCGGCAAACAACTTAACAACAGAAAAGTTAGATATGCTGTCAATATTTCGCCCTGACAAATCACTTGCGGCGGCACTTGCTGCTTTGGATGCACGTTTCATCGGTTTTATCATTCGCCAACTATAGATTGTACGAAATGCAAACACGAAACCAAAAATTACTGCAACCCACGTGTTTATAGAAAATATCAGTCCGACATTGATTGCGATTACCGCCATCAAACAAATTATTCGCCAGAAATCGTCAATTGCGCGAAATCCATCTGCGACATATAAAATCTGGGTGTGTACTTTGCCTGACATGCGTCCTGACCAAAATGACATAGATTGACTGTGTACATAGTCATTTAATACTACCGAAATTCGATTCTTTATTTTTGGCGCCCAACGCCCCATGAACATATCGCGTAACAATCCACTGATATCGATTATCAACAAAGTTCCGGTAATCAGAATAATAGTTGGTGTTGCATGCTGCAAGAAAGTTATGCCTGCCGGCACAGGATTTTCAAACAATGCGATAAACCAACGCTGAAAGTTCGGGAATAAAACCCCGTCCATCGCCACAACGAAAAAGAATACCGCCCATGCAATCATCGCGCCCAGCGAACCGGGAATCGCGTACTTAAAATAAAACTTCCATAATGATTTAGGCAGTGTTGCCAATGGTTGTGCTTGTCTCATTTCTTTTGCCTTTATTTGGAAATGATTTCTTTAAATATTTCTGCCGGGATTGTGCCGCCTGTTATCCCAGAATCCATCGGGCTAAAATCGTCATTGCCCATCCATACGCCTATGACAAGATTTTCTGTTGCGCCCACAAACCATGCATCACGATTTTCGTTGCTGGTTCCGGTTTTTCCGCCCAAAACCCCTGGCGCACGTGCGCGCCCCCCGGTGCCGCCTGGTGCAACAACATCCGCCAGCATGGTTGTCATATACTCAACGGTTGTTGGGTTTAATATTTCAATTGGCTCGGACGGATTGCGTTCATACAACGTCTGTCCCCGCGTATCTGTTATTTTGTTAATAGAATATGGTCGAACAGATTTTCCATTGTTCCAAATAACCGCATAGATATTAGTCAGGTCTAACAATGTCATCTCGGACGCGCCCAGTACGGTCGAATATTCGCGGCGCAGTTTTGTTCCCACCCCCAGCCTGCCTGCCATGTCCAAAACTGTATCAATCCCAAATGTTTCGGTTAATTTCAGCGGTACCGAATTTACGCTTTTTGCGAACGCGGTCGCCATCGTTATATCACCGTAATAGCGTTCGTTAAAGTTTTTTGGGCTGTAATCACCGATTGCAAACGGTGAATCATTTACAAAGGTGTCCGGCATCATGCCGTTTTCCAACGCCACCAGATAGACGACAGGTTTGAATGCGCTGCCGGGCTGGCGCGGTGCGGTAACGCGGTTAAATTGACTGTCTTGATAATTTGCGCCACCTGACATCGCGCGAATTGCGCCGTCTGGATTAATTGCAACAACCGCCCCTTGATAGGCGTTGACTTTTGCGGGAATAACTGCGGCAATATGGTCCTGTAAATCAGAATCAAGTGTCGTATGCACGTACATATCAGATTCAAATGTCCCGATTCTGGATTTAAGTTCATCCATTACAAAGTCGGTCCAATACCTGTACAAATTGGTGTCATTACTTGCCACTGCGGGTGTCATATTTTGTGCGGCGATTCTTGCCTGGTTCAGTGTGATATATCCCTGGCGCACCATTTCTTTTAAGATAACACGTGCGCGTGCGATATTTTTTTCTGGATTTTTCAGTGGGCTGTACGTAGTTGGCGCCTTCAGCATTGCTGCAATTTGTGCGGCTTGTCCAATGTTCAAGTCTTTTGCTGGCACCTGGAACATGACGCGTGCGGCGGCGTCTATGCCGCGCATTCCCCCGACCAGTGACACCCGGTTCATATACAGGTCCAGTATTTGATTCTTGTCAAATCGATTTTCCAACCAATACGACAAGATTAATTCTTGCACCTTTCGTGATATTTTCTTTTCACGCGACAAGAAAATATTTTTCGCGGTCTGTTGGGTAATAGTTGACCCCCCCGCGGCCAGGCGACCTTTGGCGATATTTGAAACAAAGGCGCGTGAAATGCCGCGTATATCAATTGGACCGTGTTGGAAAAAGCGTTTGTCTTCAATGGCTATTATTGCCTGCCATACATGTGGTGGTAATGTTTCCACGGACACCGGCGTTCCCATAATTCTGTTTGCGCTGCGCAGTTCATTCCCATCCTTGTCCAGGAATATAACCGCCGCCGGACGTGTTTCGTGCAATATGTCGTCTAATGATGGCATACTAAGATATATTATCGAAACGTATGCCGCCACTGCCACCCCTGATAACAGCAAGATGTTAAACAGCCACGCAAAAATACGTTTTTTTAAAGACGACGTTTGCTGGTCTTTTTCCCTAGATTTATCAGTGTTACGGGGCAAAATATTTCTCCTTTGCTGGCATCATAGCACAAAGAACTTGCCTTTTGCCACACTTTATAATTATAATTTGCATTATTAAAAAAGGGGGCAGGGTTCATGAAAAAAATCTTAATGTTGCTAATGGTTATGTTGGCGTTGCCGGCGTATGGTGATGATTTTGGTGTTGAATATGACGAATATGGTTATGCGGTTCAAACGCCTTCGCGTGATAATTACATCGGGTTTCGCATACACAAGAACGAACGCATTGCGTTTAAGTATGATATTCATGATGGTGGCAATTCAACTATTCGTCGCGATAATTTTGGTTTTGGTGCATTAATAGGAAACAGATTAAGCGACTTTGCTAAATTGGAATTTGAAACATCTTATACGGGCGCACAACAAACCAAGCGCGGTACCAGTTATGATTTTGATGTCTGGTCAAATATGTTAAATTTTTATCTGTTCCGTGAATTTGCCGATTCAATTGCCCCGTATGTGGGTTTAGGCATAGGTTTTTCCACGATTTGGGGTGACATCAGTAATCCAAAAATGTCCGACACAGTATTTGATTTATCGTACAGTGCAATGGTTGGTGTAAATTTTGCTTTGAACAGCCGCGTTGATTTGAATTTGGGGGTAAAGTATCAATTTTATGGTGAACTGGAACATGACTTGAATGGTTCTGAATACGCCATCACGGATGTTGATGCAACCGAATTTTATTTTGGTGCGGCATACAAATTTGGTTTAAAATAAGAAACGCCCATCGGGCGTTTTTTATTGCTGTTGCGGGATGATATTTTGCAAATCTTCTTCGCCCCAAATTGTAATCCCCAGTTCCTGTGCCTTGGTCAGTTTGCTGCCTGCTTCACTTCCTGCCAGAACGATATCTGTCTTTGCTGATACGCTGCCCGAAACCTTTGCGCCCATGCGTTCCAAGATTTCCTTTGCCTCGTCCCGGGTATAATTTTGCAATGTTCCTGTCAGTACGACTTTTTTCCCCGCCAGTGGACCATCTGTTGCCCCATTGCCGACTTCTGCGTCACGAACATTTATCTGTTCCAACAGTTTATCCAGTTCCCGCACACTGTGTTCATCTGTGAAAAATGAGACTATTTCGTCCGCCATAACATCCCCAATCCCATCGATGGATTTCAGTTTCCATGCCGGCGCACTGCGCACCGCGTCCAATGACCCAAACGCCCGTGCTAAAATCTTTGCGGTTACTTCGCCTACCTCTGGAATACCGATTGCGAACAGCATCCTGTGCAAATCAACGTTGCGTGCCTTTTCAATGGATTGATTCAGGTTTCGGACAGATTTTTCGCCAAATCCGTCCATACGCATAATTTCGCTGCTGTGGTTTTGAATCAGTGTAAAAATATCTGCGGGACCTTTTATCCAACCGTGACCAATAAAGTTTTCCAATTGCTTGGTCCCCAAACCGTCAATATCAAATCCCTTGCGTGATACAAAGTGTTCTAATTCCCCAATCAGTTGCGCCGGGCATCCCAAAGTGTTAATGCATCTGCGCGCCACCATCCCAGATTCCTGAACAACCGCCCCGCCACATACCGGGCAAACGCTTGGGAATACAAAGGGTTGTGCGTCCTTGGCGGCTTCTGCAACGTCAACGATTTGCGGAATAACGTCGCCGGCGCGCTGTACAATGACTTTGTCGCCCACACGAACGCCAAGTCGTTTAATCTCGTCTGCGTTATGCAGTGTTGCGCGCGACACAACCACGCCACCTATGTTGATTGGTTCTAATTCCGCCACCGGTGTCAAGACCCCCGTCCGACCGACTTGAATTGTGATGTCACGCAGTGTCGTAATTGCGCGTGCGGCGGGGAATTTATATGCGACTTCCCATCGCGGGCTGTTTGCGCGACTGCCCATTTTTTCCTGGGTTGCGATATCATCCACTTTCAGCACCAATCCGTCAATATCGAACGGTATTTCTGGTCTTATCAGCATAATATCATTATAGACCTGTTGAATTTGTTCCATAGTATTGGCGTGGTGCGCCCAATGCCGTGTGGTTTTAAATCCCCACGATTCCAGACGGTCAAAATAATCAGATTGTGTTCCAAAGTCACGGTTGGAAATTTCGCCATACGTGTATGCAAACGCACTAAGTTTACGTGTTGCGGTTACTTCGGGGTTAAGTTGCCTTAACGACCCCGCCGCCGCATTGCGCGGATTTGCAAATTGCCTATCCGATTCCGCGTTCAGTGCGATAAAGTCGGCACGCTTCATATATACTTCCCCGCGCACTTCGATAACGTCTGGGTACTGACCGCTAAGTTTCTGTGGTATATCTGGTATAGTCTTCAGGTTTTCTGTAATGTCTTCGCCTTCAACCCCGCTGCCACGTGTCAACCCGCGTACTAAGACCCCGTTTTCGTATCTTGCCGCATAGGATACACCATCCACTTTTAATTCGATAAAGATGTTTTTGCTTGATAATTTATTAAACCAGTCTGAAACCTCGGCTTCGTTAAACACGTCGGATATAGACAGCATAGGCACGCTGTGCCGGAATGCGGCGAATTTATCAGACACTGCCGCCCCAACATGTGTTGATGCGCCATTCGCCGCCAGTTGTGGAAACTGTTGTTCAATCTGCAGTGCGCGCTTTTTTGCTGCATCATAGGTTGCGTCATCGACAACCGGCGCATCATTTTGATGGTATGCGATATCCCACTCTTTCAGTTTCTTAAGCAACTCTGCATGTTCGGAAATAACAAATAAATCTGGCGTGTTTTTCATGTTTTTATTATAGGAAATACAAAAACTAAAAACAATATGAAAAAAATAAAAACGCCCCGAATTTTATGGGGCGTGGACATGAAACTTTTTGTGTTTACGTTTTATCGTTCGTTGCGCGAAGCAGGGCGGTCAATAAACATCCATATCAGCCACACCAGTGCCGCGATACCGATAATTGCATAAACGATATTGCTGGCCAGCGTTGCAGGTCCAAACAAAAACGCGACCAAGTCAAAACCAAAGATACCAACCAACCCCCAGTTCAGGGCGCCGATGAATGTCAGTGGTATAAGAACATAGTTTGTCAGTCCTCTCATCTTTTTTCTCCTTTTCAAGATTCACTTATGTCTTATGTAAGTCTTATATAAGACATTGATATTATACCTGGTTTAAAAATCACATGCAATCTGAATAAATACTTTAGGAAAAGGTTCTTAGTTGCTGGAATTAGTCTGTTCTCTGGTTCGTGTTGCCGCAATTGTTGTATAAAAAATCCCCCATGTTTGGGGGTGTTTTTATCTTTCGTTTGTCTGTGTTTGTATAAGTGTCTGTTGAAATTTCCTGTCCAGCATTGTAAACGCGGCAAAACTTCGTGCGATATTTCTGGCGGCAAAGTTTCGTGTGACATAGCAATTAACAGCCACCCATGATTTTGCAATTGGCAGGATTTTGCCAGTCTGTTTATCGCGTCTGATTAACGTTCCGGCGACGGTTGTACCTGTTGGGCAATAGGTTGCGTTTTTGATTTCCGCCCCGCGGACTGGCCACACCAAATTGTCTTCAATCAACATAGTTGCGCATCCAATAACTTCTGCGGCTTCAAATTCTGGTCTTCTGCTTAATACTTTTTGCATTTTTTTAGCACACACCGCATCGACATCCTGATATTCAATATACTTGCCCAGGTAAACATTCTTGTTCCACATGCCGCGTTCCAGGTCATAAAAAACAACCCCGCCATAGTTTGCACCAAACAGTTGGCGTGCCTTCGCATCGTCTAAAACTTCTTTTACAATCACCCGTGTCATCCATAAACTCCTTTGTTTATCATAACCACTGTCACATATTATTATAGTTCAAAATTGTATTTTGTCAATTGTGCGGCTTAAAAAGAAAACCGCCCGTTTGGGCGGCTGTTTATTTCAGATAGAATGTAATAGTTGCAACCACACGGACTTTTTTATTGATTGCCTGTCTTTCATTAGAAGACCAGGAATCGGTTGGGTCGCGTGATTCAATGCTAAACACACCCTGGTTTGCACTCTTAATTTTCCCCAATTTTGCATCTGCGTCTTTTGCAAATTGTTCGCCCGCTGATTTTGCATTCTTGGTGGCTTGTTCAATCATAGAAATTTTTATATCATTCAGTCCATTAAAGATATAAATTGGTCCTGCGTAATCTTCGGTGATTGTAATTCCACGCTTAACCAGTTCCCCCATCTGTCTGGACACCTTGTCCACCAGGCCCACATTATGCGACCGCACCATGACGCCTGTTTCTATGACGTATCTGCCGTCATTTTGTTGGTTGCGCAATTCTGCATCAGAATACCCAGCGTATTTATCGCGCACTTGCACGCGCAGATTTTGAATATCTTCTGGCGCGAATCCTGCATTAATCAGGAAAGAATTAATTTCAACGATATCGTTATCAATTTGCTGTTGCAGTACACCTAAATCGCCACCAACGCCATTTATTTTTATATTCCATACGGCGGTGTCTGCGACCACATCTCGTTCTGCCAGACCCTTGACAGTAACGGTTCTGCCGGACATCGCGCGATAAAACCCATTGCCAATGAAATATCCACCCAGTGCCACACCAATTGCCAATACTGCAACCCAAACGCCTGGAACAGATTTTAATTTATTAATCATTTTCATTTTTTTTCATCTCCTTGACCGAATTACGGAATAAATCTCCCTTATGCACAAAATGTACTACAAAAACACCGCATGTGTCAAGGTTAATTATCATTGATAATTTTCATAATGACCCAATTCGCCAACATAAGACCAAAAATACCGGTCACAGTAATATTAGACCCCATGTTTTTTGCATGTTCGCGTACTGGTGCGGGCTTTTCAGTTGAAAACACAACGTGTACATCTTTTAATTCGTTTTCGCGCAGCATTTTTCGCATTTTCGCCGCCAGCGGACACACACTTGTTCGTCCCAGTTCGGAAATTTTAATTTGCGCAACATCTGTTTTAAGTGCTGCGCCCATGCTGGATATAATGGGAATGTTGCGTTCTTGCGCCCATTTGTAAAGTGCAATCTTAGATTCGGCGGTATCAATTGCATCAATTATAAAATCAGGCATTTTATTAATATCTGTATCTTTATCCCAAAACATATCAAACGCCTGCACATTTATATTTGGGTTAATATCTGCAATTCGCGCTTTGGCAACATCGACCTTAGGTTTCCCAATTGTCGAATCAAGTGCGAAAAGTTGTCTGTTGATATTAGAACTTTCCACCTTGTCAAAATCGACTATTATCAGGTTTCCTACACCTGTTCGCGCCAATGCTTCTATTGCCACGGACCCCACCGCGCCACAGCCAACCACCATGACCGTCGCGTTCATCAGTTTGCTTAATCCGTCGTCATTAAACAGTAATCTTGTTCTGTTCAGTCTTTCCATTTTCTAGCATCCGTATAGTGTTACCTGTAAAATCAAAGTTTCCAAATTTTTGTGTAAAAATTTTTACGTGTTCTGCGATATTTTGGGGCGAATCTGAATCTGTTTCAATTAATATTTTGTCTTTGGGCGTTGCCTGTACGCGCCGTGCAGACGCATTTACGTGATACGAAAAGTACGCGTTATATTCATTGCTTAACCTATCAATATCTGCCGGATTGCCACTGTATTTATGAAACATTATAAAAGGTGGCAAGCATTTCTGATTTTGTTTCAAAATACGCATCATTACATCCCACGCGCCGACACAGTGAACATGAATGCCGCGTCTAAGTTCATGGGCGATTGCAAGGTGTGTTTGAAAGATTTCAATTTGCTTATCTAAATTGTTTTTATTTTTATCAATTCCGCATTCGCCAATCATCAGCCCTGGGTTATCAATCAGTACTTTTTTTAAATCACGCGCCCACATATTTTTTATATTGTCTATGTACCATGGGTGAATACCAATTGCACCCCAAATATTTGTCTGTCTTGCGCTTTGGTCTATAACAGACTGCCAATCTGATTGTGTTGTTGCATTGCAAATCGCCCCAATTGATTTGGGGATTGGTGTTTGATTTATGATATGACAGTGCGCATCAAAATATTTTGTCATATTGTGATAATAAATAAAAACATTTCATTTGTCATTATGAAAAGAATTTTAAAACAAAAAACCCACCGTTTGGTGGGTTGTGTTTTATTCTGCCATCTGTGGTGCAGGTGCCGGCATTTCTTCGACCGGTTTCGGCATGTCCGCTTTGTGGCGGCGCATTTCTTTTTTGCCTGCTTTAAATTCTTCTTTATTTACACAGCCATCATGGTTTACGTCCCATACATGTGCTAATTCTGCCATTTTTGGACATTTTACCACCAGGCATCCATTGTTAAATTCTGGCTTTGGTCCAAATTTGCCTTTTTTGCAGCAGCACATTTTTGCCGCGGCGAAACCCAACGCAAAGATAATCAAAACCATGATAAATTTTTTGAAAAAACCGCATTTTTTGCATTTGCATTTTGCGTGGTCTGCGCAATTACCTGCGCATGCGCAACCTTTATCGCAACCGCACGCCATTTTTTCTGCAACAGGCGCAGTTACATTTTTAACTTCTGTGACTTTTTTTACACTTGCCTTTTTAACAGGTGCTTTTTTCACCGCAGCCTTTTTTGCCGCGACCGGTTTCACTACTGCTTTTTTAGCAGTGGTTGTTTTTTTGGTTGTCGTCTTTTTGACGGATTTTTCTGCCATTGGTCCTTCCTTTTTTTGTTATGACGTTTGTGATTGTATTCAATAAAAAAAATTAAGTAAAGAAAAAAAGTAAATAAAAAATCCCCAAAAGGGGATTTTTTTATTTTGAAACCATAGATTTAGTTCAAAGCATCTTTCAGTGCTTTACCTGGTTTGAACTTAGGCTGAACAGAAGCAGGGATTTTGATTGCTTCGCCTGTCTGTGGGTTACGACCTGTTGTTGCTTTACGTTTTGCAGTTGCAAATGTACCAAAGCCAACCAAGCGAACTTCGCCTTTCTTTTTCAAAGTTTTTGTAACTGTGTTGATGAATGCGTCCAAGCATGCTGCTGCTGTTGCTTTTGTAACATCTACTTCATTTGCAATCGCTTCGATTAATTGCTGTTTGTTCATAATATTTCTCCTTTCATAGAAATTGTTATAAAGGTGTCCCGCAGTTTCCAGGGACATTTCCCGTACTGCTTGTTCGAATCGTAGAGAAAACCGCACTTTAAGTCAAGTCAATAATTTAAAAAGCCCTGTTTTTTGGCTTTTTATTGACAAATGATACATCATGTATGAAGAAAATCATGGGGTTACACTGGTTTCACGTACCGCCTTTGCCCCAGGCGTATTGCTTTCACACAGCACCCAATCGGTATTAGTTCCGCTTACACGTACGCTTCTATAATGATTCGGTGTATTAACCAACATCAAAACGATAATTACCGCCCAAAACATCAGTTTTGTAAACGCCCACGGTGTTTTGAATGCGTCGCGCACAAACTTGTCTTTTAACAGGTTTTGATACAATGCCCACAGCCACGTAAATAATAATATGATTAAAGCGAACAAGAACCCAATAAAAAGAGGCTTGTTAAATTGTGAAAAACCGCCCGCCAGCATATCCCACGTCTTATTTGTCGCCGGACAGACATACAGCGCGTTTGCCGCCGCCTCTGGTGCCAGTTCAATTGCCTTTGTTGGTGCCAACGTTAAATCGAACGCGCTCATCATAATAATAGCGGTTGCCATAATTATAGCAAACATCATTGTTGGTTTCATTGCAAAGGTCCTCTTGTTTTGCATCATTATATCATAAATCACTATCTGATTGCAATTTTTGAAAGATTTATTTAATATGCCATACATGTTTAAGTCAAAATCATCAGTTATTGTGGGCTTGACCACGTTTCATTGCGAGTATTTGGATTTATCGATACCCGCCTTGTCTCGCGTGGCTAAGCGTTTTACATTGGTTATCCACAATGATAATCCGGACGTTGTCGTCACCCCGCATCAGGTTCGTGCCTTGGGGTATCGTGGACCGCTGCATATAATAAATTCTGATAAAAATGTGGGCATGCTGCAATCTCGTCTTGCGATACTAGACTTTATTCGCGCTACCCGGATTCGCGGTGATTGGGTTGTTTTTTCGGATGATGACGACTTTCTGTTAAATACAGACGTACCAACTGTATCGCCGAATAATTTTGCTGTTATACAGAACATGGTTGTTTTGCGGTCCAGGCTGGTTGATGTTTTGCGTGTGATGCGCAATCCGCTTAATTACACCGTTGACGACAGTGCGGTTTGTCTTATTAAGCCGCACGTGGGTCTGGCGGGTACGTTAATTCGCATTGATGCTGCTTTTCGTATGGCGGACGTTCTGCGTGAAAGCCTTGATGCTATTCATAGCATTGATTCGGGACTATCGTTTCGTCCACCTGTTGATATAATGATGTGGTCTGCGCTGAACATTATTGCGCGTCATGACAATCCTGCGGCATCGCCAATTTATATGGATTGTGTGAATTACATAGCATCTGACCTTGATACATCTGTAACTAAGTATGGAATGCAAGTTTATCCATCACGCGATGCGGCGAAACAGATATCGCATGCCGTTTCACAGTACGACGGTGTGATACGTTCTGCCTTGAATTCACCAAGCGCAAAAGATACTGACGAATAAAAGATAAATAACACCAAGGGAAGTAAAGACATGAAGTACGACGACATACGTAAATTATTTTTAGATTATTTTGAATCCAAGGGTCACAAGATTGTGCCATCTGC
Organism: Candidatus Enterousia sp.; assembly: GCA_045133095.1. Taxonomy (GTDB): domain Bacteria; phylum Pseudomonadota; class Alphaproteobacteria; order Rs-D84; family Rs-D84; genus Enterousia. The sequence continues at coordinate 11,495 of JBGUTP010000024.1, forward strand.
ATCATTGATACCAAATGACCCAACATTGTTGTTTACGGTTGCGGGCATGGTTCCATGGAAGGGAATACTTCAGGGAACGGAACCTGCGTTCGCGCCACGCGTTGCGGACGTTCAAAAATGTATCCGCGCCGGGGGCAAGCACAATGACCTTGAAGACGTTGGTTATGATGGTCGTCATCATACTTTTTTTGAAATGCTGGGCAATTGGTCTTTTGGCGATTATTTCAAAGAAGGCGCAATTGAAATGTCGTGGGAACTGTTGACACGTGTGTTTGGCTTGGACCCGAACAGGATTGTCGTCACCACACATTACAGCGATGATGAAGCGGTCAAGATTTGGAAAAAGGTCGCCGGTAAAGATGCGATTTTGCTGGGCGATAAAGATAACTGGTGGTCTGCTGGTGAAACTGGACCTTGTGGACCATGTACTGAAATGCATTATGACATGGGGGCGCATTTGCCTGGTGGTCTGCCGGGGTCTGCGGACGAAGATGGCGGTCGTTGGGTAGAAATCTGGAACGACGTGTTTATGCAATATGACCGCGATGCCAATGGCAATCTGTCGCCACTGCCAAAACAGAACGTTGATACTGGTGCGGGTCTGGAACGCTTTGCATCGATTCTGCAGGGGAAAACAGACAACTATGACACGGATTTGTTCGTAAATCTGAAAAATGCGGTGTCCGACGTGACCGGGGTTGCCCAAACTGCGGACAATGTTGCCAGTTTCAAGGTAATCACAGACCACCTGCGCAGTGTTGGTTTTGCGATTGCTGACGGCGTGATTCCGTCTAACACAGACCGTGGTTATGTAATTCGCAGAATTTTACGTCGTGCCATGCGCCATGGTCAGATTCTGGGGCATCGTGGTGCGTTGCTGTCGAAACTGTATCCTGCGCTGATAACGGAAATGGGTGCGGCGTATCCGGAATTGGCACGCGAAGAATCACGTGTTGTTGAAATTATTCGCAACGAAGAAAACGCATTCTCGGACATGTTGCAAAACGGAATGAAGTTATTAGAAAACGAAATTCCAAAATTGAACAATGGCATATTGCCTGGGGATGTTGCGTTCAAGTTGTTTGATACGTACGGATTTCCACTGGATTTGACCCAGATGATTTTGCGCGACAAGAACTTGTCTGTGGATGTGGCGGGTTTTGAACGCGCCATGGCGGAACAAAAAGAACGTTCCCGCGCTAATACCAAGGGGACACGTATTTTCTGGGAATCTCAGACGGAATTACCATCAACAGATGACACCGCCAAGTATGCCCCATTGGATATGCAATCTAATGTTTTGGCGATTCTGAAAAATGGCGAATTTGTTCCGTCTGCCGCCGCCGGTGACGAAGTAGAAGTTGCGCTGGATAAAACGCCGTTCTATGGCACCCAAGGCGGGCAGGTCGGCGACACTGGTGAATTAAAATCGGGCGATGTGACCGTTATGAATGTATCCGAAGCAGGGCGTGTTGACAATGTTGTGATTCACAAAGGAACCCTGACCGCGGATTTGTCTGTTGGTGATGTCATTCGTCCGCAGATAAACACAGCCGTTCGTCAGCAGACTGCACGCGCCCACACCGCGACACATTTGCTTCAGGCTGCATTGCGTGCCGTGCTGAACGAAGACGTGGAACAACGTGGTTCCAAAGTGTCACCTGATTCAGTGCGTTTTGACTTTCGTTTTGGTCGCGCAATGACTGCGGACGAAAAGGCGGCGGTCGAAGAACTTGTGAACAAATGGATTGCCCAGGCCTTGCCGGTTGCTCACGAAGAAATGTCGTTGGATGCGGCGACCTCTCGTGGTGCGATGGCGTTGTTTGGTGAAAAGTATGGTGATACGGTTCGCGTTATTACCGCCGGCGATGTTTCGTGCGAATTGTGTGGTGGTACGCACGTTCATAACACATCCGAAATCATCAAGGCCAAGATTAACAAAGAAAAATCTATCAGCAGTGGCATTCGGCGCATAACGATGTCTGTCGGTACTTTGGCAGAATAGTTAGAAAAAATCCCGCGGGCGCACCTGTGGGATTTTTTTGTAAAAAACACTTGCAAAAAATATGACAAAAGCCCGGATTTTCGTCATGTTTTTATTGTTATACTATGCCTAAAAAAACACGGTTTTTCTCTATACATCATCGCTGTGTTTAATTGTTTGTCTTGTTGTGTCCTGTGCTGATTTTTTCCTTGCGCGGGCATGCTTGAAATTTTTATAATGTCAAAAAGCATTATGCCAAAGTGCAAGAATTTGGTTGTGACTGGCTTAGGGGGGGGCTTATATGCAACAAGGGCTGATTTCTGGGATTTCTAAGATGTTTCGCAGGGTTGTTTTGGTTGTGCTAATGTTGTTCGTTGGTATCAGCGCGGCGGATGCTGCGGGGTATTTATGTCCGACATATCGTAAGTACACATCGTGTAACGCCGGTTATTATTTAAATGGAACCGGTATTGGTAATGCCTGTGTAAAGTGTCCGGCGGGTACGTATCAGCCCAGTAATGGCAGCACCGCAACGTCGTGTACCAAGTGTGCGGTTGGTGCGTATAATACAGGTAGCGGAAATACCGCGTGTTTGCCGTGTACAAACGGTTATACCAATACCACGGCTGGTTCATCAAGTTGTGGTACTAAGTGCGCGAATAATGATGGTAATGTAATTTCATGGATTGGGGAATGGGTTGCCGCCAACAATACGGC
>JBGUTP010000025.1:0-4081 GCA_045133095.1 Candidatus Enterousia sp.
CTGCTGCAGATAGTCAGAGAGAGCGCGGAAGAAATCATAAATAAACAGTATAACGAACGCGATTTATTGTTATATTTGTATCAAAAAGGTTTTGAATTCATGCAAAACCAAAGCAATCAAAATGTTGTTGACATTGGTTCCGTTGGGTTGGCGTATGCGGTTATGCGGAGCGTGAAGAATGACCGGGAAAATAACTGACCATTTGGGGAATGAATACCCGAGTTTACGCGTTATGTGTAGCCATTACGGCGTAACCGTGGCGTTATATCAGTACAGACGATCCCGCGGGTTGGGTAAACGTGACGCGTTAGAGAGCAGATGGAAGAAAAAATTATACAAGTACAACACCCATATTTTTACGGACCCCGAGGGATTACTAGCCTATGCAGGGGTTAAAAGTATGGACGAAATCGAAGACAAAGTTATTATTATCAAGTGACAAAAACCCCGCCGATTGGCGGGGATGTTTTTATATGGATTTTTCCATTTCCAAGAATGACCCGGCGAACCATCCGAGCGTTGCGAAGTCATTTACAATTAAACGGTAAAGCCGTTCCATAATATTGGCAGTTATGGGCGTGGAACCCGTTTCCAATTTTTTTACATATACAACGGATATTTGCAATTTTTCCGCAAGTTCCACCTGTGTTAATCCCAATGTTTTGCGCACGTTTTTAAAGTCCAGATTATCCATAAATCCCCCGTTAAATGTAGTTTGGTAATTCGTCAAAAACGCGTGATAACTCGTCAACGGTTAAATCGTTATATTGCTGAATTACCACCCCAGAATTTGGGAAGTATAAAACCATGTCCGTGGTTACATCATCATGGGAAGCATTCCCCATCATAGCCGCAGCGTGAACGCATGCCATGGCGAATTTTTTCGCATTCGCATCATACGGGCGGGTAAATACATGCGACATTTTACGGCAACGCAGAGACAAACGGACGGTTAAAACGTTATTCAGATTCATAGACACCTCGAAAGGGCGGGAACCCCGCCCGTTAAATCATTAAAACAGTATGTTAATTAATTGGTAAATGTCCAAGTCATTTATACAGTCGCGGGCGGGTTCGTTACGGTTGTCGTTAGCATTACCACGGAACGGAACCACGGCCATAATTGTGTAATGGTTCGGTTTTACGCCCGTGTCTTCGGTTATTTCCGTGTCATTGTCCGCGATTTCGGACAGTGTTTCCATGAGCGAATCAAAACCGTTATGGCAGGAATCAACAACCCCGGAATCAGCGTCAAAAATAATAAATTGGGTTCGTTCGTTTAAACGTTCCAGAAGTTCCACCGCATCGTTAACAATGGATTCGTCATAATTGAAACGGGATAAATATTCCCCGTCGGACAATGCGTTAATCCATGATGCAACGTTTTTGGCGTTGTCGTTGCCGTTGGTTTCGATGTCAAGGTCTGCCAACACATCGTATTTATTTAATTTCATAATTGCACCTCGTTATGTTGTTAATCAGTGGCGGGGCGAACCCCGCAGTTAAAATTAAATTGCGGTTATTCTATATTCGCCGTTTGCGTTTTCTCCCAATTCAATTGAGATATTACCAACGCCGTGTTTCCCGTTGGTAACGTTCCAACCGTTGCCATTGGAAAACAAAACAGAGTTAAACCAGGTATAAACAACGCCTTCATATTTGTGGGTTGAATTCTTTTTATTTTCGCGTTCGAAAATAATTAAGGTTTCGGAAGTAGTTTCCATTGATTCAATTTCAGAGATTGCAGCAACCAAATTTTTGGCGTTCAAAACAATCAATTGGTTGTTTTCATCTAAAGCACAATATTTAATCATAATTACACCTCGTTATATTGTTTGGTCATTGGAACGTTGCCCCGTTCCATGTTTATAAGTATACAAATAAAGGTATAATAATAACGTGATAAAAATCACAATACAAAATAAAAGATAAAAAACACCCGGAAGATTATTCCGGGCGAAAAGGTTAAAAATTAACGGGTTGGGGTTGAATAACCGCCGTTGTTATAGTTCCCGCCGTTGGCGTTGTTGTTATACCCCCCGCGGTTATTATACCCATTATTGGCATTATTGGAGTAATTACCGCCACCGTTCCCGTTCGAATAATTGCCATTATTCCCGCCGTTGGTATAGTTACCGCCGTTGTTGTAGTTCCCACCGTTGGCGTTGTTTCCGCCGTTGTTATTGCCGCCCAACATAACCATTTCATTGGCGTTAATTTCGGTTATATAACGTTCCGTCCCCGTTTGGTCATTGTATTTACGGGTGCGCATTTTACCCTCAACATACAGAGGGGAACCCTTGCGGATATATTGGTTAACGATGTCCGCCAATTTATCCCAGAAAACAACGCGATGAAATTCCGCGCGGTCCTGTTTTTGTCCGTTCGCATCGGTAAATGTTTCATTGGTTGCAATTGACAACGTGGCCACGGCATGCCCGCCGTTAGTCATGTTGTATTGAGGATCCGCCGTAGCGTTCCCCATGATGATAACCTTGTTAATTCCTTTCATAAACACCCCATTATTTGGTTAAACGTTTAACATTGTTTTGGTATATTTCGCGTAAATATTTTTTGTCGGGTTCCTCGATTTGGGTCATCCCCGCAATCATGTAACCCAATTGTTGAAGTAATGCCAGGTCCTTGGCATTGTTCAACGTTTGCGCCAAGTCTATGGCCATGGAAGACACGGCAGGAACGGCGGGAATTTGAGCGGGAACGGAAACAGGTTCCGCGGGTTGCAAATTATCCGGCAATGGCGGGAGCGGCAGATCGTCCACGGCGTTGGAAGTCGGTTCCGCAGTTTCCGCAGATTCAGCAACCTGGGCGGTTTCGGTTTTTTTCTTACGCCCGCGTTTTGGTTTTAGTTCCGGTATGTCCATATCGGGGGCGGATGCATTCGGCAGAATTTGCCCCAATATGGAATTATTTTCCGTTGGTTCCGGAAGTTCCGGAGCGGGAGCGGAAACGGGTTCCGTTGGTTCCGTGATTTCCACCGCGTTGGCGTTCAGCGGTTCGGCTGCCGGGGTATCAAAGTTTATGAAACGGTCATCCTCGGAGTATGCGGAAACATTAAAAGCCTTGCGGACGGAGTTTACAAAAGCGCGGTTTTGAAGCATCGTCATGGGCATGGTTGCCCAAGGTTCGGACCCCGTATAAGCCTCGTCGAAAAATGTTGTTATTACGATTGGGTGAGTGCGGTCCTTGCGGTACACGATGCATTTAACCCAATCAGCAACGGAGCGTTTAACGGTTACGTTGTTGTTGGTTTTTGTCCCGCGGTTGTAAGTGATTTTGTTATATGACAATTCACGGGTTGTAAATGGTCCAAATTCGAATGAACAGCCGTCAAATTGCGGGGAGCGGTTGGCGATTGCATTCCATCCCTCAATTGACACCACAATAGCCAATTTCCCGCGGGAGACAAAACCGTAAATTTGTTTTAACAACGGATTCAACCCGAGGTTTTTACATTGAATTAAAAACGTGAAAATGTCTTCCTTGGTTACGTTTTGCGCCCCATAATTTGAAATCATTTTATAGGCGTATTCAAACATTACCGGGGCGGAGACATTAACGCCCAATTCGTTAATTACGTCGATGGTTGCCTGTTCGTATTCGGCGGGCATGTTTACGCCGAACGCGGAAACCATGGCGGGGGTTAAGTTTTGATTATCCATGATTATTTTTCCTTGTAAGTTACGCGCAGGGTGCGGGATTCAGAAAGTTTTTTAATGGTATAGGCGGAAACCAAGTCGTTGTATATTTGGCGTTCCTGTTCGTCCATTGCGTCCACGTCCACGGTTGAACGGTTGGAAGCCTTAAGCGTTGCGAGTTTTTGACCGTTCGGAAGTACCAGAGAAGCAGCGGAACCAATGGCGGTTATAAGTTTGGATTTGAGTTCGTCTTTTTGTTTATCCAATGCGGAAATTTGGGCGTTAATGTCATTGTACGCGCGGACGATTTCCAACGTTTCAGAATCAGCCACCGCCGTTTTTTCGTCATTTTTGAAAAATGTTTTAAACTAATCGGCGGAAGTCGGTTCCGGTGGGTTTACGTCCAAAACAATTCGGCACCAAAA
>JBGUTP010000026.1:0-39176 GCA_045133095.1 Candidatus Enterousia sp.
TTTGGTGGGGGGGGGGGATTTGGATTCGCGCCTTTCTATCAATGGTGGTGGACATTGATTGGAATTGCTGGGGCGTATTGGTTGACCGTCAGAAATAAAAATATGGGCGGTGTGTGGACAACGTTATTGCGGGTGGCACCATTTGGGGCAATGTATGCCGTAACCATGTTTTGGTGGACACTGCATTCGATTTATGTGGTGCCAGAATTGGCACAGCAATTCGCAATTTGGACTTTGCCCGCGGTTGTTGGATTGATGTTGGCGGGAATAATAATTTTTTCGTGGCCGTTTGTTGCAGTGGCAAAAATTCCAAAAAGTGCGCCGGCAAGGGTTTTCATGTTCGCGTCGGTTTGGATGTTGGTTTTATGGTGCCGGGAATGGATGTTTACAGGTTTCCCATGGAACCCAATTGCAAATATTTCTTTGCCGTGGCCAGTGTTGGCAAATTCAATGGCTGTGTGGGGGGCGTTGGGTTTGACCTTTCTTGTCGTGGGGGGCGTGGCATGTGCGGTGGAATTGGTGCGCGATTGGCGTAAAAAATCCCTGTGGACTGTGGCGGCGATATTTGTTGGATTGTTGTTTGGTGGAATGTGCTTGGGGACGCTGAATATGCGGTATGCGGATAATGGTGCGGGCGAGACGGGGGTTATGTTGCGCCTGATTCAGCCGGGAACTTCGCAGGTGCAAAAGGCGACACATAGCCGTGAAGATGCAATAAAAAATGCAGAATCAAATTTGCGATATTTGGCGCAGTTGGCGGCGGTGCCAGGTGATGTGGATATTGTGGTCTTGCCAGAAACAACATATCCTTATTATGTGATGGATGGCGCCGATGTGGCATTTGCAAAAATAATAAAACGACCTTTGATTATGGGGGCTTTGTCCGTAAATAAGGATGGAATGTTTAATTCGTTGGTGTTGGTAAATGAAAAAGGACGTGTCGAACAAATGTATCATAAATCGCACCTTGTGCCGTTCGGAGAATATAAGCCTTTGGGAATTTTGCCCTCGCCAACAAATCTGAGTGCGGGACATGGGGCAGAGTTGATGTCAATTGGGAACTTTGTTTTTGCGCCTGCAATTTGTTATGAAGTGATTTTTTCGGATTCTTTGGTGGTTGGTACAGATGCCGGAAAGATTGATGCAATTGTTAATATCACAAATGATAACTGGTTCGGAAATACGCCGGGAACGTATCAGCATTTGGATATGGTGCGCAGATATGCAATAGAATCGGGTTTGCCGGTGGTGCGTGCAAATTATTCCGGAATAAGTGCCTTTGTCGCGGCTGATGGTGAGGTTGTATCTTATTTGCCCATAGGCGAGGTTGGCGTTTTGGATGGGTATGTGTGGGGAGCGCATAATACACCATACAGAATGTTGGGGATGAATGTTTGGTTAATTATTTTCTTGTGCGTTGGTGTTTTTGGGGTCTTGTTGTTTGATAGAAAAAGTGAATAATCCATAAAATCCGCCGTATAGGCGGTTTTTTAATTGTCGCCGGCACGTAGTATTAGTTGCTGTAAAATCCATACGCGTATCGCCGAAGACAGGTTTGTGTCGGGGGTGCGAGTGGAATCAATCTCGTTGATTATTTTCGCAACGGGTTTACCAGCACGCATAGCCAAAACATGAAGCGCATCAATAAATTCTGGTTCCAGAGTGATGCTGGTTTGGTGACCTGATAAAGAAACAGATATTTTTTTCATCTTAAAATTTTCCCGCGATTAAGCAGTCTGTTATTGCACGATATGGGTCTTGGTATTTGCGTAAGGGACGTAACGTTAAATTGTCCAGCATATAGCAAGTGCCAAATGTATCATAGGCAAACCAAAATAGGTCGTTGCGACCGAATATGGTTTTGTTCGGCGTTAATCCAAGTGGTGATATTTCCGTGTTGACTTGAAGTATGCCGGGAACTGGTGGTGTGCCTGTGCGGTTCGTTTCAGTTGGACCAAAGATGTAGCCGTTGCCCAGATTGATACAGGATACGTGTTGGTACAGGTCTGATAAAAACGATGGAAGCATGGCCAGACGATGCTTTTGAAGCGATGCGTTTAACAATGGGACATCTTTGTTCGGGGCGGCGGGAAATAGTGTCGCACCACGAGATTTTATAAGTGATAAAAATTCTTGTGTGTTCATTTGTTGACCTTGTTGGCGTTTAGATGTCGCGACTGGATGCAATGTGAAATGCAGCCGTTTCCGTTAAACGATCTTCGGTTCCGTTGCCGCCGTCGCCACCGCCGGCAGTGTTTGCAGGTAAATATATCTTTTTTACTGGGGCGGGTAACCATATGCTTGATGCGCCAGTTTGAGATATTATAAATCTGTCCATGTTGTGTGAATGTGGAAATGTTTTGCACATGAACATGTTGTCTGGGGTCATTTTACCGCCCCAAACCAAGGGAATGCGAAAGCGAAATGAAATGTTCGGTGGAACACTTTGTCCCATAATTAAATCCATAAATTCATCTTGGGATAAGTCCATAAATGCCAATGTGTCAGCCGAATCGGTAAGTGACATCATGAACTTTTTGCAAAGTTCTTTGTATCTTGGAAACCAATCAGATGGCAGCGATGTTGGCGTGGGGTGTATTTCAATAATAGGAAGGTCTTTCATTCCCAGGTCTGAAATAAGTTTTTCCGCATTAGACTGATTTAACTGCATTATAACTTTCCAAGGTATTCGATTACGGTTGATATATAGGTTGAGAACGCTTCGAAGTTGTCAGTGTCTGAATCAGACAATGGTGGGTTCGGGTGTTCAGATATATATTTGTCTAAGTCAGACGGCGTGTCAAATGTTAATATGCCAGATACGCCAGGTGTCGCAGCGTCCGGGGCGGCAATTATAAATGCTTTAATTGGTATTTCAATGTCGTCAAGTGTGTCAGAGAATACCTGACGCAGGGTGTCAAGTTCGGTGTTAAACTGTGTCGTTGTAATGCCAACAGCACCAATCCACAGCGTTTCATTAGTGCCAAGTGCCAAAAGTGCAGTTTGGATTGTGCCAATGCGTGGCGGCTGTTTTACGGTATAGCCAGCGTTGGTAAAAATGTCGCTGAGTTCTTGCCAATTTTGTTGAGGTGCGATGGGGGATATCGTCGGGATTGTTGGCGTTGGAATGATGCCCGCAGGTGGGGCAGGGGTGAAGACAGGTGCGGTGGCGCCATGGGGCGCAGGTGTTGATGCGGCAGAGGTTGATATTAAGCGCGGCGGGCGAGATGTTGTTGTATCGGATATAGGGGTTGCAGGTGCGGTAGGTGCCGGAACGTGTGTGGGTTCGGTCTTTGTTAGGGGCGGTGGTGTGACAGAATGTGTGTCGCGAACAGGCAGTCTGATTTTGCGAATGCGGGGGCGTATCAGTAAATATAGACCCGCAATAGCAATAATCACAAATAATATCAGCGAAATATAAAATGACGATTTGATTGGATTTTGAATTGCCTGCATCTGGGCAAGATGGTGCCAATGTGCAGAAGAAAAAATGTCAAAACCAAACAGTGTGTTAAACCAAAAACAGGTGGCAAGTGTACATGCCAGCAGCCATAAAATGCCAAGTAAAAGATTGTCTATTTTATTTCTCATTATGTTTTTAATTGTATCATATTTGTGATAAAGTAAAAAGCATAATGATTGAAGATTTAATGAATTTTGATAAGTATCAACACTGCTTTGCGGTGTGGTGTCCGGCGGATGCAGAAGCAGGCGTTCTGGCAAGGTGCGCAGAAAAAACAATAGAAAGCGGGGCAGATGTGGTGTCTGTTATGCCTGAGGCGGTGAATGTAGTTTGGCCGTGGCTGGAAAATAAAAATGTGAAAATTATGGGGCGGTTTGTTCTGCCAGATAAAAAAATAACTGAAAAACAAATTTCTGATGTTACGCTGCAGATAAATAAAGTGTTGAAAAATGGGGCAGATGGCGCGCAGGTATTTATCAGGTATGCCGCGTTGCCTGATTTAGTAGAGCAGACATTCGTAATTCGTGATGATTTGTTCTTTTACAAAGATTTGTCGATTGGATTGGATATGAGCGAAATTGCCGCGTCAGAGTGGGTAGATGTGTTCGCGCATTTGCGTAAGATTAATGCTTCGTCAGTTTTGTTCGTTTTCGCAAAGGGGGCAAAGGCAAATGCGGATTTTGTTGGCCGATTGTATGGTATGCTGAAAGCGTGGACGGATAGTAATAATTTTGATTTGCATTTTGCGCTGGGGCCCAATTTCATGCGTATAGAGCAAGCAATCCAAATGGTTGAAGAAGTGCGACCAGGGTTAATTCCAAGGATGAAATTCTGGGTGAATAATTAATCTAGTTCTTTAGTACCAGATATTTAGGTGTTGATGTGCCGGCCTTGTTTTTATGCTGATATCGCGTTTGAATTATTTCCATGTCGGGGATTGTGGCAGTCAGATTGGTGTTTTTTATTTGTTCCAAAATCCAGTCAAAATATTCCCAATGGTCTGTACCGATAATAATTTCACCGTTGTCGGTCAAATATTTAGATAATGTGTTTAAAAAATCAGCACTTAACAGGCGACGTTTTTCATGGCGGGCCTTCGGCCAGGGGTCAGGGTGCAGAACCCAAATCTGCGAAAATTTCGAATCGGTTTGGCGCAGAAAATCACGAACGTCGTCCGCCCAGATGCGAATGCCGGCGTATTCGTCCAGTACACGATTCGTTTTTTCGTCTGTTATTGCAGACAGCAAGGATGCCACACCATTCATAAATGGTTCGGCACCAATGACAATTTTTCCCGGATTTGCGTGTGCAAGGTCACGCACGTGTTCGCCCGCACCAAAGCCAATTTCCAATATGTCGCCGGCTTCTGGTTTTAATGCAGGCAACAGGTTGTCAATCAGTGTCGATTGACGCGCAGATAATTTTTTGCCGTGACGGCGACCAAATGTTCTTATTTCTTGTTTTTCCATAGTTTTAGTATAGAATTGAGTTAGTTAAAATACAAGGAATATATACTATGATGGAATTTCCAAGACGAATTGATTGTGGTGATTTTGAAATGCGTAAACCTGATGCGACTTTTCAGTTGGCGACAGAGTTGTTTCGTATGGTTGATAAAAATCGCGCTTTTTTAGAGCCGTGGTTGGGGTGGGTCGATTATGTAAAATGTCCCGAAGATGAATTTCGGGTTGTTCAATCTGTGGCAAAAGAAGATGTCTGCAAATATTTTATATATTGGTATATGCGTCTGGTCGGTATGGTTGGTGTTGTCCGTGAAGATAGTACTAATTGCACAATGGAAATTGGATATTGGTTGTCGCAGGATGTCAATGGAAACGGTATTATGACCCGCGCAGTAGAACGGGTTCAGGATTTATGTTTTGAACGTGGTGGGGCAAATCGTGTTGAAATTCGATGTGCCACAGAAAATAAGGCATCGCGTGCGATTCCAGAAAGGTTGGGGTACGTGAACGAGGGCGTTCTGCGTCAGGCAGAGGTTTTACGCCCAGGTGTTGTGCATGATATAGCGGTTTATTCAAAATTAAAATCAGAATGGGCAAAAGGAAAAGTAAAATGAGAGCAGGTTTATCAAAAGATTTAATCGCACGGGTTTTGGGTGCGGCACCAAAATATACAATCGCAGAATTGGAAGAAAAATTCCCACCACGTAATTTGCCAGATGGCGCAATGGTGACGCGTGTTGCGCCCAGTCCAACAGGGTTTATGCATTTAGGAACCTTGTATCAAATGATGATTGCAAAAAAATTAGCGCAACAATCAGATGGGGTCTTTATGTTGCGTATTGAAGATACAGATACTAAACGAGAAGTGCAGGGCGCAGTTGAAGTTATTTTAAAATGCGCTGATGCGTTTGGCTTGCAGCCAGATGAAGGACCGACATATGGTGGCGAGTATGGTTCATACTATCAATCAGAACGCAAAGAGATTTATCACAGTGTTGTGGCGGATTTACTGGAACGTGGGTTAGCGTATCCGTGCTTTTTATCTGCCGAAGAAATGGATGATATTCGAAATCGTCAAAAGGCGGCAGGTTGGGCAACGGGTATCTATGGTGAATGGGCGCGTGATAGAGATTTAACCGAAGAAGAAATTATCGCGCGTTTGGACAACGGATTGGTTCCATCGATTCGTTTGTATTCAATGGGAAATAAAGACAATAAAATCTTTTATAATGACAAGGTGCGTGGTCGTTTGGCATTCCCAGAAAATGAAGAAGATATCGTTTTGATTAAGTCAAATGATGGGTTGCCGACATATCATTTTGCGCATCTGTGTGATGACCACTTTATGCGCACGACATTGGTTCAACGTGGTGAAGAATGGTTGTCATCACTGAATTTACATTTACAACTGTTTCGTATGATGGGATGGCAAAATCCTGAATACATTCACGTTGCAACAATTAACAAGTTAGACGAACAGACTGGAAATTCACGTAAACTGTCAAAGCGCACAGACCCAGAAGCAAATACTATGCACTATTTAACCGCAGGTTGGCCGATTGAGGCTGTGCTGAATTATTTGTACAATATTGTGGCGTCTGGGTTCGAAGAAGAAAAAAATAAAAAGCCAGATACAACAATTTGGAACTATCCATTACGGGTAAAAAAAATCCCAACCAGCAGTGCGCTGTTTAATACTGATAAACTGGAATGGTGGGCGAAAGAGTTCATTGGTTCGTTGCCAGTGCCGGAATTGGTGGCGCGTGTGGTTGCCTGGGCAAATGAATATGGTAATGACACACAGAAAATGCAGGTCGCAGAAGTTAAATACCTGACGGGTGTGTTGGGAATTGAACGTGATAATCCAAAGCGTGTACGCAAAGACTTTGTCACCTGGTCCCAGACGTTGGAAAATGTTGCGTTTTTCTGGGATGAATTGTTTGTGCCAAATGCTGAATACGAATTTAATTCGGATGCGTTGCGGGCATTCTTGGAAACATATAATCCGGCAGACGATAAAGACACCTGGTGGGCGAAGATTGTTGCGGTTGCCGAATCGTTAGGTGTTAAAAACGGTGATGTGGCAATGAATCTGCGTGTGGCGTTGTCTGGGCGTACAAATACCCCAGACCTGTATTCGATTATGTCGGTTATGGGCGGCGAACGCGTAATTAAACGAATCGAAAGGGTGATAAAATGACACAGACAAAAAGAGCGCGGGTGCGTGCAGTCAAGAAAGATGAACATGCATCAAAATTATTAAAGGTATTGCGTGCAACAGGGTTGTTTCGTTGGGAAAAGCCCAGCACGCATGCAGAAGAAGTTGTTAATATCTTGACCCATGGGATTGGTATTGGTTTGGCCATTGCTGCGTTAACTCTGTTGGTGGTGTTCGCGGGATTAAAGGGTGATGCGTGGGCGGTTGTGTCGTGTGCAATTTTTGGTGTGACGATGATTACCCTGTATTTCGGTTCAACAATGTGTCATGCAACAATTGGGAAAAAACACGAGTGTTTTTTTGAGGTGTGGGACAGTGTTGCAATATATGCATTGATTGCGGGGACGTATACACCATTTTTATTGGTAAATCTGCGTGGGATTGTTGGTTGGACAGTGTTTGGAATCCTGTGGGCGATTGTTCTGTTTGGGGCGTATATGAAGATTAAAAATCCACGTCAACAGCCAAAATGGATGGTTGGACTGTATGTCGCCATGGGGTGGACGTTGTTGTTTATTTTGCCGGCGATGATTCGCAGTATTCCGATTCGCGGTTTGTGGTTTATTCTGGCCGGTGGTTTGGCGTATACAATCGGTGTGATATTTTATCTGTGGCGGCGGATGAAGTTTTCACATGCGGTGTGGCATTTGTTTGTAATCGGTGGGACGGTTTGCTTCTTTTTTGCCGTCTTGTTTGGTTGTATTTTAGATTTATAGGAGTTTTTATGTCGTATGTATATAAAAAGAACGAAACATATAGTATAGATGAGATTTTAAACCATAAATTTCGTGATTGGGATGTTCGGTGTCGTGGTTGTGAAAAAATGTGCGCATACCGTTTAGAGCCAATTGTTGAACGTGGAAATATTACAGGATTCGTGCCGTACGTAGATGGTGTAAAGGTGGAATGTGGTCCATTGGGTAGTGATATTGTGAAGGCGTGTGAAAGATTTTTTAGTTGGTGTTGCTTGACCTGTGCGCATAGCAAGAAGCGGTAAATCGGAATAATAGACTGGATTGCCACGCAAACTGGCGTTTGCTCGCAATGACAAGAATTTTTAAGTTCCTAGAATATTAAGTGTCTTTGTCATTGCGAGGGAGTAGGGCGACCGTGGCAATCCAGTAATTAAATGCAAAAATTATATTTGCTTTGATTTTTGTTTTTTCTTATAATTTTACTGCCGGTGGGGGTTCCACAATCGGTGTGATATTTTATCTGTGGCGGCGGATGAAGTTTTCGCATGCGGTGTGGCATTTGTTTGTAATCGGTGGGACGGTTTGCTTCTTTTTTGCCGTCTTGTTTGGTTGTATTTTAGATTTATAGGGGCGCCGTATGCCGTATGAGTATTTAAAAAACACCAAGGTGGATGAAGGTCAGATTATACAAAATCCGTTCAGGGAAATTGAATTTGACTATCCATATGTTTGTGATGGATGTGATGAAAGATGTGTGTTGTCGGTGAATTTGCGTGTCGAACCGACCAGGGCAAGATTTGTTGGTGATGATAAAAGTATGCTGTTTAGGGTTGAACCTGAAATGTGTGCAGGGGACAAGAAGTTGTTTGAATTTCCAGTGAACAGACCAAACGTGTATTACCCACGTGGAAGCAACTTGTCTGTTTTATATTTATTGGGTGCTTCTGTGCTGCGTCTGGACGAGGTGTCTGATAGGTATAAAAGTGCGCTGGTGTGGTGCAGAAAAACATGTCGGCACAGTAGGTTGCGATAGTATTAAAAATCCGGCGGATGCCGGATTTTTTATTTAAGCCTTACGTGCTTCGTATTCTTCTTGTTCTTCGATTGTCATGGTTGCAAGTGGTCGTGCAATCATACGTTGAATGCCAATTTCATCCCCAGAAACAACACTGTAACCATAGGTGCCATTTTCCATGCGTTCCAGGGCGGATGTTATTTTGTCCAGAAGTCGGTTGTTGCGTTCGGACATGCGTAAATCCATGGTGATGTCCTGGTTATAGGTTGCGTTGTCCGATTCGTCACCAACGCCAACCGATTCGGTTTTGTCCGCCAGACGAACCGCAGATAATACAGATGTGCTTTCGCTTAAAAGTTCTTCTTTCTGGGCGTTCAAAATGCGATAGAAATATGCCAGTTGCATCGGACACATGTAAGGTTCCGATTTCTTTGGTTTGTAATTCGAAGGCAGTTCCATCGTCTTGTAATTTTCTTTTGTTGCCATTGGTTTACCCCTTTAATTCTTGTACCCAGGCAAGCAGTGTTTCTTCGTCCATGACGCCGGTGCGTGCCTCGATTAATTCGCCGTTTTTAAATGCCAGGATTGAAGGAATGCTGCGAATGCCGTATTTCGCAGGGGTGCGACGATTCGATTCGTCAATTTCAAATTTAACGAATTTTGCATCACTGGTTTTGTCAGACGCAGATTCAAAAATTGGACCAAACATGCGACATGGACCGCACCAGGATGCCCAAAAATCAACCAAGGTGATGCCGTCGCCAATCATGCTGTCAAATGTGCTGTCGTTAACGTGTGATATTGCCATGTTTTTCTCCTTTCTGTTGTTGATATTTGGCAAGAGTGTATTATAATCAGCCTAAAATGCAAGAGAAAACATAAATGAATAAAATCATATACTTAGATGCAGCCGCAAGTTATCAAAAACCAGATTGTGTGATACAGGCAGAAATGGATTTCTTGCGCAATGGTTATGCAAATGCAGGGCGCGGTTTTTGCCAAAGGGTCGCGGATGTTGATGATATGGTCGCACGAACAAGGGCAAGAGTGGCGGCGTTCATTAACGCAAGAACTGACCAGGTGATGTTTACGTCTGGGACAACCGCATCAATGAATATTATCGCAGATATGCTAAGTGTGGGCGCAACAACAAGGTTATTAGTGTCTGATTTGGACCATCACAGTGCAAGGCTGCCGTTTGTTCAGCGTGTAAAATCGCGGGTGGGACGTGTGTTTGTTTGTCCGCTGAATGATGATTTTGATATTGATATAGAAAATATGCCGGTGGCTGATATATTTGTGATTACTGCGATGTCTAATGTATTGGGGCAGGCGCAGGATGTCGCAAAAATTATAGCCGCAGCAAAGCAAAAAAATCCAAATGTTATTACTGTTGTCGATGCCGCACAATTTGTCGTGCATGAAAAAATTGATGTAAGGGCATGGGATTGCGATTTTATGTGCTTTTCTGCGCATAAAATAGGGGCTGATACAGGATTAGGGATTTTATACAGAAAAAATATAGATGCGGAAAACAGACCAAAAATTATTGGCGGTGGAATGGTCACTTTTGTTGATGCAGATGATAAGATTGTTTTTTCTGACACTGATGTCGAGGCGGGAACATTGCCTTTGACACAAATAGCAGGGTTGATACCGGCGATAGATGCGCTGGAAAAAAATAGACCTGATTTGGGATTGATACGGTATTTGTATGATGAATTAAGTAAATGTCAGGATGTCAAAATATTAACCCGTCGTGATGCAGCAATGCTGACGTTCGTCGTGGATAATGTTCATGTCGCAGATGTTGCCGCCAGAATGGGAGTGCGGGGAATTTGTGCGCGGTCGGGGGTGATGTGTGCGTCTTGGATTATGCGGACAATCGGTGTCGGTGGGGCAATTCGGTTGTCTGTGGGGGCGTATAACAGTCGTCAGGACGTGGAAAGCGCAGTGAAAATAATAAAAGATTGTATAAAATGAATTTTACAAAAGACGATATTATAAATGCTTTGAAAACAGTGTATGACCCAGAAATTCCCGTTAATGTATGGGATATGGGGTTGATTTATGATATTGATATCGGGGTGGATGGTGTTGTGCTGAAGATGACGTTTACCAGTCCGACGTGTCCTATGATGGAAGAATTGCTAGAACAGGTAAGAAGTGTTGTGCAGGCGGTAACAGGTGATATACCTGTGCGGGTCGATTTGGTGTGGGACCCACCGTGGGATTTAAGTCGTATGTCTGATGCGGCGCGTATCGAACTAGATTTGACTAATCAAGGGTGGTAAAATGAATTTTCAAGAAATGAAAATGGCTTTGGATTTGGTCCAGGACCCCGCAATGCGTTTGGAAATGGTGATGGATTTTGGACGTCGTTTGCAGCAGGTGCCAGAAAATGCCGTTTGTACGGAAATTGTCGGGTGTACGTCGTTTGTGCAAATTTGCCAAGATGGAAATAGGTTCTTTGGACGGGCGGATTCAATGTTGGTTCGTGGAATTGTTGCGATAATTGTGGCGATGGTTGATGGAAAAAACAATGATGAAATCCGAAAAATGGATATCAAAGGTGAATTTGACAGGTTGAATTTAAATCTGGGGTCGGGGAGAACGAATGGCGTAAATTCTATGATTCGTTTTTTGCAGAATTTATGATAAAATGCATTTAATGTCTGAGGGGGGAGGGTTGCAGATGAACGATGATGAGAAAATGTTTCAGATTGGTATGTGGTCACTGGGGGTGGTGTTGATGCTTAGCGTGATGCTGCAGGTGGCGTTCAGAACCCAAAACAGACAAATAAATCGGGTAAGAAGAAATATCGTAGAAGTTCAACAAAAAATAGCCGTGGTAGAGGCTGGGTTTGCGTCATACGTCAGACCGGAAATTTTACGAAACCTGGTGATAAGTTTGGAACCAAAGTCAGAAGCAGTTAGTTTTAATAAAGCAGTGGCGGTTAATGAATTGCCTTTCAGGGAAGTGCAATAATGTTTGAAGTGGGAAAAGATATTTTTCGACATGGATTTGCCGGAATGCGCGGTGATGCACAGGCGCGAAAACGCCTTGGGGTGGTTTATATTGTGTTCTTTATAGCGTTCGCAATTTTTATATTGCGTACGTTGCAGTTGGGGATTCAGGGAACAGACCGGTCAAGATTGGCAGGGGCAACAGGTGAATGGAATGTAACACGCGCAGATATCGTTGATAGAAATGGTGATATCTTGGCAAAAAATGTAGAATCGGGTCATATTATCTTGCGAAATAAGGCGGTGCGTGAAAAAGATAGAGATGCGGTCGCGCAGACTATTCATCAGGCAATGCCGTATGAATATTCGCTGGCACAGGCAATAGAATTGGTAAATTCTGATAGAAGATTTATTCGATTGAAAAAATACGCCAGTGATGTACAACGTGAAATTATTAAAAAGGCAAAGTTAGAAGGGTTGGAAATAGAAAAAATCCAGACAAGAAAATATCCTAAGCGCAGATTGTTTTCACATGTCGTGGGATTCGTTGGAGAAGATGGACGTGGATTAGAAGGCGCAGAAAGAGTTTATGATAGTTATTTGAAAGAAAATAAAGACCCCCTGCGTTTGTCAGTTGATTCAAGAATTCAGGCGGTGTTCTATGAACAGCTGTCCTTTGCAATGCAAAAATATGGAACCAAGGCGGCGATGGGAATGCTGATGAATTCCAGGACAGGGGAAATGATTGCTATGGTGTCGTTGCCGGACTTTGACCCAGAAAATCTGCGCGCAGACCCGGCGGCAAACAGGCTGTTTAAGCCAATGAGAAGCGTTTATGATTTGGGGTCTATATTTAAAATATTTAATACCGCATTGGCGTTCGAAAACGGAATTGATAAAGAATACTATGTCAAAGAGCCGTATAAAATTTTGGATAAATTCGGCAGAACAGCAGCAAAGATTTCTGATATCAGAAGTTTTAAACCACCAAGACCAAACCTGACGGTGGAAGAAATTATGTTGCATTCTTGTAATGTGGGAAGTGCGCAGATTGCGCTGGATTTGCCAGAAGATGCACAAAAAGAGTTCTTTGAACGCGTACATATGGACGAGGCGTTAAGCCTGGAATTTGGGCGAACAGAAAGAACGTTGTTGCCAAAAAAATGGGGGCCTGTTGAAAAAGCAACGGTTGCATTTGGACATGGTATTTCAGTGACGCCGATGCACCTGCTGTTGGCAGTTAATGCCGTGACTAATGGTGGAATTTATATCTATCCCACGTTGCAGAAAAGAAACGTAGGTGCCGTTAAAGGTGAAAGAGTTTTGGAAGATGAAATTTCCGCAAAATTAAGACCTATTATGTTAAGGGTTGCAGAAGAAACAAGTGGTAAACAGGCAAGGGTTGCAGGTATTCAAATAGGTGGAAAAACAGCAACTGCAGAAAAATATATCAATGGAAAAATTGATAGAAAAAGAAATGTTACCGCTTTCGCAGGTATCTTTCCTGCACATGCACCACAATATACTATTTTAGTGGTGCTGGATGAACCCCAGGGAACTAAGGAATCGTGGGGGTGGCGTACAGCAGCGTGGAATGCAGTGCCGACAACGGGAAAAATTCTTGATAGTATCCTGCCGTTGCTATTTGAATAATTTTTGATTATAATGCGCTTGATAATAAAAAAAAGAGTATAGAGCGTGAGAAAAATAGTAGAAAAATCCATGCTGGGAAAGGCGTGGGTGTTGATGGACGATGGGTTTTGTGATTGTGACGATTTGTTAAAGAAAATTTTGTGCAGTAGGGGGGTAAGCGAACAAGAAACACAAAAATTCCTGAACCCAAGTATAAAAGAATATATGCCTAATCCGTCGGTCTTGAAAGACATGGATAAAGGGGCGGCTGTTATCGCAGATGCAATAGAGAAAAAAGAAAAAATTGCTATCTATGGCGACTATGATGTTGATGGAATTACATCAACTGCTGTTTTTGTGAAATATTTACAGGCATTAGGGGTGGATGTGA
Source organism: Candidatus Enterousia sp. (assembly GCA_045133095.1). GTDB lineage: Bacteria > Pseudomonadota > Alphaproteobacteria > Rs-D84 > Rs-D84 > Enterousia. Next base: position 13,845 of record JBGUTP010000026.1, read on the forward strand.
TTTGGCACCTGCCCACGCGTGAGGGCGAAGGCTATGGATTAAATAATCAGGCAATAGAAGAAATTGCGCAACAAGGCGCAAAGTTGTTAATTACGGTTGATTGTGGAATTAGTTGCGCAGCAGAAGTTGAATGTGCAAAAAACTGTGGAATGAAGGTCGTCGTTACAGACCATCATTCGCCTGATGTTGTTGTGCCACAGGCAGACGCGGTGATAAATCCAAAGCAGATAGATGATGTGTCGGAATTGTCTTACTTGGCGGGGGTTGGTGTGGCGTTCTTGACGTTAGTTGCGGTTAATAGAGAACTAAAAAAACGTGGCGGTGGATTGGATAATTCAGAACTGATGAACAGTATGGATTTAGTGGCGTTGGGAACTGTTTGCGATACGATGCCGCTGGTTGGGTTGAATCGCGCCTTTGTTGCAACAGGGTTAAAGGTTATGGGAAAAAGACAAAACCTGGGGCTGAGGGTGTTGATGGATGTGGCGGGAATAAAGAAACCGTCTGTCTATGCCGCGGGATTTGCGTTGGGACCGCGCTTGAATGCGGCGGGACGTTTGGATTCTGCAGCACCCGCGTTACAGTTGATGTTGACCGATAATCCACTGATTGCGCAAGATTTGGCAGGTAAGTTGCATCAGATGAATCAAGAACGAATCGATATCCAAAATGCGATTATGCTGCGTGCAACAGAGTTAGCAGAAAATTGCTGCGCAGCGGGAAAATGCAGTTTGTTTATTTGTGGCGAAAATTGGCATGGCGGCGTTATGGGGATTATCGCAGGACGATTAAAGGATAAATTTAATTTGTTGTCGTGTGTGGCGACCAAGGCAGATGGTGTCATAAATGGTTCAGGACGTTCGGTGCCGGGTGTTGATTTAGGTAAGATTATTCATGATGCACTTGCCGCGGGAATCGTCACAGAGGGTGGAGGACATGCCGCCGCCGCTGGATTTTCGTTGACGGCAGATAAGGAAGAGCAGTTCTGTGAGTTTTTGGAAAAAGCTGTGATGGAACAATTGCATGGTGAAATGCCGCCCGCAGAAGTGGTTGTAGATGCAGAAATAGATGCGTCAGGGGCAAATATGCGATTGGTAAAAAATATGAAGGCGTTGGAACCTTTTGGACAGGGAAATCCAGAACCGACATTGGTGCTGCGTGGTGCGACGTTTAGGCATGCCAGCGTAATGGGAAGTGGGGCGCATCTGCGTGGGGAGGTAATGACCAGCAGAGGTGAAAGATTGCAATTTGTGGGATTTAATTTGGTCGGAACGCCGGTGGGTAATTTTTTACTAGACGATGCAAATACAAATACTACAATACGGTTGTTGGGCAAACTGAAAGAAAATGAGTATAAAGGGCGGGTTAGTGCGCAGTTCTTTTTAGAAGACGCCGCCGTGTAAATGGGTAATTATGAAACAGAATATAAAAGAATTTTTAGCGCGTGTAAAAGATGCAAAGTCAATCTTAATCGTTGGACATAAAAATCCAGATGGGGATTCGTTGTGCAGCGTTTTGGCATTGGCACGATTGGTGGAATTGAATTTTGGGATTAAGCCTGTTTGCGTCTATGATGGAAATATCCCAGACAGTTTGGATAATGTGCCATTGCGAACAAGAATAAAATATTTTGAGCGTGTCGATTTAACCCAAGTTTATGATTTGGTGGTTGTTATGGATTATGGAAATCCACTGCATGTTGGGGGGGCAAAGGGTGCCGTAGATAGTGCAAGGTTTGTCGTAGAAATTGACCATCATAAAAATGATAATAAAATTGGAAATCTGTGTATCGATGATGAAAATGCCGCAGCAACAGCCGTTCTTGTATATAAAATTATGCAGGAAGGTGATTTGAAAGCAGATGCAATTGTGAATGATTTGCTGGCATTGGCGATATTGACTGATACAGGAAATTTTAAGTTTGTGCGAAATGGTGAAGCATTGCGGATAATGGCGGACCTGGTCGAAGATGGCGTCAATATCAGAAGCCTGATTGAACTGATGAATAATAAACCACGCAAGGCAGTGCAACTGGAAGCAAGAACCGCCGCAAATGCAGAATTCTTTTATCGTGGAAGATTGGCAGTGGCGACTATATATAAGAAAGACTATAAATATCTGGATGGACGGGGCGAGATGGTGTTGAATTTGCTGGGGCAAATTCAGGGTGTCGATTATATCGTATTGATAAAAGAACAAAAACAAGAACAGATTGGATTGTCTATCCGAAGCCGTAAAAAACCAATTAATCATATTGCAGTAGAACTGGGGGGCGGTGGACATGAACGTGCCGCAGGTGCCGTGGTGCGGGATACACTGGAAAATGTACGGGCAAGGGTGCTGGAACTGTTTAAGGAGGAATAGTAGAGATGAAAAAGTTTTTAGTTATGTGTCTGTGTGCGCTGGTAAATATGGGGGCATGGGCAGATGTTAATTCAGAATTGATTAATAAAGCAGAAAGTTATTTGAATTCTGTTACAGGATTGACAGGGAAATTTGTGCAGACCGCAAATGGAAAACAACAAGAAGGTGATTTTTCAATGCTGCGCCCAGGAAAAGTGCGGTTGGATTATGATAATATGCCGGTGCAGTTGATTGCAGATGGTCAGGATTTGTATTTCTTTGATAAATCATTGGACCAGATTACAACTGTGCCTTTGACCAGTACACCAGCAGGTATTTTAATTAGAAAAAATATTGATTTGAAAAATGCTGATATCAATGTAGTCGAAACGTTGGATTATAAAAATTCGTTTGCGTTGAAAATGAACCTTAAAGGACAAGAGGGATTAGGCTATATGACGGTTGTTTTTGATAAAAGTCCGGTAAAATTAAACTCTTGGACGGTTGTTGATGCAACAGGTGCCAGTACAGATGTTGCCTTTAAAAAATTGCAGGAAAAAACAAAGTTTGGAAAAAATTATTTCCAAATTCAAAGACATAAAACTATCAGTACCAGTGGTGGTGATGATTACTATGATTAAAGTTTGATTATGTTTGGAATTAGTTGGGCAGAACTTTTTGTGATTTTGGTGGTAGGGGTACTGGTTATCCCGGCGCGGATGTGGCCGGATGTTGCGCGATTCGCCGCAAGGGCGGTTAAGTTCGTGCGGGGAATTGTCTGGAAAATTACAGATGCATCGGAAGATATCAAAAAACAAATAGAGTTAGAAGAGCCTTTGGATGAAATCTTGAAAACAACGACCGACAATGTGCTGGATGCGTTTTCAGAAGTTTTGCCGAAAAAGAAAAAAACATCAGGCAATAAAGTCAGGACAAAAAAGAAGGCGGTGAAGAAATGAAGAAAATGACGCTGATGCAGCATTTCTCGGAATTGCGCCGCAGAATTTTATGGACGTTGCTGATTTTTGCTGTGGCGTTTGTTGTGGGATGGGGCGTTGCGCCAAAATTGCAGGTTTTTCTGACACAGCCACTGTTAAGTGTGTGGAATGATGCAGAATTGCTGTATGCAGGTTTGGCAGATGGGTTGATGATTCGTTTGTCTTTGGCGACATTGTTCGCAATGATTGTTATTTTGCCGGTGGCGTTGTGGCATGTGTGGGCGTTTGTTGCCCCAGGATTAAAGAAGCGTGAACGTGGTTTGGTGTGGCCTTTGTTGATTATGTCGCCGATTTTGTTTTTGTTGGGGGCGGCGTTTGCTTTCTATTTTTTGTTGCCGATAACTTTTGGGTTCTTTGTGGATTTGAATCACAGTGCGCAGGTGCCAAGTGTGGTAATGCCGGGAATGCGAGATTATCTGGGGTTGGCAATAGGTATGCTGAAAGTGTTTGGGGTGGCGTTTCAATTGCCGTTGGTGATGGTAATGATGAACCGAATCGGTGTCTTAAAATGTGAAAGCGCGGTAAAAATGCGCAGGTATGCAATAGTTTTTATTATCATTGTTGCCGCAATATTAACACCACCAGATGTCGTGTCACAGATTTTGTTGGCGGTGCCAATGTGGTTATTGTTTGAAATTAGTATTTTATTTATGCGACGAGATTGATTTTTGTGCTATAATTAGTGCGTGAAAAAAATTTGGATTTATTTTGTTGGACTTTTGATGTTGCAAACCGCGTGTGATTTGCAGCCTAGGATTGTGTCGTTGCCCGATTCGGTTGGGGAATTTATTTCGAACAGATATCCTGCGTTGTTGGCAGACCCCTATGCCGAGGCAGAAATCTATAATTCTGCGGCGACAGACTATGGTATGTATGCCGCACCGGATTTGTTATATGGCAGCCCAGATAACGATGAATATGTTTTGTATGCCAGTTTAGATGACTATATCTTACCACCGCAATTAAATGCACAGGTGCAAGATGCTGATGTCGGGGAAAAGATAATAATCGTTAATAAGGGTGACGTAGATAGCGCGGATGATGTTGTCGCAGGTAAAGCAGAAGATGTTTTGGTGGTGCCTGTATATGGCGTGGCAGGGATAGAAAATGACAGCGATGAAATTACTGTGCAAAAGGCTGATACGCTGTATGCGTTGGCAATAAAATATAATACAAGTGCAGAGGACCTGGCGAAATTAAATAAAATTAATCCGCCGTATCAGTTGAAGGTCGGACAGAAATTACAAGTCGCCAGGGAAATTAAACCTGTGCCGGCAGATGTTTTGACGATAAATAAGCCTGTGTCGGGGGTGCGGACGGCGACTAAGGTCGAATTGAAAGAGGTCGTAGTAGGGGCAGGGGATACTTTGTATTCGATATCGCGTAAGTATGCCGTGCCTGTTAATGATTTGGCGGTTATGAATGATTTAAGCGCGCCGTTTAATCTGACCGTTGGGCAAAAATTGCGCGTGCCAAATCTGAATAAGGCACCTGTTGCACAGGTCGTAGAGATAAAGACCACAGAAAAACAAGCTGTAAAGGTTGTGGTGGCGGATGAGAAAAAAGTTGCAAAGGTAGTTCAAAGTACGCCAGTAAAACAAAAAGTGCAAAGCGCAAAAAGTAAAAATGTGGAAAAACAGAAAAAAAATGAACCCGAAAAAGTTCAGGTCGCAAAGCCTGTGAAGAAAATATCGTCAGACCCTAATAAAAAATTGCCGGCAATTACAGCGCGGTCGTCATCAAAATTTACATGGCCTGTGCGTGGGAAGATTTTGTCAAATTATGGTGCAAAGTCTAATGGACTGTTCAATGATGGGATAAATATTTCTGCCACACGGGGCAGTGTTGTTAAAGCCGCAGAAAATGGGGTGGTCGCATACGCAGGTAATGAAGTAAAGGGAATGGGAAATCTGATTATTGTGCAGCATGATGGCGGGTGGATGACTGTATATGCACATCTGGATTCTATGGTTGTACGACGTGGGGTAAAGGTCACAGTTGGACAGAAAATTGGAACTGTTGGAAAAACAGGAAAGGTTGATAGCCCACAGTTGCACTTTGAAATACGTAAGGGGACCAAGGCGTATAACCCGGCAAGTTATATGAAAAAATAATGTATGTTTTTATTCGGCACTGTAAAAGCAGTGCCGTTTGTGAATACTGTCAAATCAGTTTTTGCGATTCGTTCTGATATGCTTTTCTTAAAGAGAGGTGAGGAATGAAAAAAATTATCTTTGTGTTGTGTGTGTGTTTGGTGGTGCTGCTGATTATATGGGTGGTGTCACAGATTAATAACCCAGAAAAAAAGCTCGCGCCAGGTGGATATCAGGCGTCTGATGCCGATTCGGAAATCGTGATTTTGGATATACAAGATTTAGAACGACAGGCGGCTGAGATTTTACCAAAGGGTGGGTTTGACTATGTTGCCGGTGGGGCAGGTGAAGAAAAAACATTGCGCAGAAATATATCGGCGTTTGATGAAGTTGATATCTATCCACGTGTTTTAACCGGGGTTGATACACCAAATGTTACAACTAAAATTTTGGGTACAGAAATTGCGTTGCCTGTAATTGCCGCGCCCGCCGCCGCGCATGGGTTGGCACACGTGTTGGCAGAGGCGGGTACCGCGCATGGTGTTGCCGCAAGCGGTACAATTATGAGTGTAAGTAATTATGCCAGTTCAACATTAGAAGAAATTGCACAGGCAGGACAAGGCGCGCCACAATGGTTTCAGTTGTATCTGAGTAAGGATGATGCCTTTAATAGAAGATTGGTGAAAAAGGCGGAAAGTTTGGGGTATGACGCAATTATACTGACGGTGGATGCGCCAATCGGTGGAAACAGAATTCGTGACGCGAGAAATAACTTTAAGTTTCCATTACCACTGCCAAATGTTGCAAAAAAATCAGGAAAAACAAAGGGGCAAGGTATAGGTGCCATATTCGCAGCCGCGCAAAATGATTTGGGACCGTATGATATAATGCGTGTGAAATCAATGACTAAATTGCCAGTAATTGTTAAAGGGATTCAGCATCCAGATGATGCAGAATTGGCAATTTTGGCGGGCGCGGATGCGGTGTGGGTGTCTAATCATGGTGGGCGACAATTAGACGGTGCGCCGGGGGCGTTTGAGGTGCTGGGGCAGATTGCACAGCGGGTAAATAAACGTGTGCCGATAATATTTGACAGTGGAATAAGAAAGGGTGAACACGTGTTTAAAGCGATTGCAAGTGGTGCGGATGTTGTCGCAATAGGAAGACCAGTAATTTATGGACTGGCGTTGGGGGGATGGCGCGGGGTGGTGTCTGTGTTTAACTATCTGAAAGAGGATTTGCGCCGGGTTATGTGGCTGGCAGGAACGCAGACTGTTGACGATATAAAAAATGTAGAATTGCGTTATAAAAAGTGTGACTGATAAAAAATTAAACCGCCAGTTGGCGGTTTTGTTATAAAAACTTGCATTTTGCAGAATTTATGTCTATAATGAACCCCAGTTCTGGATGCGTAGCTCAGTTGGTAGAGCAACTGACTCTTAATCAGTGGGTCCAGGGTTCGAGTCCCTGCGCGTCCACCAGAAATAATCGGTCACGAAAGTGACCGTTTTTTATGGCTTGGACAAAGCGGACGAGAACCCGTAAAAAGGGTTCGGAACGCCAGTTGGCAAGAACAAGCGAATGCGCAGTTCGCGCCTTACGTAGTGAAAGGGGCCCATGGAGTGAAAACGAACATGGGAATATACAGTCCCAAGCTAAGTCCACCAGAAATAATCGGTCACGAAAGTGACCGTTTTTTTATGGCTTGAAAAATGTGTTGCTTTGTGTGGATGTGCCTTTTTTCCCAGGGATTCATACCTGTGTAATTATTTATATCGTATTGATAGAATGTAAGTGTTGACATGAAACTTTGAAGATAAAAATAAATACAAAAAGGAGAAAAAATGAAAAAGTTAGCAATTTCAACATTGGCTGTGCTGATTGCGTGTCCGGCATTCGCAATGAATCATCCGGACCAGGGCAGCAGTTGGACAATGTGGGGGATGGACCCTTATGTCGGACTGCGTGGTGGTATGAGTTATACTAACCTGAATTATAAATATGACGGTAACAAGGAATCAATGACCGATTATATCTTCCAGGGACGTGCCGCATTAGGTTTGGAAGTTTGTGATACTGTTCGTTCCGAAATCGAATGGTCTTATTTTGGCAAAATGTCAGACCAGGAAAATTTTGGCGCAGGTGTAGGCGGTATTGATGTTGAAACTAAGATGCAGACTTTGTTGTGGAACAACTATTTAGAATTCGGACACTATAAAATGTTACGTCCGTTCGCAGGGTTGGGCGCAGGTATCGCATTTACAGATGTTAAACGTCATGGCGATTTAGTGCCACGTCACAGTGAAAGCAAAACACGCTTTTCCGCAATGGGAACATTGGGTGTAACGTTCGATATGGAACGCTTTGCGGTTGATTTGGCAGCGCGATATACATACGTCGATATTCAGTCAGGATTGCATAATTTTGGCGGTGACGTAGGTATTAGATTTATGTTCTAGGTTAAAAATCCCCCAAAAAAATGGGGGATTTTTTGTTTGACCAAAAAAATAAAAAAATTATAATGCCCCGGCTTTGAAATAAAAATTAACAACGTGCAGTGTTCGCGACACATAAGTCCAGTTGCGGGACTGCTTTTTTTTATGGAGGAAAAAATGGCAGGGGTGTATCCACAAAACTTTAAAGAGGCAATTATTTCCGCAGTGCCAAACTGTACAACAATGGTGTTGGGGATGATGACGATGAATTTATGGATTTATGGACATTTAACATGGGAAAATTTTTGGTCTGCGTTGGCGCCCGTGATAGAAACAGGGTTTGCGCCAAGTGCAGGACAATATTTTATGGCATTGCCTAGGAACTGTGTAGTTGATTTGGCATTGCAGGTCTTGGTGGCGTATAGGTTGGGGTGTTTTGTGTTGGGAAAATATAAAAATATGAAAGCCAGTATAAATGTCGCAAAATAAAGAAAAACCCCACGATGTTTGTGGGGTGTTTTTTTACGCTAGCTTTGCCAGGGCGAGTTTGTTTAAAAAACCTTCTTCGATGGCACTTAGTAAAGAGTTTAGTCCTTCGTTTAGTTCGCCGTCGTTTTGTAGTTCTTCAAGCATGGATATTATTATTTCGCATGATTTTACCAGATTGTTGTTGATATATTTTGGAACCAAAAGGTCGGGTTTGAATACTGTTTTTTTATCCATTGCCATAAAATATGTTTCAGCAATTGCATCAACCCAGGTGTCGATGTCCGAGGTTAGACGGTCAAATAATAAATGGTCGCTGTATTTGTCTGTTGACCAATGATTTATTTTGCAGGCATATTTAAATGCAATTAAATGTTGTATCAGTTTGTACATGTTTTATTCCTTTGGTTTGGTGAACGAAAATAAAATTATCATAATTGATTTAACAGTTCCGCAGGAGTGTTTTCATAAGTTGCTGTACGCATGAAATCCGGGGATTTTTAGGGATTCATACCTGGGGAAATGTGCGTGGATTTATAGTACAGTTGTTTTGTGTAACCATAAGGAACAAAAGGAGAAACTTTATGAAAAACATAACTAAAAAAATGTTAATGTTCGCATCTGTGTTGGGTGCGGCAGTATTGCTGAGTGGGTGTATGATGGAATGTCCAAATAAAAAGGCGGCAAGACATCATCCTGCGAAAAGTCATTATGCACAGCCGGTGGAAGTCGTGGAATCTGATACTATTGTCGTTTATCAGACGTATGAAAATGCAGATGTTAACAGCGTTTATGCGAAAATGTACACACACAGCAGTCGTGGCGGTGAATCAAAAATGGGGCATATAAAATTTAAAGACACAGATAATGGCCTGAAAATGATGGTGGATTTGAAAGATATGCGCCCAGGTGTTCAGTATCATGTGAAACTGTATCAATGTGGAACATGCTATAATGATGCAAAATGCTGTACTAATGCCAAAAAGATGGATATCCAGATGCCTATGTTGCAAACAGGCACCAGTGGTAGATTAGACCAGACGTATATGATTCAGGGATTAAGTGCCGCACAATTAGAAGGGGCAAATATTTATCTGGAACGTGATGGCGGTTATAAAGCCGGATGGGGTAAATTGGAAAAATAATAAAACTGTATAGATGCACCTTCTGTGTCCCCGATGTTTCGACATCGGGGGATTTTTTGCTTTAAGAATATTTTCCAAAATGCTAGGATTTTAGTCTGGAAAATATTATGAAGTTTTGGATTTCTGTTTTAGTATTACTTGGCTGTGTTGGGGGTGCAAACGCATCAAATGTGTCTGCAGATGTTTGGGGTGGAACTGTGGTTGGTGATGCGGATATTTATGTTGATAATGGGGTTTATTTTCAGCCCGCTAGGTTAGAAGTCAATAAAAGTATAAAAATAGAAAATAATGGTGATTTTAATACAGATGTTTTCGTTTGCGATATGTGTCGTGTGTCAGTGATAAATCGCGGGGATATGACGGGGAATTTTTATCTGGGGCAAAATGCAAAACTGATTCAGGTTGTAGAGGGCGCAGGTGACCTGATGCCGATAAATTTTAATGCTGATTATACTTTGGTTGTGTCTGGTGATGATGTGTTGCGGTGGAATGAAATTTTGTCCGTCGCGCATAGGGCGGATAAGGTTGTGCTGAATAACGTGATGGTTGATATGAATGTCGGTGCAAGGTATTTAAATCAGACGAATATAGAACTGGTTGGTGAAATTAAGGTGCTGTGTGATGATTTAAAGAATTTGTATGGCGTCGCGATTATGGAAAATGTGTCAGGAAATGGAAAAGTTCGATTCATAGGTGGGACAGATAATCCTTTGTTCGCAAATGTTGGATTTGTGGAAAATGGAAATTTGTACGTTCGGCGGGAACGTGAAACAGATTATGTCAAAATTTTTAATAATGAAACAGGCGCGTTCTTGAATAAGTTGCGTGGTGCGTCAAATGGTGGTGCAGACCGGTTGTTAAAGCGTTTAGATACGGCAGATAGTGTCGATGAATTTAATAAAATGATGGGGCGGTCTGTGCGCTTTAATCCGGGAAATTTAATTCAAATTTTAGAAACGGTGAATGCGTTTAGTATGAACCGCTTTGATGTGATTGCAGAAAATGCAGGTGTGCGTTCATTTGTGATTGGTGCCAAAGATTTCTATGTCAATGGTATTGGGGTTGGTGTTGGTGCGGTTGTTAAGGACAGGATAGAGTTTGGACTAAATTTCGATGTGGGCAGGGTTAAATACGAATCGGATGTGGATAAATTTGATGGGCGTTTGTATGGTCTGGATTTTGCTTTCTTGTATAAGATGGGTGATGAAAGATTTTTGAATTTATTGTCTGGGGTTAGGTTTATGCGCTTTGATGTGGGTGATGTGCTGTACAATAAATCACAAATAAAAAATCCCAGAGGCAATGTGGGGTATATGTTGGCAGATTACAGTGAAAAATATTCTTTGGGCGATTCGTTTTATATTATGCCAGGTGTTGGGGTTGGACTTGATTTCTATAAAATAGAGGCGGAAGAAAATATGGATGTGTTTGGGCGTGCGAAAATCGGCGCAGGTTATGAATTTGATATGATTGGAATTCATTATGACTATAAAGTTCAGGCAACAGTCGATACAGATACAGATGTAATGTTGGGCGGTCGTATAGAGTTTTGGAGTGAATATGATCAGATAGGGGCAGGCGCAGAGATTAGCGCAGGGCGCGTTAATAACCAAAACGCCTGTGAATTTCTAATAGATGCAAATATAGCGTTTTAAGAATCCGAGATAAATTTCCCGCGAAGAGATGCCTTGTTCGCAGCAGTGATTTGTATGTCCGTCAGGGCGGGGGCGTTTTCACGGAACGCAACAATGCATTGCTGCATAAATGGGGTGCGATATATCAAGTGGCGACCGGTTTTGTCGGGGCCTTCCAACAGGCATGAGAGAGTTTTATCAATGCAACTTTCGTTAAAGTCACGCTGAACTTCGTTTAAATAGGTGTCCAGGCGTGCAAGACGTTCGGCCTTGATGTTTTCTGGAATTTGGTCGGGCATCAGTGCCGCCGCCGTGTGTGGACGTGGTGAATATTTGAACGAGTATGAATTGATGTATTTTATTTGTTCCGCAATTTTCATAGTTTGTTCGAAATCCGAATCGGTTTCGCCAGGAAAACCAACAATAAAATCAGATGAAATTTGAATGTCTGGACGTGCGATTTTTAATTTGCGAATTATGTCGCAATACAATTCCAAACTGTATGGACGGTTCATACGTGTTAAAACAGATTGGGAACCACTTTGGATTGGCATGTTTAAAAATGGCAGTAATTTTGGTTCTGTGCGGAACATGTCAATCAAGTCATCTGTCATTTCGGTTGGATAACTGGATGTAAAGCGTATGCGCATGATTTCCGGGATTTTTGCGGTTTCGCGAATTAAATCAGACAGGCGATAAAGCGTGCCATTTTCGTCGGTGAATTTATATCCGTTTACATTTTGACCCAGGAAACAAATTTCAATTGCACCAGTTTTTGCCGCGTGTAAGGTTTCCGCCATGACCGATTCGAATGAACGGGAAATTTCGCGTCCACGTGTGTATGGAACAATGCAATATGTGCAGACATGATTGCAACCTTCTTGTATTGGAATATAGGCAACACGTGGGGATTTTTCCATCTGGGGCAGGGCGTCAAACTTTTCCAAACCACCCAGGTCAATGTTTAACAATCGTGCATCAGGATTTTCCAGTATGTCGGGTAATTTGTGATACGATTGCGGTCCCAAAACAAAATTTAAATCTGGGATGCGACGAAATGCGGTTGCACCCGCTTCGCGTGCGACGCAGCCAACAATACCAAATAGTGCCGACGGTTTTTTTGCACGTCGTATGCGCCCCAGGGCAGAAAATACTTTATCCGTTGCCTTGGCACGGACCGCGCAGGTATTTAATATGATGATATCTGCGTCGGAAACATCGTCTGTACGCACGAAACCCTGGTGTTCCAGCATCGCAGCGATTCGCCATCCGTCATAAACGTTCATTTGACAGCCAAAGGTTTGGATAAAGAATTTTTTCATGTTTTATTTGTTCTTGGTTCGTATTTTTCGAATGTTTTGTTTTATGTGTTGCCGTGTGACGTTGAATGCATGGCGACAATGATACGCACGGTGTTTTAATTCACGTGCATGTATCCGCGCCATGTATTCTGCCTGGGACATTTCACGCAATATTCGTATAAGGTCATGGGGTGTCATTTGTATAACCCGTTGTCGTTAGGCGTGTTTTTATTTCTTTTTTGTTCTTTCATTGCGTGCTTTGTGGGTGCGTGCAGATTGTGCTTTTTTAAAAGTTTCTTTGGCGTATTTAATGGTTGTGACGTTTTCTGGAACATCAACTGTGCCGTACTGAACACCCGTGATTGAATCGTTTTTTACTATGCCGATAATTTTTGCCATTTTTTATCCTTTTGGTTTATGCAAGTTTGTTTCTTAAAATTTCATTTACAACTGCTGGATTTGCGGTGCCACCTGTTTTCTTCATAACATTACCAACAAAGAAGCCCAGCAGACCAACTTTGCCAGATTTATATTGTTCAACCTGGGATGGGTTGGCGGCGATGACTTCGTCAACGATTGCCTCTATTGCGCCGGTGTCAGTCATTTGTTTCATGCCAAATTTGTCGGCAATTTCACGTGGTGTGCCAGATTCCCCATCCAGCATTTTGATAAAGATTTCTTTGGCCTGTTTGCCGTTGATTGTTTTGTCTGCCAACATTTCAACCAATTCTGATAAATCAGATGGTGTGATAATGCGCATTTCATCCACAATGCCAGATTTTTCATTTTTTACATCCCAATTTTCAGGGTGGGCGAACAGTTCGGAAATCATCCAGTTTGCGATAGATTTGGCGTTTTCTGTTTTGTTATTTACAGCGGCATCGAACCAGCGTGATATGTCGGTGCTTTCCGTTAAACGTGCCGCATCATATTCGGACAGCCCAAATTCCGCCGTATAGCGTGCGCGGGTTGCAGATGGTAATTCCGGCATTGTTTTGCGAATTTGTTCAATGCGTTCATCTGTGATTATAACCGGTAACAAATCTGGGTCTGGGAAATAGCGATAGTCCAGTGCATCTTCTTTGCTGCGCATGACAGATGTTGTGCCGTCACCTTGGTGGAAACGCATTGTGTCCTGAGATACGGTGCCGCCGTTTTCATAGGCTTCGATTTGACGGCGTGCCTCATACTCAATCGCTGTTTTGATGAATTTAAACGAAACCATGTTTTTTGTTTCGGTGCGTGTGCGGAATTCGGATGAACCGACCGGACGCACAGATACATTAACGTCGGCGCGCATGGAACCTTCTTCCATGTTGGCCTTGGATACACCCAGGGCGCGTGCAATTTCACGAATTTCACGCAGGTAACGTTCGGCTTCGTCCGGGGATGAAATATATGAATTGTTTTCAGGGTTTTTTGTGTCCAAGAATGTGACGATTTCTAATAAGGCAACACCTGTGCGGTTATAGTCTGCAAAGGATTTAGTTGGGTGTACGTCGTGTTTTAATTTTCCTGCGTCCTGTTCCAGGTGGGCGCGTTCGATTAAAATCTTTTTAGGGTTGCCGTCGTCACCCATGATTTCAACCCAGCCACGACCGACAACCGGTGGTTCGTCTGCGGGTTGTGAAATCTGATAGCCCTGGGGCAGGTCAGGATAGAAATATTGTTTGCGGGCAAAACGGCTGTGGCGGGAAATTTCTGCGTTTATTCCCAAACCAAACTTAATCGCCTGGTCAACACAATATTTGTTTAATACCGGCAACATACCCGGCATTGCAACGTCAACCATTGATACCTGGGTGTTGGGGGCGACTGTCGGATTATAGTCGGCAGATGCGCCACTGAATAATTTCGATTCAGACAGTACCTCGATATGGGTTTCCAGTCCAATTACTAATTCCCAATCACACGTTTTGCCTTTTATTGTAAACATTTTTTCTTTTTCCCTTGCTTTTTTATTTTTTGTATCTTATTATTTGTCCCGCGTTGGCTAGGTAGCTCAGTTGGTAGAGCAAGGGACTGAAAATCCCTGTGTCGGCGGTTCGATTCCGTCCCTAGCCACCATCATCTCCTTTCTGGCGACCATTGCGGTCGTTTTTTTATTGCAGAAAGAGAAGATGGTGCGAAAATTCATTTTCCTATTTCCCCATAATTGTTGTTGGGCGATTGTCGATGTTAGCGGCAGATTCAATATGTTTCGCCAATTGTAGAACACGCATGTCGTCAAAGCGACGACCCACAACCTGAATCCCCAGTGGCAGACCGTTTGTCGCAAGACCCGCAGGTACACTGCATGCAGGGATGCCCGCCAGGTTCATTGCAACCGTAAATAAATCCAATGCATAATATTCCAATGGCTTAAGGTCCGATGATAGTGGCATTGCGGTGCCGGCACTGGACGGACAAAGGATTAAATCGCACTGATTAAATGCAGAATTAAAACTGTCCGAAATCATGCGACGAACACGGGCAGCCTGCATAAAATAGACATCGTACGATTCGCTGCTTAATACAGCGGTGCCAATAATCATGCGGCGTTGAACTTCGTCGCCAAAGCCCGCAGCGCGTGATTTCTTGAATGTGTCGTAAATGTCGCGACCTTCGACGCGCAGACCATAACGCATACCGTCATAGCGGGCAAGGTTTGATGATGCCTCGGCAGGGGCGATGATGTAGTATGCCGCCAAGGCGTCTAAGATGTTTGGAATGGAAACTTCAACTATTTCTGCACCCATGGATTTTAAATCCGCGATTCGTTTTTCAAACAAAGATTTCATGTCGTCTGAAATTTTAACGTCGGCAAATTCTTTGATAACCCCGATGCGTAATTTCTTGCCGTCGCCCAGAATTGGTTCCAGTGGTGCGGTGCATGTAAATCCGTTTGGTGCGCTGGTTGAATCTTTGGGGTCGTGACCCGCCATGGCGGACAGTAATAATGCCGCATCATCAACAGTGCGTGTGATTGGACCCGGGGTGTCCAGACTTGATGCAAAAGCAACGCAACCCCAGCGTGAACACAGACCGTATGTCGGTTTCATACCAACCATGCCAGTAATTGCCGCTGGGAAACGGATAGAACCACCTGTGTCCGTGCCGGTCGCCGCAATGGCCAGCCCACCCGCCACGGCAGATGTTGAACCGCCCGATGAACCGCCGGCGGTTAATTTGTGTTCCATTTGCCAGGGGTTGATTGGTGCGCCAAAGTAACTGGTCTTGCTGAAAGTACCCATGGCGAATTCGTCCAGGTTTGCCTTGCCCAATAAAACAGTTCCGGCATCAATTAATTTCTGAGATACGGTCGATTCATATTCAGGAACAAAGTTTTCCAGCATACGTGATGCCGCCGTTGTACGAATGCCGCGCGTTGCAAATAAATCTTTCATCGCGATTGGTGCGCCGTCCAGGGGCAGGGCGTTGCCCGCGCTGCGCCGTGCGTCAGATGCCGCCGCATCAGCCATTGCACGTTCGGGTGTGGTGGTGATATAGCAATTTAGGTCCGCACCATATTTTTCAATTCTGTCCAGATATGCGCGTGTTAATTCCACAGCAGAAATTTCGCCGGCATTTAATTTTTGTAATACTTCGGTCAATGTTAGATTTATCATTTTTGTTTGCTCTTACTTTTGTTTATCTTTTGCGTAATGTTGTGGGAATAGTGTTGCGCCCAGCGTGTTGCGAATAAATTCGTCCTTGCATTTGCCATTTTTCAAATTGCGTGCGCAACGCTTTATTTTTGCTTCTTCGTCCATGTGTGGGTTTGGTGTGCCGCATTTTGTATCTTGGCCATAATAAAACATTCCATCAATGTTAAGGGTGCAGTTTCGTTTCGTCAGACCCGGCATACGACCAAAGTTTACATGGTCGGTATAACTTAAAGCCAATGAACGAATGCAGGCATCCGCGGCGACGCGGTTTGTGTTTAATGCGTTCATTAATTTGTCCAGTTCTGCAAGACTGATACATCCAAGCATTGCAACGTGGTTCGGAAAATGTTCGTACGGTTCGTATTGAACAAAATTTACAGAAATATTTTTTTTAGTCATTTTATTCTCCGTCCATAACCTTGGGTACCGCGAAATAGCCGCGTGATGTGCCGGCGTTGTCCGGTGTGTTTGCCAAGACCAAGTCACGGATGTTGCCGTCGGTTACAACGTCGTCACGCATTGGTGATTTATGTTCGGCGGGACTTAACATTGGGTCAACGCCGGTGGTATCAATTTTTTGTAATTTGTCCAGCCATTCAACAACCGAGTCGATGTTCATTTCAGATAATTTTTCGTCTGATATTTCAATCTTTATCAAGTCTGCGAATTTTTGTAATTGTTGCTTGCTAAATGCCATTTTCAATCCTATATTTATAAAGTAAAGGAATTATACAATGATTTTGCCAGATTTCAAGGCTTTTCCGCGTGTTGGACGCATTTTAGGGGTTGATTGGGGATTAAGGCGAATAGGGGTTGCGGTGTCTGATGCAGGGCGCGACTTTGTTTTTGTTCGCGATGTGATTGTTATGCCACGTGGTGCCAAGGGGCATGCAAGGGCGGTGGCGGATTTAGCAACGCAGGAAGGGGTTGTTGGAATTGTTGTTGGGCTGCCATTGTATGCAGATGGAACAGCGTCTGCAACAACCGAAGCTGTGCGTGAATTTATACAGGATTTAGCGAGTGTGGTGGATTTGCCAATTTGTACAATAGAAGAAAATTTAACTTCTGCGGTGGCACAGGAAGATATGGGGCGTGTTCGGGTGCGTGATTTGAAAGAACGATTAGATTCTGAATCAGCGCGTGTGATTTTAGAAAATGCAATTGCAATGATAAACCGGGCTTAGAAAAAAGCCCGGTTTTTATGCGTATGGGGCGCGATTAGTCTTCGCGTTTGTCGGGGATGTTGCCGTCGGCAGACAGTAATACAGAAACCCAACGTGTCGAATCAAACTGGGCGCAAATGATATAGATGGCAACCAATAGGGGAACGCTGAAAAACATGCCGGCTATGCCCCATATCATGCCCCATACAACCAGATTGATTAAAATCGCCAGTGTCGATAGATTTAAGGTCTTGCCTGTTAATTTTGGTTCAAGAATGTTGCCAAACAGGATTTGTAAAGCGATTAAGCCGACCGCGGCCAGGATTGGTTGTTGCAAGGTTGGGGCAGTCGCCAAAGAATATAAAATTGGCAGTCCGCACGCAACAATTGCGCCAATTGTCGGAATGTAACTGGTGATAAATACGATAAATGCCCAAACGCCCGCAAATTCAACGTCAATGGAATATAGCCAAATAAATGATGCAATGCCGGTGATGGCAGAAATTGCGGTTTTAACAAATAAATATTTCTTCATGTTGGTGTCAATGCTGTCCAAGATAAAGCGGAATTTCTTTGATTGATGACGGTTGGGAAACATGGCAGCAAATTTTTTGTTAAATGTGCTTTGTTCAACAAACATGAATATCATATAGATAAATACCATCCCCATCGAGGTCGCAATGCCCGCCAGTGAAGAGCCGATGTTTGCGGCTATCTTCGTTATGTTCGGAATCATGTTGGCGTCAAATTTTATACCAATAGAATCAGAAAAATATGTACCAAGGGAAATTAATTTTTCTTGAATCGATGGCAGGGCGCCAAGCAGTTCGGAAAACATCGGACGAATTTGCGTCGCAAATAAATATAGTATCAGGCAAATTGTGCCAAGTGCCGCAAGGTTCGCAGTCCAATCAAAAATACGCGACAGAAATGTGCCAACCGACCGTGGCATGGCGCGACGATAATAGTCAGATATGGCATTCATTAGATACCATAAAAAACCGGCTATGAGTATTGGGATTAATACAGAACGTGCAATCCACAGGAAAAATATAATTGCAGTAAAAATAATTATGCCATTCATTTGTTGTGGTTCCCTTGGTGTGTTTATTGTTGTGTTTCACTGATGTATTCTGTGTCGGTTATGTTTATCTGAACATCTTGGACCGTTTGGGGAATTAGTGTCGTGTGAATCAAAATGAAAGCCAAGATAATCAGGTTAATTATGACCGCGCATGTGGCGTATTTGTTTGGCATGTTTCGGGTAAAGTTTTTTAAACCTGTCTGTAATGCCCACAGACCAAATACCAGTGTTAAGGAAAAAGTTAAAAGAACAGAGTTAAACCCAAAGAAAAAACCAGACAGGCATGTTACCAGAGTAAACGATGCGATTGTTGTTGATAGGCGCGATGTTATGAACTTATTCAAATCAGAATACCATTTTGTTTTGATGGGCAGGGCAGGTTTTTTTGTTGGACCGTCTGCTAATATATAGCCAGGCGCCCACAGTGCAGAAAATCCAAATGGAATAGAGCAAATAATTTTCCACAGTGGAATGTTGAATTCGCGTATGCGCAGGATTTTTACATAAATATTCGAAATGTAGATGCCCAGAATGTACAAATAGAATAATACAACCAGTGACATTGTTAATATAAATGCAAAAGATGATTTGATGTCAGCCAGCATAAGGTTGAAGATTATCTGCTGATAGTGGGTGATTATTAGATATGAAAATATGCCGAATATAACAGTGGCAATTACTGTTTGGGCGTTGTGAATGCTGATAAAGGATTGTTGGTCCATTTTTATAACCGGCAGACGGCGTATAAGCAACGCAGTGCAACCGATGATTATAATTCCCAATATAGACATTATAGCCACAGGTGATAATTGCGCAAAGGTAGGAATAGAACTGAGTATTAAGCCAATTACCGTAATGGTCACAAATGCAGTTAGGGCGAAATAAAGGGGTGACCATAACAGCCAATTTGATAACTTTGAAATGTCTTTTGTCGTCATGTTTTTTCTT
Source organism: Candidatus Enterousia sp. (assembly GCA_045133095.1). GTDB lineage: Bacteria > Pseudomonadota > Alphaproteobacteria > Rs-D84 > Rs-D84 > Enterousia. The sequence continues at coordinate 33,122 of JBGUTP010000026.1, forward strand.
CCTTGGTATGGTTGTTAGTTATGTGATTATTTTATCATAATTTTTCCGCCAGATAAAGTCGTTGTAGATGTTGGAGATACCATCTGTGTGAAATCGGATTGATGTGATATAAATATGAATGTTGTATCTGGCATTGATTTAATGGTGTCTGCTATTAATTGTTTTGTTTGTGTGTCTGCGCCAGAATCGGGTTCGTCCAGGATGGCGAGCCTTGGTGCGGTTAGTAGAAGACGCAGCAACATTATCTTTTTGCGTTCGCCCCCAGAAAAACCGACGTTTACACTGCGGTTAAGCCATTCGCGCGGAATCCTAAGTTGTTCGCGGGCAGATTCCAGACGTTGTAAAAAATCGCCCATGGAAAGGTCGTGACCTGTTTGAAAATGTGTGTGCGCCGCACAAGAGTGTTTTAACAAACTTACCAGTGTTAAACCGGGAATTTCCGGAACGTTTTGTGCGCCAAGAAAAATGCCAAGTAGGGCGCGTGTTGTTGCATTCTCGGTTGTGATGTCGCGGTCGTCAAAGGTGATTGTGCCGTTTGTTATTGAAAAATCTGGGTTGCCGGCAATCGTTTGCGCCAGGGTGCTTTTGCCAGAGCCATTGTGGCCCGCCAGCAGATGACGTGCGCCATGCGGAACGCATAGATTGATATCACTTAGCAATTCTTTGTCGCCATAGGAAACGTTAAGGTTTTTGATTTTCAGCATTGTGTTAATCCTTTGATAATGCCATTTGGATAAGTTGTTTTGATTCAACCAAAAATTCCATTGGTAAACGTGATAAGACCGGGGTTGCCGCAGCACCTATGATAAGGGCGGTTGCGACGTCTGTGTCAATGCCTGCCATGTTAAGATAGGTAAGGGTTGCAGGGTCAATTGCGCCGGTTGTAGCCTCGTGCGATTGGGTGTTGTTGTGTCCGCCGTGAACTATGCGTGGTAAAGTGTTTGCGGTGGCGTTTGGACCGATAAGGCGGCTGTCGCACTTTGAAGCGTTAGTGCAGTTTGAACCTGTGAAGGAAACAAGGCTGCGAAATGTTTGGGTAGAATGGTCGGTTGCAACACCATAAGAGACGATGTTCGATGTAGTGTTGTCGCCAATGTGAATCATTTTTGTGCCAGTGTCTGCCATTTGTGCGCCACGAGTAATTGATAGAGAATAAAAGTCGCTGTACGCACTGTTTCCGCGTAAAATCGTAGATGGATATTTCCAGGTTAGGGCAGAGCCAACCTCCATCTGGGTCCAAAGTAATTTTGCGTTGTTGTGGCATACGCCACGTTTTGTGACAAAGTTTAATATGCCACCTTGGTTGCTTGTGCCATCAAAGTCGCCCGCAAACCAATTTTGAACCGTTGCATACTTTACCGTGGCGTTGTCCATAACAATAATTTCAACCACGCCACTGTGCAGTTGGTGGTTGGGGCGGCGGGGGGCACTGCACCCTTCCATATAAGTAAGTTCAGAGCCGGTGTCCGCAATAATAAGTGTGCGTTCAAATTGTCCAATCTTGGCGGTTTCTATTCTAAAAAAACTTGCCAGGTCAATTGGGCATTTGGTGTTTGGTGGAATGTAAACAAAGGTGCCGTCGGAAAAGACCGCGGCATTAAGTGCAGCAAAAAAGTTGTCTGTTGAAGGAACAACACTGCCAAGGTATTTTTTTACAAGTTCAGGATACTGTACAACGGCGTCAGACATAGGCAGAAAGATTATGCCCGCATTTTGCAGTTCCTGGGTGTATGACGTGTGGACAGAACGAGAGTCAATAACCGTGTCTGTTGCCATGCCAAGTAATGCGCGCTTTTCATTCTCGGGCAGGCCCATTTTGTCGTAAATTGCCCCAAGGTCAGAATTATCAATAGGGGTGGGTTCGTTGTAATAATTTAAACCGTCGTAATCAATAGGTGTATAGTCGATTTCCGCCCAGTGTGGTTCGGACATCTTTTTCCATGCGCGATATGCGGAAAGTCGCCATTGTAACAGCCATTGTGGTTCGTGGCGTTTCGATGAAATTTCTTTGATAAGATTTTCAGACAGTTTTCCCATTGCTAGTTATTTTGTGTTGCCAGTTGCTTTGCCTGGGCGAAAAATGTCAATGATTGCCCCAGCAGACCGTCGGTAAACGTTGAAGATAGTAAACCATCAGGTTCGGCAGATGTCAAATGTAATAAGAAACCATCAGCACGACGCATATAATTGTCAATGCTGCGTGAAATTTCAGAATCAAGTTTGATGGCACGGCGAAGTCTTTCCAGTGCAAATGGGTTTTTCGCATATTCGTCCATTATTGCACCCAATGCGCGCCACAGTGGGTGTTCAGGTGTGTTGCGGGGCATTACGTCAATTGCCGCCATCACAGGTATAAGGTTTTGTAAAAGGTCTTGGTAAATCATTTCTGCGTTTTCTGCAACAGCGTTCGTGGCGGATTTTGCCTTTAAAATAGACTGCATCTTTACCAAAAGGTTGTATTGCAGGTCCAGGACCTTGTTCATGTTCGCAATGCGGGAATTGGTGCGAAATATGTAAAAACCAATGGTGCCAATCATTATCGCAATAATTCCAAAACAACTAAAAATAATCGCATTTTGCATCAGATATCCCCTTGAATTTTTGTGTCTGCTGAACAGTAGTATAACATTTTTTTGTCCGATTCGCGTGTTTTTATGTAGAAGAATGATTTTTCGGTGTTTTAACTGTTTTTTAAGTCTTGCACAGATTCGGTCGAATTGTTATAATATAGATAAATTAAAAGGAAATATTTAAGGGAAAAGGAAGGTTAATGTTCCGGAAAATACTGATTGTAGCGATGTTTGCGACCGCTGCGGGCTATTGCTTTGCCGCGGATTCTTTGCCACAGGTTGTCACGTCCGAAGTCTTTTACGAGCAGGAAAGAATTGCTGATGAACATGTTCAGACGGATGTGGTCGATGTTGTGCAAAATGTGGCACAGGTGCCTGCGTGGCCATTGGCGGGGTCTGATGCTGATGTGGAAATCGCGTGTGAAAGTGGCTTGTGTTCAAAGCCTATGCAGGAAGATAATATTCGTATCGTTTCAAAAATAGGCGCGGATTTGGTGGTTGAAAATAATTTTAACCTGGGGGCGCGTGGCGAATTTACAGGTTGGTCCGGTGGGGCAAATATGCTGCATGGGAATCAGATTCCTGTGGGGTTCGCGGATGAATGTAATGATGGGTCCGAGATGCCTTTGTTGCACAGAGAGGTTTTGGAAGATGACGGTGGTAATGTTTTGACCGTGTCGCGCAGTGGACGTAAGAATTGTGGTAAGTACGCCGATGGGTATGAGGCGTTCGCAGTTCGTAATGGAATGAAGGTAGAGGGAACGACCGCAGATGGTATGAAGATTTCTAATACCAGCGGGGATGGTGTGACAATTACAGAAGAAGAAACAGAAATTGCGGTTGATTTGTCTGCAGATGCCGAAGCGCCGGTTAATTTAACAGACCAGGTGCGTTCGTGGGTTGTGGCAAATGGTCAGACCTTGCGCGAGGTTTTGCAATCTTGGTGTGATAAGGAAGGCTGGGATTTGGTGTGGACGACCGCAAGAGAATATCCGATAGAGGCAAGTGCGGTCTTTAAGGGGCGTTTTGTTGATGTGGCGTCGGCGTTGGTGCGTAATTTTGGACGTGCAACACCTGTGCTGTATGCAAAATTCTATAAGGGAAATAGGGTTTTGGTAATATCGACTGATTCAGAATAATGTGGTATGATACCGGATGCTGTAGGAGAATAGAGATATGATAAAAAATTGGAAAATTTTTGTTGTGTGCGGATTGGTTTGTGCAGTACTGGGTGGGTGCGCGAAACGTGAATCTGCCAAGGTGGCGGCGTCTGTGGATCAGGATTTTATCAATGCGTATGATGCGTTTGAAATGGCAAAAAATCCACGTGCCAAGGTTGCAAGTGGTGATACTGTGTCTATGTCCGAAGGGGTTTGGTTGGGCAATAAGTCGGTGGTGTTGGAACATAAAAACAATTTGCCGTCTAAATTTGAATCGGATACAGGTGTGACTATATTATTAAATGAACCTGTGTCGTTGCAGGTGTTGGCAAATGACATTTATTCTATTACAGGGATTCCTGTGAAAATTGATGGTCAGGTGTCGTCTGATAAATTAAAAAAACAGGTTAATGTTGCATATACCGGTAAATTGTCGGGGTTGTTAAGTCAGGTTGCAACGGATTTAGATTTGCTGTGGTATTATGATAAGAATTCAATTGTGTTCTATGAAACGGAAACAAGAACGTTTACGTTGTATGCGCTGGGGACAGAGGTGGCGTATCAGACATCTGTTTCAACAGATGACGCAAATGAAGTGTCGCTGGAATCAACCTTGAAAGAATGGGATGAGGTTGAAAGTGCTATATCTTCTATTATAGGTAAAAGCAGTAATGCAGAATTTACAGTGTCGCGCAGTTTGGGGACTATTACTGTGACGGCGTCACCGTCGGTTTTGGCGCGTGTGGGTGAATATATAGAACGTCAAAACAAGCGGTTAAGTCAATTGGTTACAATTGATGTTAAGGTGCTGCAAGTGACGATTTCTAATGATTCGGCGTTTGGGTTGAATTTGGCAGCGGCTATTAATTCGACATCTGGGTTGAATATAGTTGCGAACCCAAAGAATAACTTGGCATCGACCGAGGCAAGTTCAATGAATATCGCGGTGTTGTCGAATACTGTGTCTGCATTGACAGGGGCAACACATATGGAAGGCGGTTCGCTGGTTGATGGGGCCTATACCCAAGACCAGATTATGAATGGGTCTTTGTCAGGGGCAGCAGGCAGTAATGCATTGATTGAGGCATTGGCCAAGCAGGGCAAGGTGTCTTTGGTGACAAATGTTGGTGTAACAACGCGCAGTAATCGTGTCGCGCCAGTAAGTAATACGCGTACCACAGGTTATATCAAGCGTTTTGAATCGCGTAACTTTACGACTGTTGAATCCAGTACGGTTGACCAGGATGATTTGGAAACAGGATTTACAATGCAGTTGTTGCCAAATGTTTTGGATAATGGAAAGATTTTGTTGCTGTTCCGGATGTCTGTGCGTGAATTGTTGCGCATGTCAACCCAGACAATTGGCGAGGTAACTTTGCAATTGCCAGAAGTGGAAGAACGCAGTTTTATGCAAGAAATTATTATGGAATCTGGTCAGATGTTGGTGGTGTCTGGGTTTGAAAAGCAGACCAGTGAAGATACGCGCTATGGATTAGGTGACCCGGACTTTATGGCGTTGTCTGGGTCGCGCGAAACGTCCGCCACGCGTGAGGTGTTGGTTGTTATCTTGACACCACAAGTTTTGGTCAGTCCAATGGATTCTGAACGCAGCATCCAACAGCATTGGGGGGCGCCATTGAATTAATGGTTCTGTACTAAAATATATGCGGGTCCATCAAATGAAAATTTTGGTGGGCCTGTTGTTTAGGAAAGGCAGATTGGGGGATGTGATGAAAAAAAATATGATTTCATGCGCAGCGATTTTTATTTCGTTTTTTGTCGGATTTGTATTGGGGATGTTGGTGTATGCAAATCGTGATGTTAATGTTGGTGAATCTGTCGCGCTGTGTATGGATGGTATGCGACCTGATGCAAATGGTTGCTGTGCGGGGGAAATTTATACCGATATGGGCGAACAGGGGTTTAATTGCTGTCCGGAATATGGGGATTGTTTTGTACCAATAAGATAAGAAAAAAGAAAAAGTCAAATAAGTTGTTGAAATTACTTAATTATTTTTTTGACTCTTTTTTTTATTCAACGTTAATAAGACTTGTATTTTTTGGTGTAAAAATGTATAATTTAAAAAAGTAGGAAAGATTTGAATTTTTGTGGGGAGCAGTTGAAACGCAGCCTTGGATTTTTGGTTGGGATTATATGCGCTTTGGTGGGCGCAGATGTTTCTTATGCAAAAGTTGTTTCTTTGAAGTATGTGGATGATGCGTTGGCGGGAAAGCAGGCGGCGGGTGATTATGCATTGAAATCTGAATTACCAACGGTTCCAACCAAAGTTAGCGAATTAGAGAATGATAGTGCGTTTATTACCG
>JBGUTP010000027.1:0-4240 GCA_045133095.1 Candidatus Enterousia sp.
GCATACGGAAACAGTTACACCAAGTATTTTCCTAGTGTTTTTAGAGGGATAAGAACGATAGGGACAGCCGTTGAATTAAGAGGGGAAGTAAATTCTTGGGAAAACATTGATAACTATGACGTTGTTTTAATCGGAATTACTTACCGGAGAGATGAACAAGGCAATAAGGACAGTTTTATAGTACTTTATTTCAGAATTGAAAGATAAGTAGACGAGGATTTAAAATCATGGAATTAGATTCAAGTATTAAACCGGGTAAACGCCCGCTAACGTGTTTAGACGTCGAGCAGGCGCGGGAATTTGTGGGCAAAGAATGCATTTTTTCTGATAAGTACGAAAATTTTAAGGATTTAAATAAATATTTGTTTGTTGATTCAGACCATACCGGAATTTTATCAATAGACGAAAGAGCAAGCTGCGGGGATTATGTTTTCAGAAATGCCAAAAACGATGTACGTTATGGTTTAATTTTGCCATGGGAGTGGGTAGAGCAACCAATAACCCCAGAATATGTGCCGTACACGTTAGACACATGGGGACAGGATTTTAAACCCGGGGACGTTGTTTTTTTTAGGGGAAAACAGGATACCCCCAAGGAAAATAATTATTACAAGTGCATGTATTTGGGTTATTTAGAAAACGAAAACAATCGCATACTTGTTATTTTGGGACCATGGCTGTTTACATTTTTCGAATTATTCGAATTATACGAAATTTACAGAAATGGAAACTGGGAACCGTTCGGAAGAAAAACAACCAAGGGTTAAAGGGTTAAAAAATGAGAAATTTAATTTTGATAATTTTATTTTTTGCCGTGACCGATGTTAATGCGGCATCATCGCCCGCAGTAAGTACGGCGGCAACCACGGCAGCAAGTACGGCGGTCATTCACGTAATGCATTCAAATAACCGGGCGCAAAAAAATGTTATTTCAAAAGCATTCAGAAATGAAACAATTTCAACATCTGATTCTGATATTGTCGTACCGTGTGAGGTTTATTGGATTTCCGAGGGGATTTTTAAAACCGATCTTCGCGTAGATGTCGAAAAAACGTTAAGAAAATGTGATAAGGAAAAATCAATAATTGAGCAATTGAACAACGTTAAATATTCATTTGGAAAGGCTAAGACATACGATCCGTATTTTGGAAAAGTCTATTTAGAGTTAATTCAAAATGATTAAAGGGGGTAAACATGGACTTTTATTCCCGGTTAGAGAAAACCCGCGAAGTAATTAAAAAGGCGTTAAAAATTGAGGAGATGCCGCCGGACAAATTAAAAAGGTTTAAAAAATTTATTTTAATGTTTGAAATAAAAAACGAATCATGGGTAAAAGACGAAGTAATTAAAATGATTAACGAACGATTGGAACAAGGGGGCACCAATGCCAATGGAAGATAATATTAACGAAATATACCGGACACGACAGGAATTAGCGATCCGCAATGACGATTTAAACGCCCAGATTAGACAGTTAACCAAAAAGGTGGAAATTTTACAGAGCCAACGCGACAGTATAACCGCGGAACGTGACACATATTTTGAAGAATTAAAAGGGATTCGGGACGCGGTTTCCGATGTTTTGGCTGAATTGATTCAAACCATATCAGACAAAGAAAAAATTAAATTGATTATCAAATTATCGAGAAAGGACGAAAACGAATGAAATTATTAAATTGGTTTATGGGATTATTCAGAAAGAAAAAGGCAGTTCCCGATGATTTAGCCGTGAAAATTGAACGTCGATTAGATGACCGGACGTTGTGGGCGGAAATAACCGAGGGCACGGAAGAAATAAAAACCGATGTGGCAATTATTGGGGATGACATCCATCATATAAGCATAACCCCCGAAGAATACCGCAGGATAACAGGACAGCTAAATTTTAATCAATTGTCCCAGTTTGCAACCATGCAATTGGCAAAACGTCAGTTGCAGATTAAACAGCAGGGGGAATAATGGCAGACCAAAAAATCGTTTGTCTGAAGTTGCCGAACCCGCCGAGTTGTAACCGGAACAGCCGAAGCGGGAAAAACGGCCATTACACCCCGCAGGAAGTAAAGGCGTACCGCGAAAAGGTGCGCATGATTTATTTATTTTCGAAGTATCGCGGGGTATGTTTCCCCACGGGCATGATTAAAATTGATATGTTATGTGTTGTTGCCAATTCATTACGCGATTTGGACAACGAGTTTAAAGTGACATTTGACGCATTAACGAAAGCCGGGGTTTGGCATGACGATAACCAAATTTTTGACATGCACGCCACCAAAGCCTTGGGACATGGTCACGGTTATATAATTATCACGATAAGCGAATACAAGCCGCCGAGGGTTGAAGAATGCATGATATAGATAACGAACATTTTTCCGAGTTTTTAATAGATCTGCAGATTTGGGGGCGATGGTCCCGCGGGGGAATACCAAAATATCGCAGTCCATTGGCACAGGACACGGCGGAAATATTGCCGATAAATCCGGATTATGCGCAGAAAATCGACGGCGTTTTAGCCAAAATAAAATTTATTTTTGGAAGCTATAAAACCGCATGTTTTGATTTGTATTATATCGGCGGGTTGCCGATTGCCGCCATATCAAAGCAGTTAGACAAACCGCGTTATAAGGTTGCTGCGGAAATCCAGGAAATCGAATCATTGTTATTTTTTTCGATTTCCCGGGATTAGGGAAACCGCGCGGGGCGGTTAAGACATTTTTCAAGAATAAGTGGTAATAAAGGTATCTATGCATGTTTCCGAAGAAACGGATTAATTATAATAAATTTTTCGTGAAACCCAACCCGATATAAATTTAAATTTTGGTTTTGTGACGCCGTGTTAAAAAATGGCATGGGAACAGGGGCAAAAATTTAAACCATTTGAGTGTATACAGATAACATGCTAATATTATTCAAGATGGAATTTTTATCGGACATGAGCACCTCCGCTAGAAAAACCATTTATGTGGCGTTGGGGGATAAACCAACGCCGTGGGATTAACAACCGTACCAAGAGCCTCGTTGTTATCTTAGATTATCAGGATTTTAACCCGTCATTACGACGGGTTTTTTTATGCGCAAAAGGCACGGGGACAAAAAAACAAAAATGATAAATAAAATAATCGAAGCCATAAATAACAATTCCGAGGTAATAACAGGCGGATTTTTTGCGTTTTTAATCGCAGTATTAACGCGGAAGGGGGATTTAATGGACAGAATCGCAGGCGGCATATTATGCGCGTTATTTAGTACCGGATTATATTTCGGCATTTTGTCAGTATTCCCGACCATGCCCGCGTATTCCGCGGTTGCTATTGGGTCCTTTGTCGGATTCGTCGGGGTTGACGAATGTAAACGCATAATTTTGGAAAAAGTTAAATCATTTGTTCAGACCCGCAAAAAGGACGAGGAATAAAAACAATGGATGTTTTAAATTTTCAAAAAATTTCAAATATCGGCATTTCGAAGATTCAGCAGCGCGAAGAATTAAGACTTACCGCATACAGATGCGAAGCGGGGCGGCTGACCATTGGTTACGGCCACACCGAGGGAGTGCGGGAAGGTGACACGATAACCGAAGACCAAGCCATCGAATTTTTTAAAAGTGACGTTGGGGCAATTGAAAACCATTTAAACAGGTTGAGACAATCAGCAAAAATTACATTTAAACAATGTGAATTTGATGCAATCGTCAGTTTGGTTTTTACCATCGGTTTGGGCAGTTTCCAGACATCAACACTGCGTAAAAAGTTAATTGAGAAAGCATCCCCGCAGGATTGCGCCCAAGAGTTCAAAAAATGGGTTTATGTTACCAAAATCAAGGTTGAGGAACGGAACGGGAAAAAATTTAAATACCCGGTTAAAGTTATTTCCAACGGATTAAAGAACCGCAGGGAATCAGAATATAAACAGTATTTGGACATTGGCGGGGAATATGAACGCGCTTCCATGGTTGTATAAATTGGTTGTGATTGCGGTTGTGATTGCGGTTCCGTTATATGCCGCATACAACCGCGGGTATGAAAACGCCACGGCGAAAGCGGAAGCCGAACGGGCGGAAGCAGAGAAAAAGGCGCGGGAAGAATTTTCCGTTATCCAGACTAAAAACGCGGAAACATTGGCCGAATACGTGGGGCAAATTGAGAGTTTAAACGAACAGCATAAACGCGATTTGGAAGCGTTGGAGAATGCAAAATATGCGGATGCCATACAAGTTAATCACGATAACGACCGCGATAATGTTAAC
>JBGUTP010000028.1:0-26178 GCA_045133095.1 Candidatus Enterousia sp.
CTCGGTCTCGGTCATGATAGTGCGGATTTCGTCCGCCGACAAACCGATATAACGAATGTTTTGTGCAACCTCGTTCAGGCGATTATTTGCATCTTTGACCGCGGTTTCGGTTTTGGTATAGCGTGACAGATTTGCCGAACATGAACAACGACCCTGATTATCGTCCAGTGCCTTGCAAAATTGGTCCATACAATCGTTGTATTGTTCCTGGCACGATTGATTAAGAACCGCCAACTGTTGCATCTTTTCGGTTACATTCGCAATTGATTCCGCCGTCACATTTGTTGCGGCACGCGACTGAACCCCGCGAAGACCAACACCAATGTTAGAACCTGTTTGAACACCGCTGTCACCAATGGTGGCGCGACCGCCAACCTCTGCCGTAGAGGGGCGCAAAACCAGCCCCGCGCGACGAACCGCAGGGTCACTGTTGATACTGGCGGCAGAAACGCGCGAATTGCGACCAACCGTATTGACCGCCGCATCCAATGCCGCACGCGACGTGTCAGATGCAGAACGTACCGCACGTGATGCAGGTGTCTGAATCACACGCGACGGGGTTACCGAACGCGATGTGTTTACCGCTTCATCCGTTGCCGTTCGCGCCGACACAGCGCGACCATCGCGCATATCTGTCCGTGCGTTGGATGACGCATCATCCGTCACACCCGGAACAACACGCGAAACAGACGCCGCAAAACAATTCGGCGCAACCGCAAGCATCGCAATAAAACACGTTAATAGTTTTCTCATTCCTTGTGGTTACTATTATAACATAAACAAATACTATAAAACAACACTTTTTGATAAAAGCATTGACTTTTAGACGATATTGTTCCTATGATAAACAACACAAACAAAAGGGGATGCGTATGAAAAAAATATTATCATTTGGATTAATAGCAACTATGAGTGTATCCGCCGCAAATGCCGGATGGTTCAGCGACCTGTTCAACAAACAAGAAAAAGAACCAGCCACATTGGCAGAAGCATGCGATTTAGACAAGATTACAGAACTGTGTCCAGAAGTTATCTTGGGTCAGAAAACAATGATTGAATGCGTCACAGAAAATGTTAAAACACTGTCGCAGGAATGCTTTGACTATGTAAAAAAAGCAGTAGAAAATAACAGCCCAGAAATTACAGAATTTACCGACAAGGTTTCTGAAAAATCGGTCGATGCAACACAGGCCGTTAAAGAACAAGCCGGTGAAAAAATCGAAACCGTAAAAGAAACCGTAGGCAAACAAATTAATGCAGCGAAAGTTAGTATCGCTAAAAAATTAATCGAAAGCGCAGAAGCAAAATAAAAAAGCCGCCCTTTACTGGGCGGTTGTTTTTAATCGCACATGCTGCACGCACAGGCAATAGAATACAATTTAGACGCATCACTGTCCGAACGCGAATTTAAAACAATTGGGGCGCGCGCACCCAAAACAACCCCCGCAAATATCCAATCACCAAACTGAACCATCGCTTTGATTGTGTTGTTGCCCGCCTCGATATTGTGAAACAGCAAAATGTCCGCATTGCCCTGAATCGGTCCAGAATAACCCTTGGCACGGGCCGCAGCCGGTACAGTCGCAATGTCAAATGATATCGGACCCGATATAATACAACCATTTATCTTGCCCGCCTTGTTCATGTCATGCAACGCCATCGCATCAACCGTCGCAGGCATCGCAGGATTTAACGTTTCAACCGCACACAGCGCAGCAACACGCGGTTCAGCCACGCCCATGTGATGCGCAAATGATACCGCATTGTTTATCAACTGAACTTTCTTGTCCAGGTCTGGGTACATAACCATTGCTATGTCCGTCATAAACAGCGTACGATTGCGCGACGGTGAATACAGTACCGCAACATGTGATAAGACCCCAGGAGTGCGGATACCCTTTTCTTTGTTCAATACCGCACGCAACAAGTCTGCGGTGTGAACCTGACCCTTCATTAAAATGTCCGCGTCGCCGCCACGCACCAATGAAATTGCAGATTGTACCGCGGACAGTTCATCATCACAATGCACAATACGAAACGATGAAATGTCTATGCTATGCGCCGATGCAACGGACTTAATCTCTGTTTCGTTGCCGCATAATATCGCATTTATAAAGCCCAGATTATATGCCGCCGCCAACGCCGCCAATGCATGCGGGTCGGTAGCACACGCCAGTGCAACAGTACGCGGCTGACGCGGTCGCAGGCTTAATAGTTTCTGTTTAAATTCTGTTGTCATTATTACACCCTTTCCCTGTCGCGCCACAGCATAGGATATTTTGACGGTTGTTCGCAAGACTAAAAATAAATAGACCTTGGTTCCTGTGGCGAAACAATCTTATTTTTGATAGCGTAAATGTACCATGAAACGTAACTTTAAACCCGCAGCAGCCGTTGTTCTGGGGATGCATGATGCGTTAGTATCTTTGACCGGAATGATTGGTGGATTGACTTTTGCACTGGCACAGCGACGCATGATTATTTTATCGGCGATTATTGCTTCTGTGGCGGCGGGGTTGTCAATGGGGGCATCAAATTACCTGGCGGAAAAGACAAATGAAAATCAATACGCCTTGCGCGCAGGAATAATGACGGGCGTCGCATATCTGGGAACATGCGCGTTTTTAATACTGCCGTTTTTGATTTTTCAAAATACGCATACTGCATTAACTATGTCCTTTGTAATGGCGATTGTGGCTGTATTCGGATGCAATTGGTGCATTGGACATACGGGCGGACGACAATGGTGGAAACACGCAATTGAAATGCTGATAATTTGCGCAGGCGTATCAGCAATATCTTTCTTTATTGGCGAGGTTGCAAAATATTTCCTGGGGGTTGGGATATAAAAAACACGCCACACAGATAACAACAATGTGGCGCGTCAATTTCTCCTTTCTGGACTCTGGTCCTGGTTATCACTTTAACAGAGTATTCGCATGTAATGCAATGGGAAAATTTTAATATCATCGATGATGTTCGGGCATACGTTTGTTTGCGCGGTACGCAGTGTCAACTATTGCTTCAAATCGGCGCAGGCGGGATGCAAATTCATTCATCCCACCAGCCGAAAATACAGCCGGTCGCCCCAGCCGCATTGCCAAAAACATATAGTTTATAACCGCCGGATTTCTTGTGCGCGCGGTGGCAACCAATTGTTCAAAACGTTCAATATCATTCGTTCCGCCATTTGACGCAACGCGTCCGGCAACGCCCCCATATTTTTATGCTTGGTTCGATTAAATTTCTTCATAGTATAATTATAGCATATTTTCACACAAAAGAAAACCGCCCGGTTTTGGGCGGCGCAAAAAATGCGGGTGATGCATCAGTCAACGTGTGCGGGATGTTTTGCGATATGGACAGGTGGTGCCAAAAATCATCCTGTAATCCGTGCCGCCCAATTTTTTAGGACAGTTTTTATCTGTACAGCCACGCGCCACCTTGGGATTGTATTTGCATGAAAATTTACGAACGGGTTCGGTCCACTTGATTTCATTACGAAGATAGCGACATGCCGTTTCAAAAAATTCGTTTGCGGCAATTGCATCCAGGCGACCACGCGCGCGATATTCTTCGCTGTAGGTCGAGGTTTGTTTGATGACACAAACTGCATAAAAATCATCACCACGCGTTACGTACACATCGCCATTTTCGTGATTATACGCTTTGATTGCGTTTGGAATATTGTAGTACCTGCACAACGGTGTAATTGGCATTGTTTGTCCTTTTGTTTCTTGTTTTTGATAATAACATATTGGGCGCGGCACGCAATAAAAAAACCGCCCAATGGCGGTTGAATTCGGTTTTTATATCGATAACTGGATTTATTCTGGCGACGACCTACTCTTCCGTGGCTTAAGCCAAAGTACCATCGGCGATACGGGGTTTCCCTGTCTGGTTCGGGATGGAACAGAGGGTGGCTCCCGCTCAATAATCACCAGAATAAATCCAGTGAACATCATAATTCCTAAGAATCATACTTAACGTTCTCTTCAAGCATACCGTCAAGACTGATAAAAGTCAAGACGATAAGATAAAAAGTCAATGGTTCGATTAGTACTGTTAAGCTAAATCCGTCACCGGACTTACACACACAGCCTATCAATGTCCTAGTCTAGAACTGAACTCATGGGGATATCTTATCTTGTGACCAGCTTCCCGCTTAGATGCTTTCAGCGGTTATCTGTTCCGAACATAGCTACCCTGCGGTGCCGCTGGCGCGACAACAGGTACACCAGAGGTTCGTTCGACCCGGTCCTCTCGTACTAAGGTCAAGTTCACTCAAATATCCAACGCCCACAGTAGATAGGGACCTAACTGTCTCACGACGTTATTAACCCAACTCACGTACCGCTTTAAATGGCGAACAGCCATACCCTTGGGACCTGCTCCAGCCCCAGGATGCGATGAGTCGACATCGAGGTGCCAAACACTACCGTCGCTATGGACGCTTGGGTAGCATCAGCCTGTTATCCCTAGAGTAGCTTTTATCCGTGTGCGATGGCCCTTCCATGTGGAGCCACCGGGTCACTATGACCGACTTTCGTCTCTGCTCGGAGTGTCCTCCTTGCAGTCAGGCTTGCTTTTGCCATTGCACTCACCGGCTGATTTCCGACCAGCCTGAGCAAACCTTCGCGCGCCTCCGGTACGATTTGGGAGGCGACCACCCCAGTCAAACTGCCCATCACGCACTGTCCCCCGCCCTGCTTCAAGAACGCGGGTTAGACACTAAAACACATCAGGGTGGTATTTCACCAACCGCTCCAGGCGAACCAAAATCCGCCCTTCAAAGCGTCCCACCTATCCTACGCAAATGAGTCCTAGTGCCAGTACGAAACTGCAGTAAAGCTTCATAGGGTCTTTCCGTCTAGCTGCGGGTACCCGGCATTTTCACCGAGAATTCAATTTCGCTGAGTCTATGTTGGAGACAGTGTGGAGATCGTTACGCCATTCATGCGGGTCGGAACTTACCCGACAAGGAATTTCGCTACCTTAGGACCGTTAGAGTTACGGCCGCCGTTTACTGGGGCTTCACATCAATGCTTGCACACCTCTGCTTAACCTTCCAGCACTGGGCAGGCGTCAGTCCCTATACATCATCTTATACGATTTAGCAGAGACCTGGGTTTTAAGTAAACAGTCGCCCCCACCTGGTTTGTGTCACCTGATTAAAGTTGCCTTGAAACAGGTCATCCTTATCCCGAAGTTACGGATGCATTTTGCCTAGTTCCTTCAACATAGTTCTCTCAACCGCCTTAGTCTACTCGACTCGAGCACCTGTGTTGGTTCTGGGTACGATCTATACGCTGGGGCTATTTCCTGGAACTGCTTCACTGCATCACCAATCCAATAAGGTAAAACAATTTACGCAATTCGTCACTCACCAGCAGGTCACGGAATATTAACCGTGTTCCCATCGACTACGCCTTTCGGCCTCGCCTTAGGGGTCGACTCACCCTACCCTGATTAACATTGGATAGGAACCCTTGCTCTTACGGCGTCAAGGTTTCTCACCTTGATTAGCTGCTACTCATGCCAACATTCGCGCTTCTGATACCTCCAGGTCGCCTCGCGGCTTGCCCTTCACAGGCTTACAGAATGCTCCGCTACCGCACATCTTACGATGCACCCGCAACTTCGGTAGATGATTTTAGCCCCGTTACATTTTCGTTGCCGAAACTCTAATAGACCAGTGAGCTATTACGCTTTCTTTAAACGATGGCTGCTTCCAAGCCAACATCCTGGTTGTTTTGGAATCTCGACTCACTTTCCCACTTAATCATCATTTGGGGACCTTAGTTGGCGGTCTGGGCTGTTGCCCTCTCGTCCATCGACCTTAGCACCGATGGACTGTTTCCCATGCTATTTATTTGTTGGTATTCAGAGTTTGATATGGGTTGGTAAGATTTTACTCCCCCTAGCCATTTCAGTGCTTTACCCCCAACAACGAACACATGAGACACTACCTCTATAGTTTTCGCGGAGAACCAGCTATAACGGGGTTCGATTGGCTTTTCACCCCTAGACACAGGTCATCGCCTAGTGTTGCCATACTAGTGCGTTCGGCCCTCCAGCGACTGTTACACCGCCTTCAGCCTGCCCATACCTAGATCACCCCGCTTCGGGTCTATTACTGCATACTATGGTCGCCCTATTAAGACTCGGTTTCCCTACGCTTACACCTAGCGGCTTAGGCTTGCATGCAATAATAACTCGTTGGCTCATTATACAAAAGGTACGCCATCACCGGAAAACCGGCTCTGACAGCTTGTAGGTATTCAGTTTCAGTGTCTATTTCACTCCCCCTTCGGGGTTCTTTTCACCTTTCCCTCACGGTACTTGTTCACTATCGGTCAATCAGGAGTATTTAGCCTTAGGAGAAGGTCCTCCTATATTCAAACCGGATTTCACGTGTCCGGCTCTACTCTTGAACCAAGAAACTAGTTTTCGCATACAGGGCTATCACCTATTATTGCTGTGCTTTCCATCACATTTTGCTAACTAAAATCTCGGCTACTGGGCTGGTCCCGTTTCGCTCGCCACTACTAAGGGAATCGCTGTTGCTTTCTTTTCCTGCAGGTACTGAGATGTTTCACTTCTCTGCGTTTGCCTCTTTAACCTATGTATTCAGTTAAAGATAATCCATACGGATTGGGTTTCCCCATTCGGAAATCCCGGGGTCAAAGGATATTGACGCCTCACCCGGGCTTATCGCAGTCTTTCACGTCCTTCGTCGCCTCTGATTGCCAAGGCATCCACTAAACACCCTTTGTTACTTTTTATCTTATGCTTGAAGAGAATGTCTTCAAACCTAAAAAGAACACTTAATGAGTTTTTAAGCATTAGTTGATTCTTGCTTTCTTCAATTGAATTGTCACTTTCGTGACTACTCTTTAGAAAGAATTTTTGAGATTACGATGTTCAACAAATCAATTTCTTGATTTGCGACATAAAAACCGATTAACAATATCATTGCATAAAAGCAGATTCCGAAGATATTTCAGGAATATCTGGAATCAAAAGTGGGTTACACTTCTGATTCCAACCTCATCAAAACAAGTGGTGGGTCAGGAAGAACTCGAATCTTCGACCTCCGCTGTATCAGAGCGGCATTCTAACCAACTGAACTACTGACCCAGCGATTTGACACATTCAAAAAGAGATATTCAGACAGTCGCATTCGGATTTGACCGATATCGTGTTATCGGTATTCTCTATAAAGGAGGTGATCCAGCCGCACCTTCCGGTACTGCTACCTTGTTATGACTTAACCCCAATCACCAACCCCACCGTAGGCGCCGTCCTCTTGCGTTAAACTAGCGACTTCGGGTGAAATCGACTCTCATGGTTTGACAGGCGGTGTGTACAAGACCCGGGAACGTATTCACCGCTGCATTCTGATCAGCGATTACTAGCGATTCCAGCTTCATGCCCTCGAGTTGCAGAGGACAATCCGAACTGAGATGGTTTTTAAGGATTGGCTTTGCCTTGCGACATTGCGACCCATTGTTACCACCATTGTAGTACGTTTGTAGCCCGACCCGTAAGAACCATGATGACTTGACGTCATCCACACCTTCCTCCCGCTTGACGCGGGCAGTCCCCTAAGAGTTCCCGGCATTACCCGCTGGCAACATAGGGCGTGGGTTGCGCTCGTTGCAGGACTTAACCTAACATCTCACGACACGAGCTGACGACAGCCATGCAGCATCTGTCTTTGGTCCAACCGAATTGAAGAAATCCATCTCTGGAAATCGCGACCAAGATGTCAAGGGTCGGTAAGGTTTCTCGCGTAGCATCGAATTAAACAACATACTCCACCGCTTGTGCGGGTCCCCGTCAATTCCTTTAAGTTTTAATCTTGCGATCGTACTCCCCAGGCGGCATGCTTAACGCGTTAGCTACGTCACTGATACCCCGAAGGGAACCAACAACAAGCATGCATCGTTTAGGGCGTGGACTACCAGAGTATCTAATTCTGTTTGCTACCCACGCTTTCGTCCCTCAGTGTCAGCAATGATCCAGAAGACTGCCTTCGCCATTGGTGTTCCATCTGATATCTACGGATTTCACCCCTACACCAGATATTCCATCTTCCTCTATCACGCTCCAGCTCGCCAGTATCAAAGGCAGTTCCAGGGTTGGGCCCTGGGATTTCACCTCTGACTTAACAAACCACCTACGGACGCTTTACGCCCAGTAAATCCGAACAACGCTTGCACCCTTCGTATTACCGCGGCTGCTGGCACGAAGTTAGCCGGTGCTTTTTCTGTAGCTACTGTCATCATCTTCACTACTAAAAGAACTTTACAACCCGAAGGCCTTCTTCATTCACGCGGCATGGCTGGGTCAGGGTTTCCCCCATTGCCCAATATTCTTAGCTGCTGCCTCCCGTAGGAGTCTGGACCGTGTCTCAGTTCCAGCGTGGCTGATCGTCCTCTCAGACCAGCTATGGATCATTGCCTTGGTAGGCCATTACCCCACCAACAAGCTAATCCAACGCGGGCACATCCACCACCGATAAATCTTTCCCGTTTCCGGCGTATGCGGTATTAGCGTTCGTTTCCAAACGTTATTCCCCAGTGGTGGGCAGTTTCCCACGTGTTACTCACTCGTGCGCCACTGAATCCACAGGTGCAAGCACCCGCTTCATCCGTTCGACTTGCATGCCTAAGACCTGCCGCCAGCGTTCGTTCTGAGCCAGGATCAAACTCTCAAGTTCTAAAAAACCTGTTAGTAAGCCCTGTGCATATAAACAAAAGCTGACTATTTAATAATCAGTTCGTCTTTACATATATATTATTCGCAAGACAAGTTTTTAACGAGGTTTAATATGTAAACCTACTACCTGTCTAGGATATGCACATTTGACTTAGTCAAAGTTTGGATATTCCAAATTCAACTGTCTGCACATCCCTTCTTGAATTTTTGATGAGCTGCTTTTATTCACAATGTTTGCGGATTTCTTCTGAGCCTTTGGTTCAGGAAACCGCGGAATTTCAGGGGTTGAGTTTCTTTTTGTTTTGTTGTCTCAACTTGAAAGCCCGCTTAGTATGCGCTCAAAGTTTTAAAAAGTCAAGCGGAATTTCGAAAATAATTTTCAAAAAATTCACATCCGGCGAAAAAATGCTGGATTTCTGCGACTTTTTCCTAAAAAATTTTTTTGTTTTTTTATTTTACAGGCACGCAAATTGATTCGGATTTCCGATTAATTCACCCCACAAAACAGTCTGTCCATGGCACGAATCGTCACTCGATTCGTCAAAAACGATAGGCAAAACCCACCTTTACCATTGGAAACAGGCGCCATTTCGATAATTTATCATCGGCTTCGCGTTCGGCGCGAGCAACATCGGCATCAAGTTGTGGAATTGTGACAGGCACCCACGTTTGGGTCGTGCTGTTATACACATATAATTGTTCCTGGGGGATGTCCAGGGTCAAATTAGCCGCGCGAGATGCGTAAACCACACCCAGGTCCAGAAAAAGCGAAAAGCCACAAAACAACCCCAGGTCAACACCTGTTCCAATGTACGGACCGTGATAATCCCAGTCTATTTGCGCAGAACCGCCGAAATTGTTACCGTTATAATAATAGTGGTCGCCAGCCAGATAAAAATAAAACCGATTCGACGGTGCCTGTTCTATGGTACCGAATACGTCAGATGACAACAAAGCACTGCCTATTGCATAACCGCCCGAAATGCGCCACCATGCGCCAAACGGATAATAATCAATTAATGCCATTGTATGCCACGCATCAAGTTTGCCATTGTCTATCTTGACCCCATCACCGACATCTGTTCCATCTTTCATATAATAATCTATGACAGAATTTATGGCCGAGTTTAATGGGTCCGATGTCGCCACATCAAGTCGCACACCAAAGTGATGCAACCAAAACGATTCGTGTTCAGGATTATGAAAGCCAAGCATTACATTCAGACCACTGGTTGCAGAAACGCCAAGACCAAACTGAAAACCATACGCCGACGACGCGTTCACACACGCAGGAAAAGTAATTAAAAAAAACAAGTAACAAATAACGCGTTTCATGTAAAAAAATATATATCATTTACACGCCTGCAACAATTGGCATAAATTCCGCAAACAAAAAAACCCTGCCATGCGCAAGACACGGCAGGACAAATACAATATTATTATGCCACGCGTTTAAAACCGATACATCAATCCTATTTTCACCATTGGATAAAATTTAAAGTCATCTAATTCAGATTGCGCATCCGCCAACGTTTCTTTGACAACTGCATCCAATTCCGGCACATCAACCGCACCCCAGGATACACCATCCCACTGTTGCAAATTATCCGTCGGAATATCCAGCGAAACAGTCGCAGCACGATTCGTAAACACCACCCCCGCATCAACATAAATTTTCAGCCCAGCAAACAAGCCTATATCAAAACCCGTTCCAACATAGGGACCATGATAAGACCAATCAAAATCCGCCGTACCGGTAACATCACCACCCGCATAGGCATACTTATGGCCCGCCAATTCAAATTCATAACGACCAGACAGCCCGTCCAATTGCCCCGCAACATTGGCAGACATATTCATATCACCAAACGCATAGCCGCCAGAAATACGCCAACCACCCAGCAACCACGTATTACCGAATGGATAAAAATCAACCAACGCTGCATAATGCGACGCATCCAGTTTGCCATCCGACACAGTCAGATTATCACCAAGCGAAACACCATCGTCACCCATAACAGAATCTATGCCACGATTTATCAAGGATTCCACAGGACGAGTTGTGCCAAAATCAAAACGAACACCAAACCTTTTTGCCCAGAAAGAATCAAAGTCTTTGTTCGCATAACCAATAAAACCATTTAGACCACTGGTCCCAGAAACACCAACACCGATTTGAACGCCGTGAAACCAATTTGCAGATTTTTCTTTGGGCAGCACGACATCTGATTGCGCGCCGACCGCGCCATGCGTTATTGGGTCTGATATTTTTTCCGCAACATCGTGCGCAGCAGAATCTATTATTGGTGACGGAACATCCGCCGGAATATCTGCCGCACGCGCAGGTAATGCAACGACCGCCAACAAAGCAACTAATGAAATTATTTTCATGCCTTTCCCCCATGTTTTTATGAATATGTTCACAGTATATAACATACCCCCTGTATATCCAAAATAAAAAAACGTGCTTTAATATGTTGTTTTTTTGTGATATAATTATGGGTATGAAAACCAGAATACTTATTTTTTCGTCCTTGCTGTGTATGTATGGGGCGGTTAATGCACAGGCATCCGATTGCACGGGCGCCGGGTGCGATATTGAACCATTGCGCTTTGAAGAGTTTGAATGGACATATAACGACGAACAGCCAATCGTACCAGGCGAAGACACAACAGCCATTGTTGTTGCACAACCTGCGCCGGTTATCACACCAGAACCTGTGGTTGTTACACAGACTTGGATGGAATCTGACCCAAATGTCGCGGCAATGCCTGCGGTCCGTTATTATGCAGAACCGGTCACACAAATTCAAAAAACAGAAATTCCTGTGCGTAATGTAAAGTTACTGTCTATTAAGCCGGTACCAGAAGATGGACGCCCTGCCCTGTGGGATGGGGTGCATGGCAAGTACACCGGACCAGATGCCGACAAAACTGTAAGTTGGAAAGACGGTGTGCCAATTTGGGATGAATCCATTGCCAGTTACAGATACAAGGACTTTAGCGATTGGTATCTGGAAGCGGCACCTGAAATTTATGTGCGCGAGATTGACGAAACAGAAAAGCAACAAATCGACCCTGTTGCACTGTATCAACAAAATATGGAAGATGCGGCAACAACACGCGCACGCGTTGAAGAATTGCTGGCACCACGCAAGCCTTCGGCAAACCTGTGGTTCGCAAATAACGACGATTGCGCAGATAATGCCGTCGAATTAAACCCAAATATACAAAGCATGGAAGACAGTTATCTGGGGTTGGTGGCACCAAAGGCAGAATATGTGGCACAAGATATGACAGAAATTGTTCAAAAAACTTTCTATCAGCCCATCGATGGTTGTCCATTCGAAACAGAAACAGAATGTCAAATCTGGCGCAGAAAGCCAATCGTACGCGAAGTCGTGTCACCACGCAGCGCAAAACTGCGTGACGCCAAGATTGATGAATTTATTCACGCGGCGGACTGTAACAAACACATAACCGCAAATGAACCTGTGTCTGCACCATTACTGGACAGATACAAAATGCTGATGCGGTCTGCCCAGGCGTGTTGCACAGATGGGATGGCGTATGCACTGAAACAAGCGGGTGCAAGCGACGGACTAGTATATAAATTCTTGTCTGACGACGCTAACTTTTACGGCTTTGGGTCGCGCTGTCTGATGATGACAGACCACGACCTGGATACAAAATATCCTAATACAGCAACAGCCGTTGTCGCCGCAGACGTACGTAACGGATGTCTGTGCCGTGGACGCCAGTGGTTCCAGGCAATGTTGGCACCGTTCGAACAGGCGTATAATGCCATGCCGGAATTTAAAAACGCACAGTTTAATTATACATATAAAGATGGGCTGCAACGCGAAATAACCGTATCCATCAATAACGATGTGCAAAATGTTTTAAAACAATTGGCACAATGTCCATAAAAAAACGCCCCGTCGGGGCGTTTCTTGTTTTAAGTCTGCAAATTTTATGATATAATTGTCGGTATGAAAAAGACTTTATGGTTTTGGTTGTGTTTTGTGCTGACGGTGGTATTAGCCGTTTACTTTTCTGTACGTATTGTTATGACCGGAATGGGGCGCGGTCCGGTGGCAACAGTCAAAAACATTTCCGTATCTGCGGATACAGACGATAAAAATATAACTGCATTGGTTGCCGCCACGACTTTGGTGCCAGGCAGTCGGTCTTATGCAATCAACCTGAAACAAATAAACGAACGTGTTGCGGCGGTTCCTGGGGTCAAAGAATCCGCGGTACGACGCATGTCAAACGGAAATCTTAGTATCAAGGTTTCCACTCATAAAGCCGTGGCACTGTGGTCTGATGGGGAAAAATATTTTCCGTTGTCTGCAGACGGCATTATTGTCAACACCCCAACAGATGAACGCCTGGCGGGGCATATCGTGTTTCGTGGTGCAGTTCCCACCAAATTGTCCGAGATTACACAAACTGTCAGCAGCATGGCAAGCATGATTGACTTTATGGAATGGGTCGAGAATCGCAGATGGAATATCCATACTGTTAATGGAATTACGGTTATGTTACCGGAAACAGACCCAGATATGGCGGTAAATACGCTGATAACACTGAATAACAATCATCAGATTCTGGCAAAGAATTTATCTGTTATCGATATGCGTGACAGTGCAAGAATCTTGGTTAAGTAAAAAATGAACTTGTTCGATTCGTCTTTTCTGTGTCTTGACATAGGTACCAGTGGGGTGCGCGGATTGGCGTACAAAATTCGCGGCGCAAGAATTGACCAGTCGGCTTTTTTTACCGTGGACAGTTACGATACCACTTTCGCAATAAAGTCCGTGATAGATGAATTAGAAAAACAAATTGGCGCACACTTCGATTCCGCATATATCACAGGAAACTTCGGACCGTCTGCGTTTGATATCGTTGCAAAAAATACTACGTGGACCGGGGAACATAAAATCAACGCGGGCGATGTTAAAAACCAAATCGCACAAATTACCCCACCTGATGGCTTCTTCCCTATGCATATAATTCCGCTGCAGTATGTGACGCCACAGACGCGCAAAATAAACAGCCCCATCGGATTGACCGACAGACAGTTGATATCTGCATTCGGAACCATCTTTTATTCGCGCGAAGGGATTGATAAAATTTACGATTTCATCCGGGGGGCGCATATTCAGCCAGATATTATATACGACCCACAACACCTGATGAATGCCGCCGTGCGCGAAAAAGGTCAAACCATTATGTTTATTGACTTTGGCGCACAGTTTACCAGCGCATCTATTTGGACGGACCGGGGACCGGTTTGGCATACTAAAATAGCATTGGGCGGCACCGATATCACACATCAGATAATGAAAAAGTTCGGATTGGATTTTGAATCCGCCGAAAGAATTAAGCGCGCCGTTGCGTCAATGATACAAAAGTCTATGGACCGATTCGCACCCGCAGACCGCGCGTACAGTTTTTCTTGCAGCGACGTCAACGAAGTTGTGTTGCCTGTATTACTTGAAATAATCGCAAAGATAAAAGACGAATGCGCCAAACCTTTTACAAAGTACAGACCAACAAAAATAATTATTGGTGGTGGCGGCGCAAATATCGAAGGATTAAGAGATTTTATCGAAAACGCTTTTGCCGTCGTAACCGAAATCAAAAGCACTGATGCAGTTGTACAGGCATTGGCAGATTTTGTTTGGGCAGGCGAATCAGAAAGATGTCAGAACTATATCGCACGTCACGACAGATGGGCAAATCGCGCCAATTGGTTCAGACGAATTTTCAAAAAGAAACCAAAAAAACAACAAAAAAACATCCCGATTATGCCAAGCACACTGGCATTCAATATGCGCCGCCAGGATACGTATTCTTTGTTCCGCGCGGGCGGTATATCGATGATTCATGTCGATATTATGGACGGACTGTATGTGGACCGAATCAGTGGCAGCATTGAAGAATTGGAACAAATTCGCGCACATACTGATGCGCACTTGCACGTTCATCTGATGACCGAAAGCCCAACCGTATGGGCGGCGGCGGCGGTGAACGCAGGCGCAGACACGGTTATAATGTCAACTAATACGTCAGGGTTGCGGGCGGCACTGCGCGCAGTTCGCGCAACTGGAAAACGTGCAGGGGTTGCGTTAAACCCCGACTCTTCGGTTTTAGTAATTAAAAAAGTCTTGCGCGAAGTTGATGAAATTATGATTATGGCGGTAAACCCCGGCGCATCAGGTCAGAAATTTAATCCAAGTGTGTTAAACAAAATATCTCTTTTGGCGGCGGCACGAAAAAAATACGGATACACTTTTGCAATATCTGTCGATGGTGGAATAAACCCAGAAACCGCACAATTATGCTGGCAGGCGGGCGCAGATATGCTGGTCAGTGGTTCGTATCTGGCAAAGGCAAGCGATTTCCCACTGGCGGTGCAAAGTTTAATGCGAAAATATCCATGTGATAGAAAATAAAACATCGACCAGGCAGCCGATGTTTTTTACAAACAAAGCAACGTTAGGGATGTGGGTTCGGGCCTGTTGCAGCAAGTCCTGTTTTTTTTTCGTGCGTTGTCTGTGTGTTTATTATGCGATTTTTTGACCGCTTTGGCTATGGGTATGTATTCATGAAAAACCCGCCGTTCGGCGGGATGTTATTTTTTATGCAACTTTGGTGTCCATGACGACATATCAATGCCCTTTAAATCCACAGGCAGCGTTTCAGAAACCGTACCGTCCGCGCCATACAGCGCAACTATGCGACCCGCAACATTTATTTCAGAATCATCCTGATATTCGTACAAGGCAACAATAGATTTAGGAAAATTTCACTTGGGAATCAATAAAACATCTTTGAAGGTTGACAAACTGTTTTATTGTGCTAGTTTTATTTACAATAACAACCAGGGATTTTGATATGCCTAATATTATACAAGACAAAGGCTTGCAAGAATTTGTACGCAATATGATTATGACAAATACCGTCAGTACTAATTCAGACGAAACAGGAAATATGCGTTCTTATATCATCAGGGATATTGCCAGCGATGCGATATTAATTTTAGATGCACTGCCGCTGATTAGCAATGATATGAAGCCTTTTGTAAATTACAGCATTACCTTAAACGATATAGAAATCGCAGACTTTTATATCCCGGTTGGGCGCACAATGTATTCGCCGGACGAAGAATTAGTTATCAGGCTTTTTGCAATGTGTTCAAGTAAACTTATTATGCAAGAGGCGACTTTTCAAATGCAGATGATGATTGGACGAAAAAATAATAACCATCATATAAACTAAATCGCGTGGACAACACGACAAAAGGTCACACCATAAACCGCCTTTGCCCCAGATGCAATTAGCACACGACGCAATTCCGAAAAAGTTGCGCCAGTTGTCATGACGTCATCTATCAATAATATTTTACGTCCACGAATTTTATCGGGATTTTTAACAAAGAAAACACCATGAATATTTTGCGCACGTTCACGCGATGTCTTATGCCCCATATTCGGTCGATAATGACGACCAACACTGTCATAGTCAATTTCAACACCCAACGCACGCGCAATCGGACGTGCCAGCAAGGTGGCCTGGTTGTAACCACGGTGAAACAGTCTGCGCCGTGCCAAAGGGACCGGCATCACAACATCAACATCCATATCTAAATCACGCAATGCCCATATCATCGCATGCGACATAAACAAGGAATAGCGAATTTTGCCACCATGCTTAAACGGCAACATAACCGCACGCGATGCGTCATCATAAACACATGCAGAACGTATCCAGTCCAATTCACAACGCCCCGCGGCACATACCGGACACAATGGAACACCACCCAGGTCAAGGTCTGCAGGAAACGGATAGCCACAACGCGCACAGTATGGTGAACTTATCCAATTCATTTCAGACCAACATTTGGCACACAATTGACCATGTACAGACACCGGCGTATCACAAACAGGACACGCCGGCGGAAACAGAAACACCAAAATTGATTTTAAAAACTTTACCACGACATACTTTTATAAGTCTTTTTACCCACAGTGTCACCAAAGATATCGCGCGATTGCTGTGTTAAACTTTCGTATTGGTCGCTGGAAATAATACGCAAAACAAATCCTTGTTCTTGGCGTTGGGACAAGACAGGAACAATGCGCTGTTGCGATACACCGTTGTCTGTCAAGACCTGCTCTACTATTGCCAGGCGACGCGCCGCCAATTTACGCTCTGATGAATTTTGTGTCATATATTGTGGTATTGCGACCTGAATGGCGCGTGTAGGCTTGTTTACAACAATGCCGGCATATTCGGTCAACAATGTATAGTTTTCACGCGACAATGCCGAATCTTCATCACGAAACTTTATCTTGATTTCCAGTGGACGAATGCCAGAACCTTCGGAAATGTCACGCGCGGCGGTAAAGCCTTCGATACTGGATGACATGTCGCTGACCTCGTCAAAGCGGGAATCAATTGAATAAGTTGATAAATGCTTGTTTTCCGACAGGAATGTTTTTCTGAACGCCTTGCGCAGTTCGGACGGGTTCATCTTGGTCATGTCGTCACGAACCGACGCAATGCGTGGCGATTTATTTTTTTCAACCGCACGAAAAACAACATCTTCATCCGCCATTGGCACAACCAAACGACGAAGAGATACACCACCGTCAGATTCTGAATTCACCGCCGGCACAGGGTCCGCCGCCGCAACCGTTACCGGTGCCGCATCCACAGTGGGTGCAATCACACGTGGCGCGGTTGCACGCACACTTTGTTCGGCGCGACGTTGCATTTCCTGAAGACGGGCAATTTGCGCATCAAGCGATGCCAATTCTGCATCAGAATCACGCGCCACAGACTTGGTCACAGGTGCTTCCGCGCGGGATGCAACCGCAGGCGCATTATCAAGGCTTTCTTCGGGCAGCAAGGAATCACTGCGAATTACGGAAAATTCAGCCGGGCTTGGCATGCGCAACGCAGTATCAGATTGACGTGCGCCACCGTGCGCCCATAAATCCGCACTGGGGCGACGTGGTGATAAGACATCGGTATTTGCCGCGACGATTCGCCCACCCGCGTCAACCGGGGCAGATGTTTTAGCAACCGTTGGGCGCGCCTTGACCGTGCGCGTACGCGTGGTGGCGTTTGATGCAACCTTGGATGTGTCGGCACGCGCGACCTTGGACGCGGTGTCTTCGCCAAATGCAGAACGCGCAGAAATCCCCCCAGACGACAGGTTTACAACAGGCATCCGCGCCATTGCGACGGTGGGTAATGCCATCAAAACCGATAACATCGATATTGTAATGTAACGCATGTTTCCTTTCCTTCCGTTGTTATCATAGAACAAATGACGAATCGCACGCAAGCGGAAAATTACTGAAAACAATATGTAAATTTATCGCGGACGGTGAGAATTTAAAGTTGATTACATGACCTGGGTGCGTAAGTTATGCGCCAGGATGACATATTTATTTTTTAAAGACCATCCTGCCCTGCAATGAAGGGAAGTTTTTTCGTTAAAAACAAAAAATAGACATAATTTTTGGAATAAAAATTATGTCATCCTGTGGCTTGACCACAGGAACCAGGTCGTGTGTGCTGATTTAAATAATTTCTTATAAGAATTCAGTTGTTTTATTTGCCAAACCTGGATCCCGTGGTCAAGCCACGGGATGACAAAAGAAGAAGAAAATATACAGCCACCCCTCGTCGTCCTTGGCGGACGACACTCCCCGCCCGGGCGGTGAGAATTATAAGTTGATTACATGACCTGGGTCCCGCGGTCAAGCCGCGGGATGACACCACTTTGTTAAAACTTCGTGGTGTACGGCGGTGAGAATTTAGTAAGGAATGCATGACCTGGGTTCACCAAAAAAAATCCCCCGGTTGGGGGGATTTGTTATTCCATGCTGGTTTGGATTGTTTCACCGTATGTACCGATTACTTCACCACCGATTACACACTGTATTTTCGAACCAACGTTGTCCATGAATTCTTGAATCGCGGCACGCTGGGCGGAATCCAATTCGGCATCTTGGATACTGTCAACAATTTGCCACGCCAAGATACCACCACCAATTGCGCCGACCGCCGCGCCAACACCGGCACCAATCTTGCTGCCCTTGTTGTCCTTTTCATTAACAAGTTCTTTACATTTTCCGAACAGTGTCGTCATAGCCGTATCCAATTCACCTTTCGCGGACAGATACTTATTTTCTGCGACAGTTGACTGCGAAGTAGCATTAGTTTTGTGTACACAACTGTTATACGCACTCATTGTCTCATAATATATTGTATTACCTTTGCCACAAGCATTACTGTTACTGTTATCGTTACTGTTACACAAATTTTGCAGATTTAGATAACTCGCTTTATTATCTGAAGTCCAGGTGAATGTGTTGTCAATGTTTTTACCACCTTTACTACGCCATGTCTCGAAAGCAAACAGTGCACGTTCTTCGTCAGTACAATTTGCCGAAATATCTGTGTACTTTATACCAGCATTGTCCAATGCAGAATTGTATTCGCCCAATTTTGTTAACGTTTCGCCAATTTCACCTTTATTATCTAGTACCAGGTCAACCAGGTCATTTACATAACGTGTCACAAGTTGCTTATTCCGACTTGCAACCGCAGCAGTATAACCATTATAATGCTTTTGACAATTTTCATTAGTCAGGTTCTTGGTGGTGTTCTTTTTCCCGGTTAAGCCGCCAAAGACAGAACCGTCTGCAATTCCCTTGCCCAGATATGCACCACCGGTACCGCCACCCAATACACCAAGCGCAGTCATCCAACCCTTGATTTTTGGTTGAGACGCTTTCTTGTCCGCGCGGGCATCTTCACCTGCCTTGTTCGCCAGGATTTCCAGTTTGTCATACGGTATCCATGAACCACATGTCACAGGGTCACCCGCCGCAAAGTATGCCGTTGACCAATCTGCGCCTTTTTGCAGTTCAGAATTAATATATGGGTCCATCGATGTCAATGCCACGCGAATGCGGCAGAATGAACCGTACAGGTCGTTACTTGCCACGAACTGATTCGTTTTCAGACCGGACACCGCATAGTTCGCAGGAACCTTGTTCGATTTCAGTTTAACCCATAAATATGTTGACCCCAGGTCTTTGTTGCCCATAACGCCGCCAATACTGTTGCCAGACAGACACATATTCTGTTGCTTGGTCAATTTGGCGTTGTACTTTGCCTGGGCTTCGATTTCCAGGTCATAAATCAGGTCTTTGAACAATGTGCTTGCCGCCTGAGATTCAACATAGGTCGAATAAGCAATTGTTACAGGTTTGTCATAAATGGCACCCGTAGAATCAACCGTGTCACAGATACCCTGTTCACCCTTGGCGTTTTCACACAGTTTGTTGCCATATTCGTCATATGCCTGGACTGTTTCTGTTTCCAATTCCATGTGGGATGTGCCACCGGCATCAATCCAGTCAGAACGAACAGAACCTGTTCCCCATGAACCAGCATCACTTTTGTTCGCAATCTTCAGTTTATTAGTCTCAATCGCCAAGTGTTCGGAACATACATCTGCGTTTTTAACCGTGTCAACACACAGCCCCAACACAATTGTATAATCCAAAACGCCACCAACCTTGTTCATGGACTTATCAAACGCCGTATCGCCAGAATTGGTCAAGGACGAATAGATGTCCGTACGGTTACGATAGCAATTTACATAATCGTTGCCACACATAGACTTAACACACGATGTTGCAATGGACTGACAACGCTTTTTCATCTGAGCGATTGCAGCATCACTGTAGTTAGTTGCCAGGGACGCGTTCAGCGATGAAATTACGCCAATTGGGTCATTTTCGGCACCGTCGTCATATTCTGGGAACAACGTGTCGAACGCTTCGCCATTGATATAGGTATAAGTATATGTGCCAGTTGCCGTTGGATTCTGTGCCGCGTATTTACAATTTGGGTCCGTATTAACAATCGCCGCACAGCCCGTTCTGATTTCGTCGCGGGTATAATCGTTGTTGATTGATTTGTCCTTGGCGCCAAAAACCTGGGAATAACAGGCGGCACCAGAACCAGAACCGCACGTGCGCATTGCACATGTTCTGATTGTTTCAACGCATTTTTCCTTGGCCTTGGTGTCAAACTTGTCAACCAGTTCGGCAATTTTTGCCTTCATACCGGAATTCATGCGGGCAGAATATGCCAGGTCATAGATTTCTTCTTGATTGTCTTCGTCACGCAACTGAGACGCAGTTGGCATTTGCCCTTCGCCAATAAAGGTCGCATAGCAATATTTGTTTGAACCAACAGTGTCAAGGCATGAATTTTTGATATAGGAAGAAATACCAGAACGACTGATTACCTCTGTAACATCTGTGGTTGTGGTGACTTCGGTTCCTGTGTTGATTGCCGTGACTAAATCCACCGTGCCTTGGGTTGCATTTTCATAACATTTATATGGATTGGCGGAACATGCGTTTAACATACATTGGTCAACAACCTTGTAGCATGTGGACACCGCGTTTACCGCCGCCAAAGATGCACCTTCGGCAATCATTTCGCCAATGCGACTGGACGCAGATGGTACAGTTGACGATGTTGCACCGGCGTTGCCAAACAATTCCTGTTTACCTTCGGATGCACAACGCGCCAATGTTGAATCACAAAATACAGCCTGCTTTTTAAATTCCGTATTGGTTGTACACAATTCAAAGTCCGCACCACAAACACTGTCTTTGCGCAGACATGATGTATAGCGACGAACACAAGACGATGTGTCGTACATATTTTCAATTGCCGCCGCAGATATCATCTGACCCAGGACACTGCCGTCTGTTGGGTATGTATAATCAGTAATTTCACCATAGGCGTTCTTGGTCGCAACATTCGACAGCGCAGAAACAGTCGATATACCAAACAAACTGTTCACGCCCGCCGATGAACATTGGGCCAGGGTGGACAGGCATTGTGGCATTTTGGCATGGAACAAAACCTTGGTTGTGCATTCTTCGAAGTTTGTACCACACGCTTCACCGCCCTTGATACAAGCGGTATAAGCATCAATACATTCCGCATTAGCCAGTAATGTCGATGATGTCGTGTTGCCCGCAACAGTTGACGAGCCGGTCGCACCAGTAATATATGCCGTCATCGTTGGCATGCGACGCGCAGACGCATTGCCCAGAACACTGGGGCGCGCAGTTGCCGCGTATGCCGCAGGAACAACACTAAAAATTGCAATTAAACTTACTGTATTTTTCAGAAAAGACATTCCCTGACTCCATATTTTTTAATTTATTTTAACATAAAACACAGGCTTTGGAAAGGGAAAAAATAGACTTTTCAATAACAATAAACGCCGATTGCACCACACGCAACAAAACTAACACAAAATCATTGTGTCTCTGATATCACACACTGTCCATTTTTCATCGTATAACCGGTGTTGCATGTACAGGCACCCGATGGGGCGCGCGTACTGTCGGATGGACATTTTGCAACACACAGACTGCCAAACGGTTCATAATCGTCGATACACTTGCAACGCGCGTTTACATAATCTGTGCCATTACCAAAGGTAGAAGACGCCGTCGTCTGATATACCGAATTATCCGGACACAATAATGACTGATAGAACATCTGGGAAATATTCTCTATGCACTTGTCGGCACTGGAACAACTGTTTTCATCGCCGTCAAATATCGCATAGGCGCACGTCAGCGCAACATTGCGACACGCACCACGCATTACACTGCGAACGCTGTCAACACTGGCGTTCGACACCCACGAATTAACCTGGGACACCTGCTGATTATAGCATTCGGCAATGCTTAGCATACAGCCCGCGGCATAGTCTGCGACAACCCGGCGTTGGGCGGCACGAATGTTTACCAGCGCACGCTGAACATAATTTACGACAATGTCATTAAATGGTCGATAATTTTCATTTGAATCATAGGTGTATTCTTGACACTTATCCAGAACCGCACGACATAACCCTTCGTCGGTGACCTTTTGCTTTGTTCCAATTTTCTGAAGCAAGTACTTTACGACACACGACGCGTCATTACCACCAATGCCGGTTTCATCTTTGCCGCACGCATCATCAGACACCTGTTGCGCGCCATAGGCATTAGACAAGAAATCCGCATCAATGATGGCATTGTTATAACCTGCCATAAACTTTTGAATATTAGAAATCTTTTGCCCCAGGACAACATTGCCATTTTCGTCGATATATCTTTTAGTCGGGTCAACACACTTGAAATAGTCCGCGCCACACACCATTTCGTCCGTCATACACGTTTCCAACGCCCCGATACAGCCCTTGGCATCGTACATATTTTTGTTTTGGCGTACCGCCAGACGTGCCTTTTGCAGCATTAAATTCGCACTGCGCACGTTTGCCAACAAGGCGTCATTCATTTTTACCAGCCCTTGTTCATACGCAACACAGTCGCGGTCAATTGCCAAGTCATAATTGCCGGTTATCTGATTAGATGTCGCACCCGCTTCCTTGCAGCGTGTCAATATCGATTTGCAGCGGTTTTTTGCCGCCTTGTATAATTCAGCGCCACGAAGATTTGAAAAGCCCGACACACTGTCCGTGTTTAAGAAATCCAAACTGAACAAATCCGCAGATTCAGACGAAAAATCCAAATCCAGGTCAAAACCACTGTATGTATCCGACGAATAAGACGTCGATGAAACAGGGTCGCTGATTAAATCTTCGATTTCCGCCAACATATCACGCGAATCAGATGTGTCCTTGCTGCCGGAAAGGACGGCTTCTGCCTCGGTCTCGTTCATGATGGCGCGTATTTCATCCGCCGACAAACCAACATAGCGAATACGCTGGGCAACTTCGTTCAATTGGGTGTTCGCCTCTTTAACTGCAGATTCTGATTTTTCATAATTAGCCAAATTCGCCGAACATGAACAACGTCCCTGATTGGCGTTTACAACGTTACAAAACTGATCCATACATTCGTTATACTGTGCCTGACAAGAACGATTAAGGGTCGCCGTTTCTTCCATTTTTAATGTCGCATCTGTCACAGTTTCCGTGGTGGGAGCTGCCTGGTCCCCTGTGGCGGCACGAACACGCGACGGACGTAAAGACACAGACACATCGCGCGACATAACCGCGGGGGCAACAGTCGGCAAACGCGCAGTACGCCCAGACGACACCGCACGCACAATTGGGGCAGCACGGTCAGAAACAACCCGCACAGACACCCCAGGCGCAGACGTGTCGGAATTACCCGCAAACACGCGCGACACAGTCGAACGAACCGCCGTGGCGGCGATGGGGTCCGCCCTGTTGGCCACAGTGGGTACAGCAGGCGTGACACGTGACACTTCACGCCCCGCGGTGGCGTCACCGGCGGCACGTGACGACGCGTTCGCCCCGGGTACCCCAGACGATACAGACGACACAACACGCGAAGCACCGCCCGATGCCGCAAAAGCCGTTGGCGCACACAATAATAATATTAAAAAACTTGTGGCAAACCTGTTCATTTTCTTTGGATTATATCATAAATGAAAAGATAAAAAAAGTTTCAATCTGTGTTTTTGGGTTGTTATGTCCGCACGGGCGGTGAGAATTTAATAAGGAATGTATGACAGGGGGAAGATTATTAATTAGTATAGTAACAAGCATATGAAGAATACGAACCGTCGCCATTATCAACAGTCCAAAAGAAGTTCCCCGTTCCATCATTAAAGACCAAAGGGTCTATATCGCCTTCGTTATAACCACTGCTGGCGTAACACTGGGTTTTTGCCGTTGCGCCCGCCGCAGACGTACCGAAAGTCCCCGCAGGATTGGTGGCTGTGCTGCCGCTTACCGTTGTCAAGCCGGTTTCGTTGGTTTTGGCACATTTGGTACACCCTGATGTTGCGGTCACGTTTGACCCATACCACCCTTCGCCACAACGATAACCAGACGTTGTCTGACCGCATGCGGAAATATAGGTACCATACAACGAATGTGTTGATGTGCTTTTTGTTATTGTGTATATGGGCTGGGTGCCATAAGTGCTGTTGGTGGTGCCATAACTGGTGCCAGTGGTGCATTTTTTACACCCCGAACAACTCGACGCCTTGTTAGTAGAATTATTCCATGTACACGTAACGCTTGCCGGGTTAAAATTGTTGGTAGCATAATAGGATTGAGCCTCGTTACAAGTATATAATCCGACCGATGTTGTTTGTCCTTCGGGCCAGCATGCGCGATATTTGTAGTTTCTGGATAAAGTCGTCCACGACGTGGCACAGCAACTGGCGGTACCATTTACAGTCAACTTAGTGTAACCACTGTTACAGGTATAAGACCGTCCGTCGCTGCTGATGGTTGAATTTTTTGGTGCTAATTTACAGGTGCTGCTGCAACTGGTTGGCTTGCCATAATAACCTCTTTTACAACGATAGGTTACACCCCAGTAATTCATGGAACACGGACCGGCAACGTTCATTTGCCCATGCTCGTATATCATGCCATATCTTTCAAGTTGTTCGACCGTACCATTTGCGCATGTCGTGACATACGCACCGCCGTCGTCAAGTTGTATATCCATATCGCGATATTCTTGACAGACATCGGAATGGGTATGACACGTCCAATCGAACATTGTATAACCGTTTTCTGCTGGCGATGATGCACTGGTAAAAGCTTCGCATAATAAAGCAGGGTCACTAAAAAAACCTTCTTCATCACCGCCGGCGAATGCGCCGAATGGTGCCACGACACAACCCAAGATACAAAGTAAACCCAACAACTTCTTTGACATACTGATTCCCCCTTTCAAACCACCAAAAAAAACGGTGGTTAAAATTACGCAGAATTTGACTTGACCAAAAGACTAAAAACGTGGCAAAATGAACCTGAGAAAATAGTCGTAAAAAAACCACCGTTTTTTTTAGGCATAGCAGGAGAGGCGTAAAACATGCAGAAGACTTGGAAAAAATTACTGTTTTTAGTTTGTGGAATTTGTATTACAACGGGCGCATTCGCCGGCGGTGATGAGGGAGAAGGGGGAACGTTTGATAAAGCAGATGATTTGTGTGAAGCGTTCAGTATGGATAAGGGAAATTCACCTGTTGCCAACGGTTATAAATATTTCGATTGGTCGTGTAATACCCAATCCACAGTCTGCGAAGACTGGCGTACCAAGGGTACTATCCAAAACGACGGTTCCGTAGAGGTAGTAAAAGCATGTTCGAATGGCACGGTCGAATATGTAGAAAGTTATTATATGATTTATGACCATGGCGAGCAGTACAGAACCGGCCCATGTTCCCTGCAATCCGGCAGTAGTTACTATCGTTGTAAAAGTGGTTATTATGGCAAACCAACCAGTTGCAGCAGCACCTGTAAATTAGCACCAAAAAATTCAACCATCAGCAGCGACGGACGGTCTTATACCTGTAACAGTGGTTACACTAAGTTGACTGTAAATGGTA
>JBGUTP010000029.1:0-40872 GCA_045133095.1 Candidatus Enterousia sp.
GCCGTATTGTTGGCGGCAACCCATTCCCCAATCCATGAAATTACATTACCATCATTATTCGCGCACTTAGTACCACAACTTGATGAACCAGCCGTGGTATTGGTATAACCGTTTGTACACGGCAAACACGCGGTATTTCCGGAACCTGTATTATACGAACCAACCGCACACTTGGTACACGACGTTGCGGTGCTGCCATTACTGGGCTGATACGTACCCGCCTGACACGGTTTACAGGCATTACCAACACCAGTTCCATTTAAATAATAACCGGCGTTACACGATGTGTACTTACGATATGTCGGACATAAATACCCCGCAGCCATCGCATTAGCACTAAAAAACAAAACGGATAAAAAGGCGCAAAAGCGCAGAAATCTAGACATTCTTCCCACTTCTTTTTCTCTATACACCCATATCATAGAAAAAACCCCCACATTTGCACAAGCAAAAAATCCCCATTCAACAACTATTTTTTTATTTGACAGAAATTTTCCATTTGCTTTTTTCAAAAAGGTTTTTTATCTCAACCACCTAACTTTTCACCCCAGGTTTGACAAATACCCCCTCAGACAGAGGGGGCGTCACAGAAATATCAAACAATTCACACCAACGACTGACCGGTCATTTGCGCAGGCACATCAACCCCCAACAATTTCAACATCGTCGGCGCAATATCAGACAACCCGCCATCTTTGACATGCCGCACTGTATCAGATACAACAATCAAATTCACCGGATTTGTGGTATGTGCTGTCCACGGCAAATTATTTTTCCCATCCCACATTTTCTCGGCATTTCCATGGTCTGCGGTAATTAAAATTGTTCCACCCAATTCCAGCACCGCCGGCACCAAGCGCGCCAACTGCGCATCCAAGGTTTCCATCGCCTGAACTGCCGCCCCCATATTTCCGGTATGTCCAACCATATCACCATTCGCCCAATTCAAGATTATCACATCAAAATCACCCAAACGCGGCAGCAAAGCATCTGTTACCTCTATCGCTGACATTTCTGGTTTCATGTCAAAAGTTGCTACATCTGGCGAAGCAATCAAAATTTTTTCACCCCCGGGGAAATCGACATTTCTTTCCGCATCAAAGAAATAAGTCACGTGGTTATATTTTTCAGTCTCTGCGATACGCAATTGGCTTAACCCTTTTTCCGCCAACACATCCCCCAGCGTATTTTTAACTTCTTCATCAGGCAGCAACGCCGGGCAAACTTCGTTTAACCCTTCGCCATACTGCGAAAAGCACAACACATGCGCACCGGTTGTTAAAATCGCCCGCATAATCTGCCGTGCGCGGTCACTGCGATAATTGCCGAACAAAAACCCATCATTTTTTGTAATCGGCACATCGCCATCTATAACCGTTGGCTGAATAAATTCATCTGTTTCACCGCGCGCATATGCATCCGCCAACGCCGCATCAATACTTGGCGCGCGCAGTTCTGATTTTGCACACGCAATTGCATTAAACGCCAATTCCGTCCGGTCCACATTATTATTTCGGTCCATTGCATAGTACCGCCCAGACAAAGTTCCAAAAAACACCTGATTTTTATCAAACGCATCTGCCAGTTGTGTCTTGATAAATTCAATGTACGCCGGCGCAGACTGGGGCAGGGTATCGCGTCCATCGGCGATAAAGTGAATACACACACGCAGCCCCGCCGCAACAACCCGGCGCACAATAACCAAAACATCCGCCAGATTCGAATGCACGCGCCCATCAGATATCAATCCCGCGACATGAACAATCCCGCCATCCCGACGAACATCTGCAATAAAATCATTCAACGCCTTGTTTTTATTCCAGTCTTCTATTTGGAACCGTCTCAGGAATTGATTAACCACACGCCCAGCCCCCATTGTAATATGTCCAACTTCTGAATTACCCATTGTTCCATCTGGCAAACCGACCGCCACACCACTGGCATCTAGTTTGGCATGCGGATATTTTTTCATCAACCCTTCAAAGAACGGCATTTTTGCCTGTGCCACAGCATTGTAATCCACATTTGGATTTATTCCAACTCCATCCATAATACATAACACTAACGGTTTTTTCATTTTTTCCCCTTTGATAGTTTAAAATTCACCCAATCATAACCCTTTTTTAATTGCAAAAGCAAAAGAAAAATTGTATAACAAGTACTAGGAAATACATCACACGTATTGGAAGGGAACGAACACTATGAACGACAAAGCAACCAATCCTAATGCAATAGACGAACACATTGGTCAACGTGTACAGTTACGCCGTGTAATGCTGGGCATGTCTCAAAAAGACCTTGCCGAGAAATGCGGTGTTACATTTCAACAAATCCAAAAGTACGAAACCGCATTTAATCGCATATCCGCATCGCGGCTTTTCGAACTAAGTTCTGCACTGGACACCCCGATGTCATTTTTCTTTATGGGCTTGCCCGGCTATGTTGAACCCGAAACCCGCAGTGGTCGCCCCCAACGTTACCGTGTCAGAGACCAACAACCAACCGAAGACCCCCTAAGCAAGGCGGAAACATTGCAATTGATAAACCTGTATTGGAAATTACAAAGCGACGAACACAGGACAATGGTTATGAAAATGTTACGCGCCCTGAATGGTCAGCCCTAAGAAACACTAATCCCACGAACCGTGGGATTTTTTGTTTGAAAAATCATAATTTCATGCTACTATCGCACATGCAAGATGGGCGGGACATGGCTGATTATTTATCAGAGGAAAGTCCGGACTGCATGGGGCGGCGTACCGGCTAATATACCGGGCAGGGCGACCTGACGATAAGAGCAACAGTGACGTAAACGATTAAATTCGAGTGAAACGGGCAATCTCTACGCGCAGCAACTTCAAATAGGCCACCTATATGTGCCCCACATCGGTGGCGGGTAGAAGGCTTGACGTGCCATAGCAATATAGTACGCAGATTAATCATGTCCACTACCGTGACGTGGTATGCGAAACATACTGCATCTCTGGCAGTACAGAATCCGGCTTATATGACCATCTGCAACATGCGCCCACGGGCGCATGTCTTATTTTTCTTTTGAAACAGATACATTGAAATGGTACATCATCCCGACGTACAGCAGAAAGGCTTTTTCCAACGCTGCTCTTTTCCATTTTTCATCTGACGGATACCAACTCTCCGTCAAATTCGACCAAGTTTCTGAATTTATTTTACCATAATTCAGCAAATCATACCTTGCGTCACCCATATCCATTCTTTTATATATCGGCGACATAATTGGAAATTCCCCTGTACCTATTTCAAAATCCGCAGTATAAACCGGCAAATCAGGCTTTCCATATCTAACCTCCAGGCAATCAACCAAATCCCCCAACAATGTCGGTCCATTAACCGCCTTGTTATCCGGCACAATTTTCGTTCCCCAAAAAACATCATCAAAGAATTTTACATTTTTATGATTTCTTGGATGCGACACCAACAATTGCGACGTCACCTGACCACGCTTTCTGTCAAATCGCCCCAGCCCCGTATGCATTCCAATCGACATCAATGACTTTGCATCTTGCATAACCTCGTCATAAATTCGCAATGTCATTTTATTTTCCGTCATTGGCGCGGCACCACCATAAAACAATCCATACGGATGGGTGTACTGCCCATAACTAATCGCGTCCCACACGCCATCTTTCAGATGTCGCGCCCTAAAATCTTTCAGTGCTTTTTTCTTTTCGACCTTATCCGGCTGTGACAGCAACAAATCATGCGCCACCGCATACTTTTTGTTTTGCGGCAACGCATCAGGGCGACTAAAATCAACCCCAAAATTTCTGTTTAAATCGACCAGCCCGCCACGCTCTTTATCAATTACTTCACGCATACGATTTTGCATTCCCCAACCATTAATCACGTGAATTAACACAAAAGTATATTTTTTCAACAATTCTGGCGACATCTTTCCGGCGAAAGACCGCAGGAACAAGTTTTGTGCGGCACTGCCGAAATATCCTTCGATACCATGAACCCCTGAATTAACCACGACTTTTTCTGGTCCGCTTCCAATCAAAACATAGGGTATATCGAACTTATGATTATCTGCGACACACCACCGCACATCGCCAAACTGCGCGGCGTTTTTATAGAATTTTTCTGTTGCCTGATACCAATTTTCCGAATAAAAATCTTTCATATTCATGTAAATGCCTTTGGTTTTATTCTCTCTCCCGCAGGCTCCCACGCTACATAACTTTACCCTGCGTTGGATAGAAAGTTAATTGAATTTTTTCCCATTTGCTAAATTCATTCACCGGCAGCATTCTAAACGGCTGACACGTATTGATTGCCGCCTTGATAGTATCCAACACATACGCAAACGCAGGGTCTGTTTCCGCACGCTTTGCGGATTCGAACCATACATCACGCACTGTGCCATTTTTACGCATTGTCAAATGCGCCACTGCACGAATATCCGATATATCTGCCCGTTTGCTGTCAATCACCCAACACCGTGTCATTGCCACACGCAACGCATCAACCACAGACACCGTCAGCGTTCTATCCAACGACAAAACCTCTCGATTAACGCGCACCACTTTTTTCTTTTTTGGTGCTTGTACTGGTTCCACCGGCTTAGAACTTTCGTCTTTCACTTCCGCTTTCTTTACATCTTCCTTTACAGGTTCTTCAACAACTTCTGGTTCTTTTTCCGGTTCTGGTTCTATCTTTTTTTCTTCAACCAGCGTAGGTGTTTCTATTTCAATTTCTTCTGGTTCTTCCTCGGCTGGTTTTGGTTCTGGGTCCGGCTGCGCCACAGGCGCGGGCGTAGGCTCTTCTGGTTTTGCTTCTACAACTTCGCCAACGTTATAAAGTTTTGTTTCATCCCCAGAAACCACAACTTCGTTCAAATCAATTTCCATAATTTGAATTCTATCTGGCGCGACCAACTTTGCACGATTAACAACCACCGCGAATGAAGTAATCATTATCGCCACCAACGCCAAATGTCCCCCAATCGACATCAGCAAATTTTCCGATGTAAAGCGTCGCCACCACTTAGTCATTTAATATTACTCCGGCTGAGTCCTTAATCCAACCTTTTGGAAACCCGCATCTTTTAACTTGCCCATCATAGACATAACCGCACCATAATCAGTATGCGTATCCCCACTTATCATTATCGTCAGTGCAGGGTTTTCCCCACGCATTGCCACCGCACGTTTTACAATTTCGTCACGCGGCAATTCCATTTCCGATAAAAAGTATCTGCCATTGGCGTCAACACTAATTTGAATTGCATGGTCATTTCCTGTCATCGCAGATGCACCTGCGCGTGGCAATTCCAAATCAATTCCGGTTGTCATCATAGGCGTTGTCACCATAAACACCGCCAACAACACCGTCATAACGTCAATCATAGGCGTCAATTGAATACCCGCATCTGCCTGTCTGCGCCGAATACGTTTCATAATTAACCCTTTATTTTTTACTTTTTAATTCACGCTTTGCATCATCTAATCTGTCGTACAAATCATCTGCACGTTTTGCAAAATATTGGTGTGCAATCGCCGCTGGCACGGCTGCAATCAATCCCAACGCAGTCGTCCCCAACGCAACCGCCAACCCTGGTGCGATAACACCGATACTAACCGATTGATTAACGCCAATCGACGCAAAGGAATCCATAACCCCCCACACGGTACCAAACAAACCAATAAATGGCGAGATATAGGCAACCATTGCCAAAAACCACAAATTCTTGTCAAATGGACGCACCAGTCTTTCCACCACAACATCCAAATTATCCGTTGGCTTAATCTTCACAGGATTTTTCTTAACCATTTTCCACAGGCGAAACTTTTCAATAATTACCGCCCAAGACATCACGCTGAACACCACCAGCATCACCGACACAAAAACCGTCATCACATCACCTGTAAACAGGCTTAACAAAGAAAAATTATTTTCCATATTCCTTTCCTTTCTCTTTTGATTTTACAAATTTTTTATAAACTCTTCTGGTATTCTCTTCGGGCGCATATCCGCACCCAAGTAAGCAACCTTAAGATTTATTATAGCATATTCATTCCCATCTTTCACGAACTTTTGTTCTATTTTTACAACAGCCGCCCCAACATCAACCATTTGTGTTTCGACACAGAAATCATCTGCGGCTTTCAACGGTTGAATATACTTAATATTCAGTTCTTTTATAACGAACCCTACATCATCACCAACGACCACATGTCCCCGCAGCCAATTCATACGTGCGCGCTCTGCGATTTCCAAATATCGCGCATGATAAACGATTCCTTCGGCATCGGTATCGGCATACGCCACAGTAAATGGAAAAACATGTTTTTTCATTTGATTAAATCCTCCACCGTCAAATTTAATTCACTTTGCAAACGCATTGCAACACGCTTCTGTATTTCATCGAACAGTTGTCGCAGCACGGGTTCAAAATCAAAAAAGCCCGCAAAATCCGCACTAAAGAACATTTTCCAATAAAAATTATTTTTATACGAACCTATATATGCCAAATCCTGTGTGCACAGATGCTGTACCGCGGTATCCATAACATCAAGTGCCTTAACCAATCGTGCCTCTGTGCTTTGGCGTGCATCATATTCATCGAACCGCGCCCGCATTTCATCACTGTCCAACATATCTACGATACATTTAATCGCCGCGCATTCATCGATTGATTTTTGCTTTTTAATGTCTGGCGTTTGTTCGTGCAATGGCACATCGTGCGCAATCGCCTCTGGCAGGTCATGCAACAAACACAACTCATAAACCCGCTCCATATTTACTGGATTTTTCAGATAAGGCTTTATCACCAACGCCATCAACGCCATATTCCACGAATGCGACGCCACCGCCTGACAGCGACCATCAGACATTCGCGTTAATCTGTATTCGCACTCTAACTTCTCTGCGATTTGCAAGAAATCCACGATTTGTTTCATTATTTTTCCAACCCCAGATGCCTATACCCCGCATCTGTAATCACGCGCCCACGTGGGGTACGCTGAACGAACCCCAGTTGCATCAAATAAGGCTCTATCACATCCTCGATTGTATCCGACGGTTCTGACAATGCCGCCGCCAGATTTTCAATCCCAACCGGTCCCCCGGCATAGAATTTAATAATCATATTCATATATTCGCGGTCAATTTCATCTAAACCTTTGTCATCAATATGTAATTGCACCAACGTAGTTTTAATTGTATCCGCGGTAATTTGTTCTTGTCTAAGCGCGCTTGCAAAGTCACGCGCACGCTTCAACAACCTGTTGGCAATACGCGGCGTACCACGTGCAGACTGCGCCAACATCAACGCACCATCTGCATCAATTGGCATCCCCAAGATGTTTGCACTTCGCATAATAATCCGCGCCAAATATTCTGGGGAATAAAATGTCAAACGCAAATCAATGCCGAACCTGTCACGCAAAGGATTTGACAACAAACCTGTCCTGGTGGTTGCCCCAACCAAAGTAAACGGGGGCAGGTCAATCCGCACACTTTTTGCACTTGGACCTTCACCCAACATTATATCCAGTTTAAAGTCTTCCATTGCGGAATACAAAACTTCTTCTATTGCGGTTGGCAAACGATGAATTTCATCAATAAACAAGACATCCATCGGCTCTAACGCGGTCAAAATAGCCGCCAAATCCCCCTGTTTGGTCAACATAGGTGCCGCCGTCGCCCTGAAATTAGTCCCCAATTCATTAGCCACAATATGCGCCAACGTTGTCTTTCCCAACCCCGGGGGACCATACAACAACACATGGTCCATCGCTTCGCCACGACT
Source organism: Candidatus Enterousia sp. (assembly GCA_045133095.1). Taxonomy (GTDB): domain Bacteria; phylum Pseudomonadota; class Alphaproteobacteria; order Rs-D84; family Rs-D84; genus Enterousia. Next base: position 7,796 of record JBGUTP010000029.1, read on the forward strand.
GCGCGCCCCAGACACAAATACCGACAAATTTTGTTTTAAACTTTCATGCCCAATAAAATCCGCCAACGTCCGCGGTCTGATTGTTGCCGCCATTTCATCGGGAATATTTGCATCCAAGAATCTTTCTTTATTTTGCATTTTTACAACAACTTATCTTCTTCGTTTTCGCGTCCGACATACGCCTTTAAATCATTATACATTTGGCGCAAATCCGCGGGCTGACTGTACGTGGCATCTGCCCCCTTAACCCTGATAGTTTCCAAATCAATCTGCGCCTGTTTTTTCAGCACCTGTGTCAAATGTGCCGCGAACGCGCGCGCTTCATCTGATTCCATTGCCCCTTGCAACAACAACCCTCGATTAGGTCTGGGTGACAAGAACGCAAAATCCGACACTGCGGAATCAGGCGACACCAACGCGAACCCCGTGACTTCTGGTCTGCGCATCATTGCCTGCAACACATACCACGCCCCCATTTGATTTCCCGCCAGCCAAATTTTAGTACTGTCTTCATTGTGATTTTGAATCCAATCTATAACAGTTGCAATATCCAACATATTATCCGCCGTTGTTCCAATATGCCCTTCGGAATCCCCGACACCGCGATAGTTAAATCTTACAACAGAAAAACCAATATCCATAAAGGCCCTGAACATAGCGTATGACACTCTATCATTCATGTGACACTTTTGCTTAGGATTCCCTGACAAAACGACCGCCAATGGCGCCTCTGGCTGACTAGACTGATGATACACTGCATGCAACTTTCCAGACTCGCCCGATATTATGATATCGACCATACTTTCCACCTTTATTTTCTTTTATTATTCGTCCATAACTTAGAACAAAGCGACATCCAATTTCAATAAAAATATTTTTGTTTTGACACAATTGTCTAAAATGTTCTAAGATTTACACAAGATAACCAAAGGCAACATCATGTTAAGACTTAGTTTAGCCAGCATTTTCGCTGTATTGTGCGCATTTTCTGCCCACGCAGAAGATATGGTTTATGAAGAATTTCAAACGATTTACACAGAAACGCCTGTGCAATCTTACTATGCATATCCGGACGACCCAAACTTTATCCCAGAAAGTGAATTTATGGTCCGTGCCGACGACATAAACTATGACGAGAACATCACAGCGCAACGCGAAGCAGAGGTAACAAAACACCCCGGCGTAATGTTTGCAAATCGCCCAATGGTAATTTGCCGCAATTTTGGTTGCACACGTCTTAACGACCGCATCACCCGTTCATTTTTATTTAACAGTTTATCAAACATGTTCATGATGAACGCCCATTCACGCGTCTATATCTGCGAAGCGGACCCATTTTCACGCGACTGCCTGCAATCGGGCATTTCATTCCCTGTACGCAGTGGCATTGCCAACGCCATGGTTAAAATCCCCAAGGCCACAATATCTCAGGTAAACCTATCAACAGGCTTATCCAAAGCAACCGTTGGCATGACTTATGAATTTCTGGTAAATGGCATTGACCGCGTATGCGAACCAACCGTTATGGACTTAATGGTTCCCGCCAATTCCGAAGCAGTCCTTTCCAACCGTGAATTTTCCTGCAACATGACCAGCGACGGCATCAGCAGTGTTTCCTTAATTGTCAGCCTTGACTACATTGACCTGGACTATGGCATTTTGGGCGGCTATTACTCACTTGGGATGCAAGGTCCCACAACAGGCGGTGGCACAGGCTACGCTTTATTTAAAACGGAATTCGCCACCAGCAGCATGCAATTCCGCGCTGCCGCTACCGAAGAAGACATGATGGGCGCAAATAACGCCATGCGCACTATTCAGCCTGGCGAATACGCTGTCGAACCTCTCAAGAAATAACCGTATGATAAATGAACAAAACCATTCTTATCATAGACGATGACGACATTTTGCGCAACACACTGGCCAAAGGGTTGCGCAACGAAGGTTTTTATGTCCTTGCTGCACACTCCGCAGAAGACGGCACGTCATTCCTTGCAAAAATGACGGTTGACGCAATTATTCTTGACAGAATGATGACTGGCATTGACGGATTAACGTTTTTAAAGCAACTTCGCGCCACAGGGAACAATACACCGGTTTTAATGTTGACCGCATTAACAGGTTCGGAAAACACCATTGACGGTCTGTCTGGTGGTGCGAACGATTATTTGGCAAAGCCATTTCAAATTCGTGAACTTATTTTACGCCTGAACAATATCATAGGCAACCGCACATCATTCACCCCGCGCATGCCAACAGGCCTGATATTTTGTGACGATGAATTTTTTATTCAACCCCAACAAAACGGTCACAACGAACCGGCATTGCTGTCACTTTCCGGGGAAGAGAAAAAATTACTGCGCCTTTTAACCAGTCCGGTCGGCAACATCGCCCCGGCATCGCCCATGGTTGCAAAACGCTTGCGAAGTAAATTAAATTTAGTATTATCTAACCTAGACATAAAAACAATTCGGGGCCGCGGTTATAAACTAATCGACTTATCCGCCACCCCTACAACATAAACGGTTACAGGCATGAGATTGACACCACGCACCTTTTTATGGCGCACCATTTTGATGATATTAATCCCCCTGGTCATTGCCCAGGTAATCGTTGCCAACGCATTTTTTGGCAACCATTGGTCGCGCGTTCACGACACTTTGGCACGCACTCTGGCGGGCGAAATTGCCACAATGACCAACTTTATTGACGAAGGCAACACCGACGCGGTTCAAAAAATGGCACGCGACATTGGCATTAATGTCACATTCCATGAAAAACTAAATCGTCCAAAACACGACGACAATCATGCACACGAAACAGGCAAACTGGCATCAGAATTATCAAAACGCCTGCAACGTCGCGCCAAAATTTACATGGACAAAGACAAACGCCTGGTCTTTATTGACGTACCAACCCGCAACAATCAGATTGCAACCTTTGGCACTTCGCTGTACCGCATTTATTCAACCAGTACCGAAGTCTTTATAATCTGGCTGCTGGGTTCAATCCTGATTGTATCTATTTTGATTGCGCCATTTATCATCATGCACACACGCAGCATACGTCGCATTGCCCGCGCCGCCAGTCGTTTTGGCCGCGGTCTGGATGCGCCTGGTTTTGTTCCGACTGGCTCCAAAGAGATTCGCGAAGCGGCTGCATCTATGATAACAATGAAAGAACGCCTTGACAGATACAATCGCACCAGAACAGACATGCTAAACGCGGTCAGCCACGATTTAAAAGCGCCACTGACCCGCATGCGCCTGGCGGTTGAAACGGACACCGCGACAAACGAAGATTTAATTCGCGACATTGACCGCATGACGGAAATGGTGAATGGCTATCTGGCGTTTGCACGTGGTGAAACCCCTGAAATTGAACAGGCCACAGAATTACCACCCATGTTGACACGAATTGCACGTGATGCGGCACCGAACAAGAAAATCATAACGAACTTTCCGGAAACGCCGACTCAGTTTTATGCACGCCCAATGGCACTGGCACGCGCATTCAGTAATATTATTGAAAACGCCGCCCGCTATGCCAATCGTCGCATAAAAATATCTGAAATCGACACCGCTGACATGATTGAAATCATAATTGAAGACGACGGTCCCGGCATCCCAGACGAACGCAAAAAAGACGCGATGCGCCCATTTGTACGCCTGGACGACGCGCGCGGCATCGACACCGGCGGCACAGGCCTTGGTTTATCCATAGCGCAAACTGCAATCGAAAACCACGGCGGTCAAATCTTCCTTGAAGACAGCGAACTGGGCGGTCTAAAAGTTCGTGTAATTTTACCTATATAGTTGATTAAAAAGGCAATAAAACAATGAATTTGTATAAATATGTATCAAACGCAATAAATGAAAAATTAGGCACAACCGTTAACCTGGAAGTTCCACGCAACCGCGACTTTGGCGACTTTTCCACCAACGCCGCCATGGTAATGGCAAAATCCGCCGGCAAAAATCCACGTGAATTAGCGGCAGAAATCCTGCCCAAACTAGCCGAATTGGACTTTGTTGCCGATGCTTCAATCGCCGGCCCAGGATTTATTAACATTAAATTAAAAGATGATTTCTTGGTAATGCCAGAAAAATATAACGTCATGACACAAAAGTCAGAACCATTGGTTATCGACATGGACTATGGCAGCTATAATATTGGCAAGGCATTGCATATTGGACATTTGCGTACAACAGTGGTTGGCGATACATTTAATCGCATCGCACGTGCATTGGGTCACAAAACGAAATCATATAATCATATGGGCGACTGGGGACGTCCGATGGGATTGATTATTGCATGGATTTTAGAATACGGTATGCCGAAAAATGCAGACGATATAAACATTATTTATCCTGCATCATCTGCACGCGCCAAAGAAGATAAAGCATGGTTGGAACATGCACAAAAGGTAACGGTTGATTTACAAAATGGTAATCCGGAATATTTAAAGATATACAATGAATTTGCACCGATGTCATTGGCGCAGATTTCAGATATTTTGGTGCGTTTAAATATCTTGCCGTTTGATGAAAACAAAGGCGAACGTTTGGTTGCAGAATATGTACCCGCAGTTCAAGAGATATTAGAGCAGAAAAACCTAATCGTTCATGACGATGGCGCGGATATTATCCCTGTAAAGTTAGAAACAGACACTGCACCGATGCCGCCAGTTTTATGGAGGTCCAGCACAGGCGCACAAACCTATGCAGCGGCGGATTTAGCGGCGATTTATTATCGCACAACAACTGACAAGCCAACTGATATTGTTTATTTCACGGACAGTCGTCAGAATTTACATTTTACCCAGGTATTCCGTGCAGCAAAAATGGCAGGCATAGATTCTGCAAACCTGCAACATATCGGTTTTGGCACAATAACTGGGACCGATGGCAAACCATTTAAAACACGTGATGGCAATGTACCAAGCCTGCATCAAATGGTTGATATGGTTGCAGATTCTGTACGGGCACGTGCGACCGAATCTGGCAAAGAATTGTCTGATAAAACCGTTGAGATGATTGCATTGGCAGCCTTAAAGTTTAACGATCTGATGCACGATGTTAAATCAGATTATGTTTTTGATGTCGATTCTGTAACCCAATTCGAAGGACGAACAGGACCATACATCTTGTATACAGCGGTACGATTAAATGCCGTCGTAAAAAAAGCAACAGATATGGGCGTTTTGGCCAACGCAGATATTAAAACATTGCAATCCGAAGAACGTAATTTGTTGTTATGTATAATGGATTTTGAACGTGTCTTAGAAAACGCGTTTGCGCGTCGCGCGACCGATATTTTGGCCAACTATGCATACGATTTGTGTCAGTTGATTAACACATTCTATCACAATTGCCCAATCCTGCGCGACGATGTTCCGTCAGACATCAGGGCAGGGCGTCTGCATATTGTGAACGTTGCACGCGACACATTGTCAAAAACGATTGATTTAATGGGATTAAAAATCCCAAATGAAATGTAATCAAATAAATAAAAACGCCCCAAAATGGGGCTTTTTATTTTTGTTCCTGCTTATTACTGTCTTTATTAATTATTAAATTCCCGGTCAGCCCACCAAGTGCCCCTGTTGCACTTAACGCAGTTCCTGTATTTTTATCTTTTGTACTCTGCGCTTTTTGTGCTGCCCACTCTTGCGCATCCTTGCCCCCAGGTTCCATCAGCGCACGCGCCAGCGACGTAAACGCGCCCTCTGTCTTTCCCAACGCGACATCATCATACAACCCAGACACCACGCTGTCTAAAATACTTTCAGATTCAATTCCCGGTCGCATATCCAACGCACTTTTTCGCGTCTTTAAATCATTTGCCAGATTTACATATTCTGCATACAACGACACCAGTTCATTTCCACCTGGCAATTGCACTTCCTTTGCACCCCCGGCAACATTTTTACCATCACCATAGTTACAATGAAACGTGGCAAGATAAGCCTTCATTTCCGCTTCTGCCCTGGCATCTGCCTTTTGTTCTGCGGCGGACGACATTAACTCGCTCAACCCCATACCTGTCACACCTATTGCTGCCGCACCAAGAATCCTGTTGCCCAGCGACGTTTCGCGTTCTTTCGCCTTTTTATACTCTTCCTCCAGTCTTGAATATTCCGTCATACCGTCCAAGAATCGTATAAATTCTGTATCATCCATTGATTTCAGCCTATCAACATCATCTAATAAATCATCGCCCACATTTTTTAACTCTTGTTCCAAGGCGGCAACCTCGGCTGTGACTTGTTCTGGGGTTGCCTTTGGTTCTGCCTGTGCTGCCGCTATTGCATTGGTTGCGTTATCCGTTGTTTTATCTGTCTGCGCCGCTTGCAGGGGCTGTGCCTTAGTATCTGTTGCCGATTTTACAGACCGCGCACCCAAAACTTCATTACGCCACATATCCACCGCCGAAAAACCGCTGTCGCGCGTATCGGTAAACCCATAAGACGAATTGGACACAACGCCATACAAATTATTTCCCACAAAAAACGGACCGCCCGAATTTCCATTATACGTATCACAGTCTGTTATCAAACTGCCAAGTCTTGTGTCCAGAATCTTACAGCGGCTCTTCTTTAACCGACTTGTTTCTTTGCTAGTGGTCAAAGGGGTGCCTAATTTTTTATTAATTCCACCCAAGGCACCCCCCAAACAATTTGTAACATAAGAAACATCCCCGTAACCGTGTCCACTTTCTACCATTAAGTCATACGAAACGTGCAATCCAGCGCTATTAGTACAAACTTTTTCTATTTCATCTGTAACAACGGCCTTGATTTCCGGCAATTCAGAATCTTTTATAACACGCAAACTGCCAAATCCCCAGTTTTCGCCACCCATACCATTGACAACAGACCCAGACACATCAAATCCACCGCCGGATTTAATTGCTTCATGTCCGGCGGGTATCCGCAGCAAGACCCAATCCTGGGCTGTAACTTCTGGTCGATTACTGGTCAATCGATTCCAATTTCCACTTTTAACAACACTAAGCCCCACACGCTTAAATTCATTGGTTGCAGTATATATATCAGCATCTATTTTCGGGCCACCTATAACACTTTCGACACAATGATACGCGGTCAAAATTAAATCATCCCCGACATACTGTCCGGTACAAATACTAGCTCTATACAAACTTTTATAGATATTCAACCTGACGATATTATCATATGGTGGTTTTGCCCATTCTTCTGCAGAAACGTATTCACGCGCATCATGCGCACCCATTATCGCATAAAGGGCAGGGTGCCAACACACCCACAGCAAAAAAATCAACAAAACCCTTCTCACTTTTACCCCCGACCTGCGCACATTAAATACTTGTGATATTTTATCACAATCGCCCGCACAAAACAAGCACCGCCACCTCAAACATACGGTACAATAATACCGCAACGATTTTTCTTGACTTTTCTGCGACTTCACGGCATAATATCGACGCTTTAATTAATTAAAACAACAAGGAAAACAAAAATGGCAGCGACAAAATCGTTAAAAAAGTGCGAATTAGATGCCAAATGGTATCTGATTGACGCAACTGATTGCACACTGGGTCGTTTGGCGGCATATACTGCGAACATCCTGCGTGGCAAGCATAAGCCAACATGGACACCAAACATGGATTGTGGTGACCACGTTATTATTATCAACGCGGACAAGGTTGCTTTGTCTGGTCACAAGGCTGACAAGGACCGTTTCTTCTGGCATTCTTTGTGGACAGGGTCATTGAAGTCCCGCACACTGGGTCAGATGCGTTCTGAAAAACCAGAAAAATTGGTTTTCAACGCTGTGAAACGTATGATGGGTCGTCGCACTGCGGTTGCTTTGGCAAATCAGCGTTTGACCAAACTGCACGTTTATGCAGGTTCTGAACACAAACACGCGGCTCAAAACCCACAAGTTATTGATTTCGCAGGCTTGAATCGTAAAAACAAAAGGGGCGAATAATGGCAGAAGCAAAGAAAACAGCAGCAAAAACAACAACTAAAAAGGCTGCCCCTGCAAAAAAGACAGCGGCTGCAAAGAAAGCACCTGTTGCAACACCAAAATTAACAGACGCGACATACGCAACCGGCAAACGTAAAGATTCCGTTGCACGCGTATATTTGATGCCGGGCAAGGGCAACATCACCGTCAACGGCAAACCATCCGCTGAATACTTCCGTCGTGCAGTATTGCAGATGATTATCGCCCAGCCATTCGGAGTAACAAAGCGCGAAACATCCTATGACATTGTTGCCATGGTTGAAGGTGGTGGTTTGTCTGGTCAGGCTGGTGCCGTAAAACACGGTATCTCCAAAGCATTGGAAAAAGTTGAACCAGAATTGCGCGCCGTGCTGAAGTCTGCAGGCTTCTTGACCCGCGACAGCCGTGTTGTTGAACGTAAACACTACGGTTTCCGCAAGGCACGTCGTTCTACACAGTTCAGCAAACGTTAAGTTTACAGAACGAAACAAATCCCGCACACGCGGGATTTTTTATTATTGCTTTCATTAAAAAACATTGTATAATCACCGGGCAATTCTACTATTAACAAGGGAAGACAAATGTTCAAAAAAGAAAAAATCAAAGATTTACATTATTCTGTAAACGGCTTGATTTCCGCATCTGATGTCCAAGCCGCCGCCGATGAAATTCTGTTGGAATACGGCAAAAAAGTAAAAATGCCAGGGTTCCGCACAGGCAAAGTTCCTTTAAACATTCTGCGTCAAAAATATAACGCATCCGCCTATGGCGAAGCGATTGACAAGTTAATGAACCAAGACCTGAACGCCTATGTTGCAGACAAAAAAATTCGTCTGGCTGGCGCACCAAAGGCTGACCTGGACGGTTGGGAAATGGGCAAAGACGTTGAATATTCATTGGAATTTGACATTTTACCAACATTACCTGCAATTGACCTGGACAAATTCACAATCACCAAAAAGGTCGCAGAATTAGATGAAAAAGAAGTTGATGTTGCACTGGAAAACATCCGCAAATCTCGCAGCACCGCTGAAAAGCAAGATGAAAAATACGCTGCTGCTAACGGCGACGTCGCTGTAATTGACTTCAAGGGCTTCGTTGGCGATGACGCTTTCGAAGGTGGCGAAGCAAAAAAACACCATCTGATTTTGGGTTCTGGTGCATTTATCCCTGGTTTCGAAGATCAAATTATCGGTCATAAAGTTGGCGACAAATTTGACGTCAACGTAAAATTCCCTGCGGAATACCATGCCGAAAATCTGGCGGGCAAAGACGCACGTTTCGCGGTCGAAATCCACGAAATCCGCAAACACATTTTGCCTGAATTAAATGACGATTTGGCAAAACAGGTTGGTCAAGAATCTGTTGATGCATTAAAAGAACACATCCGCAACATTTTAACGGAACAATACAACGACGCATCTCAACGCGAAATGCGCAATGAATTGCTGGACATCCTAGCAGACAAAGTAAAACTGGACCTGCCAGAAACATTGGTTGACCAAGAAGTCGCCATGGCAAAATCCGAATTTGACCGTTCACACGCACATTGTCACGACGACAAATGCGAACACAAATGGGATGACAAAGCCGAACGCAAAGATGCAGAACGCCGTGTTAAATTGGGCTTAATCCTGGCGGAATGGGGAACCCAAAACAAAGTCGAAGTCACACGTGACGACCTGCAACAAGCCATCTGGGCAGAAGCAACACGCTATCCTGACCCAAAACAGGTTTTCGAATTCTATAACAAAAATCAGAACGCCTTGGCAATGTTGCGTGGCATGCTGTTTGAACGCAAGGCTTTGGACGCCATGTTGACACATGTAAAAACCAAAGAAAAAAAAGTCAAAGCGGACGACTTGTTTAAACAGGCATCTGTACGATAACTTTCAGCGCGCCCCCGGCGCGCTTTTTTTTTACGACAAAAGGAACACAAATGAAAGCATATCTTGATATTCTTGAAACTGTTTATAAGCACAACACCGACCTTCGTGACAACCGCACTGGCATCCCGGACATTGGACTGGGACACGGCGCAACATTTGTTCATGATATGAACATGGGCTTTCCATTAATCACGACAAAAAAAATGGGACTGAAAAACATTGCAACCGAACTGGAATTTTTCCTGCATGGAATCACGGATAAAAAATGGCTGACTGACCGCAAATGCAAAATCTGGAACGAATGGGCAAACCCGGTAAAGGTCGAACAAACATATAACATTCGTTCAAAAATGCTGGAATACGAGCGTGGTGGCATCTCGCTAACCGACAATCAAAAAACAATCCTGCGCAATCAAATAATGGACAACGAACGCGACCTGGGACCAATTTATGGTTTCCAATGGCGTCACTTTGGTGGCGAATATCAATGGGACAAAAATCGCATAGAACGCAACCCAACAGATAACTTCAACCCACAAAAACCAGGCATAGACCAGGTTGCAAACGCCATAGACAAATTGAAAAACAACCCAAACGACCGTCGGATAATTGTTTCCGCCTGGAACCCTGTGGACTTTTATCAAATGGCATTACCGCCATGCCACGTCATGCATCAGTTAATCGTGCGCGATGGCAAATTGAATTTAATTTGGACCCAGCGTTCATGCGACATGTTCCTGGGCATTCCGTACAACATCGCCAGTTACGCTTTATTATTACTGCTCTATGCCAAAGAAGCAGGATTAAAACCCGGCATATTAAAAGGCGAACTACACGATGCACACATTTACACAAATCATCTAGACCAAGTTGCAACCCAATTACAACGCACACCGCACCCACTGCCAACAGTCGAAATCCCCGACGAAAATTGGCGCGGCATGTTAAATTGGCACGCAAGCGATGGCTTCAAACTAAAAGATTACATCTGTCACGACCGCCTTCGTGGCGACGTAGCGCGATAAGAAAACACCCGCCATTATGGCGGGTTTTATCTTATTAAACCATCGGCGGGAAACATTCGTCTGTTCCAACAACACAACATGCGTATTCACCACCACCAAAATCAACAAACTCTTCACCGCTGCAACAACCATTAGCATCAGGCATCGCCCCATCCGAGCAAGTTTCCACGGTTTCTTCGGTCACAAACTGTTCTTCAAAGACCTGTGTTTCTGGCGCACTAACAATTGTTGGTTCTGTAAAGGCAACCTCTGGCACATCAACCACATTTGCATTCACTGCTTCAACAACATTGTCGCTTTCCACCACCTCTGGCACACCAGTATCGTACTCTTCGTCTGCCACAAACATCTTTTCCTGTTGCGACACGTTATACGCAGGCTTGCTGGCCAGTATTTCTTCAACGCTTTTGGTCTTTGCAGGTGCCACAACCTCGTCACTTAAGAACGGTGATTCTGGTTCTTCTGGTTCTGCAACAGGTTGAATTTCAACCACGTCTTCTTCAACAACAACCTCTACTGGTTCCGGTTCTGTCACCTCCAGCGGTGTTGGTTCCACAACCAACAAAGGCTGCACTTCGACCGGCTGTGACACTTCTGGTTCCACCACCACAGGTTGCACTTCTACTTTTTCAACCTCTACCACCGGGGCGACTTCAACCTTTGGTGTATCCTGCACCTGTTCCGCAGCCACATCAGGTGCAACCTTAGTCTCTGCCCCCAATTCTGGCATATTTTTGTTTGTTGTCTGCTGATAGAACCACAACGTAAACACCGACAGCACAATCAGAATAATCAGCAACACATAATACAACACCGTTGGCTTACGCCGTTCATCACGCCCAGACACCGGCACCGGCGCCGCAACATCAGCCGCCGCAACAGGCGACACAGGTCTAAAATCAGACGAAATTGGCGCATCTGCAATTTCTGGTTCAGACGGCAATGGCGCTACCACATTTTCAACAGGGGCAGGCGCAGATACCGGCGAAGCCATCGGCGACACAGGTCTGTATTCCATCGGTTCGTCTATTTCCGCCATTAATTCAGAATCAATATTTTCCACCGGCGCATTAACTGCCGTAATTGAATTTAACACCGGCGACGCCACGGGTGCAGGCACCACAAAATCTTCTTCCGCACTTTCCTGTACCACAGGCGTATTCATCACAGGTGGCACAAACGACAACGGTTGCAAATCGTCTTCATTGTATCCGACAATTCCATCATTTACATCATCCACAGGCGCGACAGGTGCCACCGGTGCCACAGGCGTACCAAAATCAATCGGCTTGAACGCTATTTCATCATCCAAAATCTTTGGGTCTTCATCAAACAGTGGTTTTACTTCATCGTCTGCCATTTCATCCACCTTTGTTTCTGTAATAAAATCTTGTTCATCTAAATCTTCATCATCTGTCGCATCATCAAACGCCACAGGCACCGGCACAGGCTTTACAACTGTGACTTCACCACCAACTGGTTGCACCGGCGCAACATTGTACGATGGCGCGACCACCGGCAGGGCATCATCTTCACCCAAGTCCTGAATCTCTTTGATACGCCCCAAAATTTCCCGCGCGACTTCGGCATCTGTTTCTGCCGCATCCAATCTGCGCTGTGCGCTTATCAGGCGTTTTTTTGCCCGCGCCAACTTTTCACCGGTGACCTCTATCTGTGATTCCACGCGCAAAATCTTGGCTGCCGACTGCTTAGCAGGCTCTTTTCCAATTCCACGTTTATGCTCTGCTAACTTGGCGCGCAATTTCTTTAACTTATCCTGCAACAGATGCACGGTATCATTTGTTTTGCTGATTGTTTCACGCGCTTTTTCTGCGACAATCTCGGCTTCTCCCAGTCTTTCCAACGCCGCCCTGTACGCTGCATCACGCCTGAACTGTGCCAAGGCATTCACCGCCTTTACCACATCACCATCACTGTCATAGGCGCGCACCAAATCATCATATTGCGCCAACCCAACATATTCGATATCCAGTTTTTGATATTTATTATCCTTCTTGGGGCGCACAGTCTCTAAATCCACCCCATAATCGTTCATCAAGATATCATCCCACTTACGATTTCCAACTGGGTTAATTACCAACAATACATTAGGCTTAATATCACTTACCGTATAGTCTATAACAAACACCACCTTATTGTCCGCATCATAATAGGCACGAAAAACATTCGCCGCGATATCATAATCGACAAACGTCAAAGGCTGAACTAAATTTTCTCTCTCGTTTGGCATATTGCAAACCCCAGTTTTTGTATATTATTTCTTCTTAGGCGGCGTAAACTGATAAGCCTGCTTGCAGTGTTCATAGCAATAAGGTTTTCCCACAAATACAGTTTCGCCACAAAAATGAAAATGTTCTGAATCCGAGTCCCCAATTGGCCACCGACACTGATTCGGTTTAAGGCTTGCCATTTCCAGCGAATGCTGAATAATACGCTGATGCACCGCCAAATTTTTCGCACTGGTCTTAGAACTTGTCTTAGCAACCGCCTTAACCGGCGTTGCCTTTTCTTCCTTTTCCACCGCCGCCGCTTTTGGCTTAGCAACTTTCTTCTCAACAGTCTTTTTAACAGGTTCTTTTTTTACCGCCGTTTTAACGGTCTTAGACGCTTTTGCAGTCTTTTTCGTCGCCACTGTCGTCACAGGCTTCTTTTCCGCTGCCACCTTCTTGGCAACAACTTTCTTTTCTTCTGCCGCTTTCTTTACCGTTTTCTTCTTTTCCGGTGCCGCCACAGTCGCTGTTGCGCCACCTGCTTTTGCATTCCACCCCAGGCGGTTCAACTTTCCCACAATTGCGTTCTTAGACATTCCCAAACGCTTTCCAATTTCCGAAGTTGACAACCCCTTGCCGGTCAATGCTTTTAATTTTTTTAATGTTGCGTTATCCCAACCCTTACTCATTTTACAAAACCCTTGTTATACATTATGATATAAGTGTAGCATACTTCCGATTCGAAAGGCAAGGGGGAAAAATATGATTTATTACATCTTTTTTATAATTTTATTGGTCTTGGCTGTTTTTTTATCTCTTTTAATCAGCATTTCTGATTTTCGTCACAGAATCATCCCTGACATCTATTTATTTCCATTGATGTTGACGGGGCTTGCACTAAACACCTATTATTTTTATCCCATTGGCATATCATCGGCTGTTTTTGGGGGTGCATTTGGCTTTATCTTGGGTGCGCTAACAGGTAAAGTTTTTGAATTTGCCCAAAAACGCAACCATGACAGCAGCACGCCTCCAATTGGCATGGGCGACATAAAGTTATTGGGGGTAGGGGGACTGTGGCTTGGTCCCTGGGGTTTATCTGTTGCCATCATCATATCTTGCATCACAGGTGCCATTTGGTCACGCGTTCAACGCCAAAAATATATTCCTTTTGCACCATTCTTTCTATTTGGTGGAATTTTATCTTTAATCGCCTGTCGGTTTTTGATATAATACACAACACAGGGACCCGGAAATGAGAATGAAATTACCTATACTATTTTACCTATGCTTTGCATGCTTTGCGGCGCATTGCGCGCCCAGTCCGTTTTCAAAATACGGCAACATTCAAAACGTTCAGAACTATTCATCTAACCCATATTGGAACCCGAACTCTTATTCTCAGCGTATGCCCACTGCGGTTTACGCGACTGGCGTTGACATTACGCCATCGGAATGCCAACAAATTGTTTCAATTTTAGTATCCGAAAAGTGCGCATCTGCCAACAATTGCGCCACCACCCAACTCAGCGACATCCGCCCAACAATTATGTTGCAACTTTCGCGCATACCCAATGGCAACTATGCCACCGCATGCAGCGGCTACATAGAACCTGCATACCAAGAATACATAAAAACAAAATCAATTGCTGCACCAACCGCGGGCGCTGCATTTCCAACAACAAACTTTGCCCCGAACGCATCATACAAGACCGACGAATTCAAGATACAGAACCCATACTTGCCACCTGTCCCTGATTGGGCGGAACAGATGCAAGACCGCAAACAGGAACTTCTTGATCTTCAGGCTGAAAATGGCTCTGGTCCTGTTGATTTAGTTCGCAATGCATTTCCAACAACATCCGCCGACATGAACGCGCTACAACGCCATGCCCTTGCGGCACAGGGTTACGAACCCTATAAAGACAACCGCGCATTTCAAGAAATCACCCTAGAAGACGCAGAAACCTATCTTTCCCGTCAACAAAGCCTGGCGAACCTGCGCAACAGTGCCACCAACGCAACCGGTGAAAAAAAACGTACAAAAATCACTCTCAGCTATTGGATACAAAAACAATGAAATCTCATATCTTTGCTTTCTTATTATCTCTGATGCCAATGCTTGCTGTCGCCGCACCGATTGCGACCTGTCAAGACAAGATAACAAGCGAACTAACCAACTTGCTTTCTACATCCAAAATTAACCTTAATTCTCCCACACTGGCCAGTGATGTAACCAACATACTAAAACCAAAATTCGACGACATAGTATCCAATGATGCACTGTGCAAATCCAACACAACGGAACTATTAGCACTGAACACAAAAATTATTTCCATACCGGTTTCTAATCATATATTTGATATAGAATTCAAAGTATCAACCTCTCTTGCGGACCTTTTTGAACCAATCGCAAAACCCGACGAACTAGAAAGCCTTTTACCATGGTATGGCATTCTGATTGTAAAAAAAGGCAGCCTGGATAAATATGCAAATTCTGAAACCCCAATCATTTCGACCGAGTTTATGAAATCACACCGCAATGATTTTTATCCTGCCAATTCTGATCAGACATTTGGTCACGGCTGTACATATTTCAACCACACGGCGAATGACAAAGACGTAATTAATCGTGCTGCACACCTTACCATGAACGAATACGATAGTTTTTGGTCTGGTAATGACTATTATGTTTTTGATGGTTCTGATGTTTATTGGGGCTGGGCAACAATTGCAGGCGAAGTTGCATTGGCACTGGCAACATTCGGTCTTAGCGCAGAGGCACAACTCGCTGCATCTGGCGTTGCCGCTGCAGGACAAACAGTCGATGCCGCACACAAGGCAATAACCGCCGTTAAACTAACCAAAGACAGTGCAAAAATACAAAAAGCGATAACGGCCGCCAAAGCCGCCAAAGCTGGTAAAGGCACCGCAGAAACCGCATCACGCACAAATGCCATAAAAGCTTTAAGCGATGCCGGAATAACAGTAAAAAAAGGCACGTGGGCTTCTGAACTAATAAAAATTGGAAACACTCTTGAAAATGCAACCAGCGGTCTTAAAACATTCTCATGGACCTCCGCCTTAACAACTGGTCTTATACGTCCATGGCGTTTAGTCAAAAACGGCATAACTTCATTAAAGCCACAGAATCTGGCAAAATTATACGGCAAAGGTGCCTCATGGGGACAACGCTTCAAAGCAACAGCCCCTGTCGCCACTGTTGCAGGTGTCTCACTTTGGAATGAACTTGCCAAGGCATGGGGATACAGTACTGCCGCACTAAAAATTGACGATAATTTACAATTCAACAGTTTTGGCTTATTATCTGCCGACGACCTAGAAGGTCGAGAAAACGAAGTCTCACACGGGGCATGGTTAAAATTTGATGAAATAGGCACCGCCAACGAAAATGATGCGCTGTATGAAGCATTGGCTTTTGCAGAAGCTCTTCAAGAAGACATCGAAAAAATAAATACCCAAGACCCACAATGCGACATTGACATTTATGTCGTACAACCAGGTATCAGCAACCCGAAAAAATTGGGCACGCGCGAAATCTATTACATCATACAAAATCCTGGTGGCAGTCTAAACGTATCCAGAAAATAAAAACATCATGATGAAGAGATTCATTTATTTCGCCTCTATTATTTTAACAACCACTGCAATCCATGCGGCACCTGACACCACGTGTTCTGCGGGTGCATTTGCGGACGCACTGGCACAAACCGCACCACAAATTGACGAAACCGCACACGAATCAGAAATCAAGCAATGGATTTTTAAGACCTTTGCCACCCCAGACGTTATAAATCGCGTCCTGACATGTCCTGAATTTGCATCTGCCACCGACACCGAAAGTGTGAAACTGATGCCAATTCAATATACTTTTCCTGGTGGCCGTGAAATTGTTGTTAACTATGAAACAAGACCAAAAATCCTGCGTCAGCGACTAACACTGTCATCCAAGCGCACATTACCATCTGCCAATGACAACAACCCACACATCGGCGCCCCCGACGACACCAGTGTTTGGACAAACACTGACCCTGCATGGTACGCAATCATGGTCACCGAACACGGCGCATTGCGAAACTTTGTTGGCGCGGATAAAAACAACACAATATCATTGCAATACATAATTGATAACATAGACACACTATACCCATCTGGCTTTACCTGTACCAGCAAAAGTGCCATTGCCACCGACGACGATGCCATTAACCGCGCCGTCACACAAACCGTTGGCTTACCGTCGGGCGAAGACACCAACGACTATTACGTTGCCGGCGATGTCAATTTACAGTGGATATCATACCTTGAAATTGCCCTGGACGTTGCGATTACAATTGCAACAGTCGGTGGTGGCACCGTCATACTTGGCGCCACCAAAAGCGCGCGCGCATCACGCGCATTAAAAAACCTGTCATCAACAATACGCGGTCTCAGTCAAATAGATTCCGTTCGTGACTATATTTCTGCAACACGCAATCTTACGAAACTGCAAGACGAACTTAAAACAATTGATGCCGCAACTGATGCCGCACGTCACGCAGACAAAATGGCAGAAATCGAACGCACCCGCGACACAATCCGCACCCTGGAACAAAACGCCGACGTCAAGAAATATCGCGACGCAACAAAAACATATTCTGAATTAAACGCGTTCAGACATAACTTCAGACTGCTTCGTGCGGCACAACGTGGCAACATTATCGCCCGCGCTGCCCGCGCGACCAAGACCGCCATGAACGGCAACAAAATAATAACACGTGCGGCAAAACTGGGGCGCAGCAGTAAATTCTCGACCCAGGTTCGCGATTGGCTGTTTCAATCAACTATGCGTAACATCGGCATGCTGGCCAAGGTCGAAGCCGGGGCAGGGCTGCTTTACGGTGCGATTCAATTCGTGGGTGGCATGTACGATTGGACCGAAGACAGCACCGGCGATTTCACCAACAACATTGAATTTAAACCACTGTTACTGCTGTCTGCCGACGACCTTCAGGGGGGGCAAGACAACGTTGTAAACTATGGCATGTGGCTAATGTGGGCGGGCGACACAATCAGTCCCGCCGACGATGACGCCGCCTATCTTCAGGCAATGGATTTTGCGGCTAAATTCCACCAAGATTTATCTGAAATCCAAAACGAATCATCTTCCCCATGCAACGTTGACATTTATGTCGTACGCCCGGTTTTACGCAACCCAGGAACCGACAACGCCGCACTGTACTATCTTATAATGAATAACACACCATGGACAACAAATGACAATTAACAGCAACCGCATAACTTTACTGTTATTATTTTTCTGCACGCTTTGCGTTACGGACCTGAACGCATCGGGCAAGTCTGTTTTAACCGCAACCAAGTTTCCGACGACTGCATCGGATGCGTTTTTTACAACCAAAACCCAGAACGCCCAGGTTGGCTATCTGCCATACAAAAACATCCGCGCATTCCAAGAAATCGAACTGGAAAGCGAAGAAGAATACCTAAATCGTCTGATACGAACATCGGAATCAAGACGCCAACACGACTTTAACACGATGACGCGCGCCCAATATTGCAAAAACTATCCACTGGACGACAAATATTGTCCACAAACAACCGGCTTGTACGAAGCAACTATTGCCATTGGCAATCGCCCATCCGCCCAGCCATCAAAACCACCGCGCACCACCACACACCCCCATCCGGCACCAACCATTACCCCACATCCCACACAGCCTGAAAAACCCACAAAACCAGGCACAACCGAACAACCCGCACAGCCTGCGCAACCAATCAAACCCGAACAACCCGCACAACCGGCACCAACCGCCACCGGAAAATTTGTTGGCTATAATGCGTCGGGCCGTTCTGTTTACGCAGACAAAACCATATCTGGCGGTCCCTGCACCTTGCCACAGCGCAGCAATCATTGGCCGAACAAAATACTAACAACCGGCAAGTACGAACAAATAGACCCCGCATTTGAAAAGGCAATGATTACGGTCTTTCGCAAAGAAGGCGATTGTGTCAACGACCCATCTGATTCCGGCGGCTATACCTGCTATGGCGTATCCCAGCGTAACAATCCCGAAGTAAACGTATCAACCATTACGCGCGCCGACGCGGAACAAATTGGATACAATAAATATTACGCCCAATACAACATGCACGCGTTACCTGACCATATCCGCGGCGACGTATTTCAAATGGGCTGGAACGCAGGTCCAGGCACGGCGATAAAACGTCTTTGCGACACATTACACATACCGCAACGCACACGAATTGACGACGGAATTGTTGATGCTGCAAAAAACTATACCGGTGACCTGCACAACGATTTTTGGGACGTCCAGCAGCAATACTACATCGAAATATCCAAACGGGGCGACAACAAAAAATTCCTGACAGGTTGGATGAACGGTGTCCGTCTGTCACGTGAAAACGGCTGTCACACGGAAACAACAGACCCACTGTTACGTTAAGCGTGGCTTTTTATTCTTATTGTAATTTATGCCACAACGTAATATAATGACATCAACAAGGGGGACCGTCATGAAGAAAGTATTATCATCATTACTTATCATTACATGCACTGTTTTTTCTGCATCCGCGTATCAGGTTTTATCATCCAAAGAAATTGGCAAAAACGATGCCAAGAATCAAAACATTGTTGTCAAATGCACTACTGACACCGGCAAACTGTCTAATCAGACATGTTCTCTGCGTCGCTATGCCAAATGCGGCAAGAATTCAACCACCAACCGATGCAGTGGTTGGCAACCATGGCGTGATTTACGCGACCCATCCAAAGCCTATTCAGATTGGAAATCCGCGGCTTCTGCCTGCTGTCGCGCCAAAGGACTTCGTTAAACAAGACAATAAAAAACCCGCCAAATGGCGGGTTAAATTTTGGTGGATGTGATTGGACTCGAACCAACGACCTCTTCGATGTGAACGAAGCGCTCTAACCAACTGAGCTACACATCCATAAAAAACATAGCGGTATTATAAATACAAAGTGGATTGATTTTCAAGTTTTTTTTTGGGTTTTTTGATGTTATAATCTGGTTGATATGAATGTGGTCCAAATGTTTTTGTTTGTATTATTGGTTATGGTGCCGATCGGGGGCGATGGGGCGTCCCTGTTGCAGCCGGTCCAGTTTCCTACAACGTCGGCGGATTTTTCTTTTGTAAAACGTATGGAAAACCTGACCGAGGGGTATGAGCCATATGCGGGGATGAGTGCGTATAAAATAATGGAATTTGAATCAATGGAAGATTATGCCCAGCGTGCGATTGATGCCGAGTTAAAAGCAGCGGGGATTGATGTTTGTGATGGGTGTGATGAAAGTGGCGCGCCACCCGCCCAGGACGGCAGTACGGTTGTTATGTTGCCACAGCCACCCGCGCGGTCGTCGCAACCAAACATGCCAACGGAAACTGTTCCGCCACAATCGCCGTCAACCGGGGCGATAACTGGGTATTGTAGTCGCAGAAATCCGAATATTCCGTCGGGGCAGACAATTCCGTTTGGGTTGCCGGTTAATACGGCGGATTTGTCGTCTGGTATATCAAGTCGTGCGCAAAGTATCGCACGAAATACCGATAAGGGGCTGTTCTGTTCCCCGTATGGGTGCGGGCGCGGTCGTCCGCACGAAGGTGTTGATATTGGATGTGATGCAGATTTCTATCAAATGCCAATTTATGCAACCGCAGATGGTGTGGTTGAACATATTGTTAGTGCTGGAAATAATGCGTCGGCTGGCAATTATATCAGAATAAATCATGGAAACGGCTGGATTTCGCAGTATATGCACCTTGATAAAATGTTTGTGTCCAAGGGCCAGCGGGTCGATGCGGGATGTTTGATTGGGTTGATGGGGCATACGGGTGGTAATCGCGACCAGAAAGTTCGTGGTATGAGTGTGGATTTAACACATTTACATTATGAAATTATATATTCGGGCAGGGCGTCTTATGTCCAGGCACCAAATGGAAAGCAAGTCCCGATTGTTCGTGGTGATAGAGAGTTGGGACCATGTGGGAATTTTAAGAGTAAAATTTTACCGAACGATATAATGGTGTATAAATAAAGAAAACAGCCAACATTGGCTGTTTTTTATTGTTTGTGGTGGGGATAGTGGGACTTGAACCCACACGGTCGCAATGACCAAAGGATTTTAAGTCCTCAGCGTCTACCATTCCGCCATATCCCCGAAGACTTTTTTAAAATGCCGCAACCATGCGGCATCTAACACTGGTGGAGCTGATGGGACTCAAACCCACGACCTCTACGATGCGAACGTAGCGCTCTATCAACTGAGCTACAACCCCAAAACTGGCTTGCCATACAAAGCCCTTTGGGCAAAGTATGGTGCGGATAAGAAGACTCGAACTTCCAAGGTATTGCTACCACTAGTACCTGAAACTAGCGCGTCTACCAATTCCGCCATATCCGCAGGCGTCAGGTATAATATATTAATTTTCAAATCTTTGCAACAAGAAAAATACATCTGCACCAGATTTTTTTTAATCATTTACCGCTTCTTCCAATTCTCGGTCTGGCAAAACCCACATAATTGCGACCCCAACATAAATTGCCACCGCTGCATACGGATATGGGAACGCCAATCCAATCGCCATCAGCAACGCCACAATAGATGTACGCTCTCGTCTTCCTTGTCTTAGGGTACGCACCAAGACGGCGTTTCCATGATGCGCCCGAAACAAAACCTGTTCCAACAACCTGTAAGACAAAATCACCAACAGCAACATCCCACCATACGTTGCAACCGGCAAGGGCGCGGCTTGATTTTCATCAACCCACGCCGTACAAAATGGCAACAAAGTCAACCAAAACAAAAAGTTCAAATTTGCCCACAATATCGCACTGTTGACACGCAAAGTCGCCGCCAGCAAATAATGATGATTTATCCAGAAAATCCCCCCATACACAAAACTAAGCAAGTACGTTAGAAACATTGGCAAAACCCCAAGTAACGATTGCCACGAACTTTGTCCAAACGGCACACGCACTTCCAGCACCATAATTGTAATCAGCACCGAAAACAACCCATCACTGAATGCTTCCAACCTTTCTTTATTCATACCATTACCTTTTTGTAATTTTTCCCCAGCCTATCAAAAAATTCCCCTTATCACATCAGGTACAAATTCACACAAATTTTATTATTATTCTCTTGCGCTAAATTTTATAATTTTGCTATGATTTCATCAGAGATGAATAAAATTCTGGTCTTAGTTATTGGGCTGTTGACATTTTCAGGTCTGGCAGATGCGGCTGTTCGTGACGGAACGGCTGTTTCGCGCGCAAAATCAGACCGAAACGCCGCCACACAATCGCGCACTGCGACCACGCAAAAGCGGTCAAGCGCACGCATGACTGTATTACCTGCGCGCACCACGACAACAACGGCACGCACCGCCACAACATCTGCAACATCTGCGCGCACCGCGACGGCACGCGCATCCGACAAGACATCCCGTGGTCCATCTCGCACCCCGATTGACACGTCTGCGCGCAATTTCACACCAATCATAACGTCACGCGCGGCGGCCACGTCGGCAATTGATTTAACGAACACGCGCACTGGTGCCGAATACGAACGATGCAAACAAACATATTTTTCCTGCATGGACCAGTTTTGCAGTCTTAAGAACGACGACTATCGTCGCTGCTCATGCAATGACCGCGTTTTTAAATTGACCGACATCCGCAAGGTACTGCAAGATGCCGGCGAACAACTGACCGTATTTACCGAAGGGCTTGACGCTGTTGGCATGACCGCCGCCCAGGCATCCGCCATGCGCAACGAAACCGAAGGCGAAGCCGCCCTGACATCTGACAAATCTGCATCCAAGGCATTACTGCAAGCCATCATGAATTCAATCCGTGGCGAAGACAGCAGTGTTGGTGGCAAATATTCTGATTTAAACAGCATAACGATATCATTTGACACGACAAACGCGTTTGGCATGACCGACGTAGGTCAGGCGATTGCCGCCTATAACGGCAACGCGCTTTACAACGCGGTCTATCCACAATGTCGCAACGCGGTCCGCGCCGACTGTAACGACGCCTCGCTTCAGCGTGCCATCACTGCATACCTTATGGCAATAGAGCAGGACTGCAACACCGTTCAAACCGCAATTGAACAAACACAAAAAGAAATGAAGGCGGCGGTTCGCGAAGGCAACGCCATGCTTGACCTGGCGCGCGTTGAAAACCGTCAGAACCACAATTCATCAAACTTCACCGCCTGTATGGGCGAAGTTGAAAACGCAATACTCAGTGAAGAAGTCTGTGGTGCGAACTATCATAAATGCCTGGACAATGGCGAATATATTGACATATCCACCGGCGCCCCAATTACCGGGGTCAAAGACTTTTACAAATTGGAACAAATGTTGGTATTCAGCGACGGCATCGAAGCCGCCCATCAACGTTTATCTAAAAACAACAGCAATCGCATTTTTGTAAGCAACTTTGAAAATCGCGTAAAAAAATTCGCGGAACCCGCCTTGGACAAATGCGTTGACATTTCTGACGACGTATGGTCGGAATACCTGGACCGTGCGATGTTGGCTATTTATTACGCCCAAAAAGACAAGGTTGCACAAATAAAGCAGGGCTGTTTTGATTATGTGTCCGCCTGCTATATGAACGGCGACACCGCAATTACCGCCGCCATGTCAAGCCTTGGCACCAGCGGTCAGGTTGTTCTGCAACCAGACAAGGTCACATTAACAAATCAAATGTGTACAGAATATGTTGAATCTTGCAACAACATGTTTGACGACAACATAATTGTCGAATACATTACCAAACGCCAAGACACAGACACATTAACCGCATGTCGCGCAATTGTAAAGCAATGCTTTGATAAATTTGGTGGCACAAACTATGAAAACTTTTACTATCCATACAGCGGCATGTTCAAACCGGGCGCGGCACCTGATTGGTTTACCCTTTACCACCACGATGGCAACGACCAAAAAACATACGTATCAGAATGCGCCAAACAATTGCTTAACATTGCCGCGTGCAGCGACCCAGGCATGATAGAACGCGCATTTGGCGGCTTGGACAGCGCATTCGTAGATGGAACAACCTATGAAATAACCAACAACAGCAGCAACCCAAAAAAATACGGCATAACAGAAAAAACAAACAAGGGCAAAACCTACATAAAAGACCGCTATAAACGCGCAACGGGCGTCGCGACCGAGGTTTACAACCAAGTCATATCTATTCTGTCAACCCAATGCATGAACCTTCAGGGACGTTTTGTCGAAATCCAATTTGTCAGCCCCACAAAGTACAATGTAACTAACAACCAGGCATGTATAATAAAAGACGGAATTGTCAACACAGAACCATACAACCTGTATAAAGTCCAAGCTGGCGAAAACATGTGCCCACGCGACTATGAACTGGGGGTTGACACACAATCCTGGGGTGCGTGTCTATGTTGGGAAAACGGCGGTCGCCGCAGCAAATTTGGCAAATCTGCAAAATGTGTTGCGGCACTGCCAACCGACACCCCACAATATGACAAAGCATGTGTAACATGCGATAAAAAAACCCCTTGTCCTAATGGATATATATGCACAAATGGCATTTGCGAACAAAACGCTACACCATCCACCACATGCAAAGAAGACACCGATTGTCCTGATGGTTACACCTGCACAAATGGCATTTGCGAACAAAACGCCACACCATCCACCACATGCGATGAAAACACCCCTTGCCCTGCTGGTTACACCTGCACAAATGGCATTTGCGAACAAACATGCAATGAAAACACCGATTGCCCTGATGGATATATATGCACCAATGGTTCATGTACGCGCGACCAAAAAAATCACAGCATAGACAACTGGTGCACATTACAAATCAACACCGACAACCAGGCATGCTATAAAGGAATAAAAGAACAAACAACAAATAATCAATCAAAAATCGTATGTACCGCCGACAACGATAGCGACCTGAACAACTTACCCGCAGGTATAAATTAGCCACATAAAAAACCGCTGATTATGCGGTTTTTTTAATTCCCTGGGCAATTAATGCGCTGGCACTGCCGCCTGATTTTCGCCATAATTTATCTGCACTTTTTAAATCCGCTATCATCTGTTCCCGTTTTGACGGTATAGTCAACTGTTGAATCGCATTTAATACGTTATCAACCGTTGCATCTGGCCCCAAAAATTCCGGATAAACCCCACGCTGTAACAAAATATTAACCAACGAAACCCACTTAACACGAATAATCTGTCGCACTAACCACGTCGTCACCGGGTTCATTTTATACACCACAATTGCCGGCACATGCAGCATCGCCAATTCTGCCGACACGGTACCACTTGCGACAACGGCTATATATGTTTTGGCATACACATCATATCTGTCTGCCGCCGGCACCAGTACGGGTTGAACCCGCCATTTTTTAGTCTGTTGCCGCACATATTCCGCGGTTGTTTCAACCACAGGAATAATAAATTTATATCCCATATAACCATCACGACACAGTCTGTCAACAACATCGCGCATCAACGGCAACAGGCGTTTAACCTCACTCATTCTACTGCCAGGAACCAGCGTTATTATCTTTTCTGTTGATTTTTTCTTTTTGGCATACTTATCCATTAATCCATCTGCAATCGGATGACCAACCGCCACCGTATCCAAACCATACTTGGTGAAATAGGGTACTTCAAAGTCAAAAAACGCATACAGTTTATCAAACATGCGCGCATATTTTTTTGCGCGTCCCGCCCGCCAAGCCCAAACCTGTGGGGCGACAACATGTTGAAACCGCAACCCTGCATCAATTAAATCTTTACCTTGCGGACTGCTTCTAACTTGCTTTATAACGCTTTTTGCGAACCCCGGCGCATCAATAGACACAACCACATCCGGCTTTTCTGCTATAATTGCATCCACGGTTTGTTTAATTCTGCGTGTCAAAGTCTTTACATGTGCCAAAACCTCGACCGCGCCCATAACCGCCAAATCAGACATCGGGAACAAAGACTTTAATCCCGCCGCCTGCATATTTTCGCCACCGATTCCCACAAAATCCACATCCTGCATCTGGGACATAATCCGCCCCCCCAGGACATCACCTGACACTTCACCGGCGATAATAAATACTTTAAATTTTTTATTCTGCATTCTTTGAAGTACCGATTCCGCGTTTTGAACGATTTTCAATAAAATCAATTGCATCCATTGCGTACTTATTATTTTTTACTTCTTTGCGTACCTTGACCAGACGTTCCGACACAGTACCTTCACCGCCACGGAAAACCGCCGCATAAACAGAATGAATCGCATGCATATCTTCATTAGTAAAACCATGTCGCATTAATCCAACGCGATTGATTGTACGATATACTGCGCGCGGGCTGCCGTCATAAATAGCATACGGCAAAACGTCATTTCCAACGCCCGACATACCGCCAATAAAGGCATTACGACCAATACGCGCGAATTGCAACACCATTGCGCCACCCGATATAATTGCAAAATCTTCAACTTCAACATGTCCCGCCAATTGAACCAAGTTTGACATAACGACACTGTTACCAACCTTGCAATCGTGTGCCACGTGTGCATTCACCATAATCTGACAGTCATCACCAATCACGGTTCCATCTGACGCCGGTGTCCCGGAATGAATTGTTGCATACTCACGAATTTTACATCTTTTTCCGATACGCACCCCGGTCATAGTCGCTTCATCTTGCCACTTTAAATCCTGGCTCATCACGCCGACCACTGCGAACGGATAAACAATAGAATCATCACCAATTGATGTTTTTCCATCAACAACAACATTGGCCACCAATTCCACACGGTCGCCCAAAACAACATTTGGTCCCACAATACAGAAAGGACCAATTTTACAATCTGCGCCCAGTTTTGCACCTTCGTGAATAATCGCAGTTGGATGTATCGCCATAATAAAACTCGCTTTTTTTACATTATTAACGTCACGAATGATACATTATAACCGCATTAATTTGTATTAAATAAATATAACAAATTATAACAAATGCTTAAAATCCGCCCAAAAACTACTACCCTGCACATTTATCCAGCACAAAATCCCCAACGCACTGATTGCCGGCATAACAGTAATAAGACCAAACAACATCAACATCGCCGCAAACAGCCTGTCCCCCAGCGCACTTGACTTTTTATCCCCATGCCACACAGACAGCGCAAAACTTACAAACACCGCCGCCAAGGTCCCCACGAACACAGGCACCGCCTCGGTCAAAATAAACAACGCCGCCCCCAGCGCACACACCACACGCATTAACCACTTTAACTTTACAAAGGCACTATTTCTGATTTTACCACGTGCATTCACATTGGACACCACGATTGTTCCCACTGCGGCACCGCCCAATGCCAAAACCGTCAACAGATGAAACGCGGTCAAATTACCCAATTGTCCAAATCTAAAGAATTCTGGTTGCATCAGCATTGCAACAGTCGTCATCAATATAATCAAAACCATTCCTGCCCCCAGGCGCATATCCGCCTTGGCAAAACGTCCCAATATCACGCCCACAGCACACGCCCCAATCTGCAACAACGGTCCCCACCACGCATGCAAATCAGAACAACCAACCGCCAGCATCAGCAACACCACCCCCAACACACTCCGCCATCCAAACCGGGGCAGGGGCATATCCCTAAGATACGACGACACAAACAGCGACGTCAAAAACAATATTGTCGCCACCACCATTGGCAGCACAGATAAACTGTCCCGCAACACATCATAGTTACCACCGAACAAAACCACCCACGCAAAAGTCAACCCCGCGGTCCACAGCGCGGAATTTCTTTGAACATTTTCATTATTCCACCCCAAACGCCCCATAATGGCATTACCACACAACACAACAACCACAAACAAAGGCAACGCCAAAATTCCCCACCACATAAATGCCGGCGCCCATAACGCCGCATTATTAAACGCACTTACTGCACTTTGCACTATCATCGTATCTTCAAACATAACTTGCCTTTTATTTTTATTGCCTTATTATAAATAACAATGGCTACAAAACAAGAAATTTTTACCCTGATGGGTGGCCGCGTTAAAATTCATCGCGGTCGATACAACCCCACATCGGACGCGGTCTGGCTGGCATCTTTTGCCCAAACCAGCGGCATCCACACTGTCCTTGACGTTGGCATCGGCACAGGTGGTGTTTCGCTGTGCCTTTTATCACACAATCCGAACCTGACAATCACAGGTCTGGATACGTCACAAGAAATGCTGACCGAATGCAATACAAACGCAGACCTAAACAACGCAAATCTGGAACTGATTCAAGGCGACATTACCACATGGCGCACCAATCGTACTTTTGACATGGTCATCACTAACCCGCCATACTTCAGTGGCACCCCCGCCAAGCACAACGCCCACCATAACACCGACCTGGGGCTGTGGATTTCGCGCTGCATTGCACGTGTTCGCCCAATGGGTACTTTTTGCATGATAACAGACGCCGCTACACTTGCCACCGCCACAGGTGAAATGTCCAAAAAACTTGGCGACATAACAATATTTCCATTATTTGGCGGCAACACCACTGCCGAACGCGTCTTACTGTCTGGCCGTCTTGGCACCCGCGGCATCAGTCGCCTGCATCACGGTCTTCCGATGAATTACGAACCTGTTTTACGCGACGGCTTGACTATTGACGATATTTTGTCTAGACTATCCCAGTAATGATAAACTTTATAACAAGATATTTTACATCCCTGTGGGCGTTTATAACATCGCCTTTTCGCGCTATATGGCGCGTGATTGTTCGCGTATTTCCACCACGCGAATTCACGGTAATGGACACACCACGTGGGAACGTTTACACCTTTTCACAAAGCAGTTTTTGGCGTTTTACGCGTTTTTGCGGCAAAATCGGCTTAGCACTATGGGCATCATGGTCAACATACGTTTTTATCTATCACCGCCCATTATTGCAAAAGCGCACGAACCAACTTGAAGAAGCACGCGCCACCCACACGCGTCACATGTCTGACCTGCAAACATACCTGACAAAGTACAACAATCTTGTCCGCGATTTGAACGTTATTGACGACAAAGTCCTTAACGCCAAAGACCTTGACGACAAGGAAAAAGAAAAACTTATGAACGGGCGCATCAAGACCTGGGGCGAACTGGACTTTTTACGCACCCGCATTGTCGAGATGTTAAAAAACGAAGAATTTACCCCCGAATACACAAAACTGTCGGAATTGTCTGCCGAATATGAATTGACACGCGCTGAAAACGAAGAACTTAAACGCCGCAACACACAAATTGTTGAAACGATGGTTGAAATTGTTGACGCCGACAATATCATCGTTGACACTGTCGCCTCTTTAACCAAAGACGGCACCGAAGAATTACAAAAAAACATAAAACGCATTAACGGAACTCTGGCTTCGCTGGGGCTAAGCCAGGCAACACTGCTGCGCAATGCGAACAAATACAACAACCCCTTGGTTGGCTCTGCGTTCACACCAATTGAATTCGACAAAACACTGGATGAAAAGTATCAAAAATTGGCAGACGGCCTGGAACGTTGGAATGGATTACGCCGTCTGAACGAAATCTTGCCTCTGGGCAAACCTGTAAATTCACGCGTTACATCTAACTATGGCACCCGCAAGGACCCATTTACCGGCAAACCTAAAAAGCATCGTGGCATTGACTTTGCCGGCAAAATCGGCACAGAATTAATGGCTGTTGCCCCTGGCCGTGTTGTATCGGCGGGCGAACGCGTTGGCTATGGCACAACGGTTGAAATTGACCACGGCTTGGGCTTTACGACATTGTACGCGCACTTATCGCAAATAATTGTATCACGCGGCGACTGGGTACGCCCAGGCACAGTAATCGGTCTTGCAGGGTCCTCTGGCCGTTCTACGGGTCCGCACCTGCATTACGAAATCAGGTACAAAGGCGCACCTTTTGACCCAACAAAATTTGTAAAGGAAGAATAACAATGTTGGCATTTACAAACTCAAGCGAAAAGCAATCCCCAACCGTAATTGGCGCGGGTTGCAAATTAACCGGCGACATCAAAACCGATCACAACGTCCAAATTCATGGCGAAGTCATCGGTAACATTACCGCTGAAACTGTTGTAATCGGCAGGGGCGGCAAGGTCGTTGGCGAAGTAAAAACACCTGTATTATTCCTGCACGGGGAATTACAAGGTCCCGCGACGGTAAACACGGCAAACATCTTCAGTGCCGCCCAAATGACCGGCACATTGTCGTATCGCACATTGAACATCACAGGCAACACAGGTCTGGAATGCAAATTACAGAAAAGAAAGGACAAGGACAAATGAATAAAACAGTATCCAAGATTTACATCGCTGCGGACCATCGCGGGGTAGGGCTGAAATTATACTTAATTGAAATGTTGGCTGCGGCTGGATATCAGGTTGTAAACCTTGGTGTTGACAATCCAAATATTTCTGCTGACTATCCAGATATTGCCGCCACGCTAGCGGACGCAATGCAGGGCGATAAAAATTCCCGCGGCATTATCATTTGCGGCACTGGCGCCGGCGTTATGATTGCGGCGAACCGCTATCGTCACATTCGCGCATCGCGCTGCAACACACCAAACCAGGTACGCGACGACCGTTTTCACGACGACATAAATGTTCTTGCGTTGGCTGCGGATGACATAGACATCGAAGTCGCATTCCTTTGCACACAAACATTTTTGGAAAGTCCATTTGACGCAATCGAACGCCGCATTCGTCGCATTGAAAAAATCTCATAAACATACCCAAGGAGTAAAAAACCATGAAAATTTCAACCGATTTAGCATACGACATAACAAAAGCATTTATCACAGACAAAAAAACGACCATCAAACGGGAATTTTCGCATCACTATCATACAAATTACATCCTTACCAAGGACAACTTGCAATTGGTAATTTACGTACCACATGGTGCGCCAGGCTATGATTGGTTGGACGATTACTACTATATGAACAACGGTGACATTTCTCTCTATCGCAACAGTTACAACATTGCCTATTACCATACAAAGCACAACGTCGGTCGTGCAATGAACAAATCTAAATATAATCCGATACGTCTTATAACCCGCGCATTATCACCACGCTTTTTTAACCTTATCGACATGGCGGATGCACGCATAAACAACAAAATAAAGACCACCGACAACACTGATAAAATATACAAAACCATTTTAAATATTGCTATTTCCAAACACCTCTTAAAGACGAACTTAAAGTAGTCAGAAACAAGATTTCCACAGAAAAAAAAATAAAAACACATTATCACGTCATTGTGCCAAAACCAGAAATAACCCCGCCACCCGGCGGGATTTTTTATTTGTAAGCCTGGCTTATTTTTGATACAATAAATCACGTCATGATACCAGCAAAACCATGACAGGGGTGTGAGAACCCCTACACGAAGCGTCTAATCGGACGAAAAAACTCCTGACACACAGGTCAGGAGGGCAGTTAATATATTGAATACGCTGCACAATACTTCGTGATTGTTCTCAACCTCCTGACCACCTACTTATACTGGTGGTTTTTTGATAAAGCACAACAAGAGAGAGGACAACCAACACATGCCGCATTTACTTTTATTATATTTTTTTATCTTCCTGCTTATACCACAACAAAATGCCAACGGCGACACACTTGGCGCTGAACCAGTACGCACAGACCTACTAAATCAAGCACAGCAACACGCCTCGGATATTTTCACACCAAACACTAAACTTGAAGACCTACTTAAACAAGCCGAAAAAATCTCTCCAGAAATTGTGCAAATTATCAACAATAACCCAGACCTGTCCGACGAAGAAAAAACACTCTTATTACGTTCACACCTGGCGGAAAAAGCGTATGAGTTTTATAAGGTAAAATTTATATCGGACCTTCGGCAACGCAGCCAAGAAACCGGACGACAAATTAAAACATTTGACCACAGCGGACGCGACTATGACTATGATTACACAGAATACACCTATCACCTGGATCGTGGCAAACTGGACACCCCCGAATGCAATCGCGACGGATGGGATGCCTGCTATTTCCCCGACGGATTCGAAGAATTTAGCATCCGCATTCAAAACACTTCGCACAAAACGGATAATAACATCAACACAATCGAAACATTATATTTTTTCAGGGACTTTCCCACCCAAGACGAACGACTAACCTGCTCAATAACCCTTGCAAACAACACAAGTCTGGGCGATACAGACAGTAAAACTCCGTCCACACAAAATGCATCCATCGACGTCGGCTGCCAAACATACAAATATACAGAATACCATACTTGGCGCAACAACCAGGTTGCCGACGTTCTTGCAGGCGGATATGACCTAGTCAACGAACAAGAACTTGCCCCCGGCAACCCATTCGGCACAAAAATGTACTCTCTACGAATGAACGAAAACCCCTCTCAATGGAAAAGCAGCGTACACCCAGGTGTCCACATTACAGGCATAACAGCAAATTATCACTACTACTCCAACGATAAAAAATGAAACACACATCTATATTATTCTTTACTCTCACATGCACCGCCGCCCACGCCACTGATTGGATAATGTTGCCCCAAATGCAAAACCCATTTATGTCATTATACAACGAAACATCCGGACCTGCGGTTATCGAACTCTACAACAAGGTTGACGAAGTGGCAAAAAAATATGAAGCCGCCCGCAACAAAGAACAATCGACCGCCAATAAATTATTAGGTGCGGCGGGCATTGGCGCAACCGGCATCGGCGCAATGAACCTGATGTCTGCTGCCGCGGAACAATCTGCCGACAAAAAAGCCGAAGCCGCAATGAAGGCATACCTTGCA
>JBGUTP010000030.1:0-2662 GCA_045133095.1 Candidatus Enterousia sp.
TTAAAGGTTGAGACATGAAAAAAGTTTCTTTTTGCGTTGTTGATGCGGGATATATAGATCCCGCAATCGTTGCGATAAATTCGTTTTTGAAGTTTAACCGCAATATCCCGCTGATTGTGTTTGCGGAAATTGGAACCAACATCCAACGAATCGCAGACGCCACGGGAAACAATCCCCAAGTAACGATTTTAACGCGGGAGTTCCCCCGCGTTGAGTGCGAAACATTCGGACAACATAACCCACTATTGGAATTTTTCATAAATCGGGCAGCATTACCCGCGTTCGCAATGCGTATAAAGGCATTGGAAGAATTGAGGGAAACCGCGGACGTAATTATTAATTTTGACATGGACGTTATTTTTTTAAACACTGTGGAAAAATTGGCATGTTCGGCAACCCGTGAGGAAATCCTCGGCGTGAGTGAGCGGGAAAACCGTTCCCGTTGGGTAAAATCGTTAAATGTAAAAGACATTGTAAACACCCACAATTATATAAATTCCGGGTTTGTAATTTACGGAGCGGATGCCGCCGAAAAATTGACGTTGGAAGAATACTCCGCGTTTTTGAACATGTTTCCGGATGACATATACTGCCCAGAACAGGATTTTATAAATTTTCAGTGCACCGAAAAAATACGATTAATTAACGATGCGTATAATTTAATGTTTACGTCACCGGAATATAAAACCACCGCCCCCGTTATGATTCATTATTACGGACGGGTCAAACCGTGGAGCGTTGAGGGCATACCCGCAGGCGTTGGGCATTATTTCCGTCGTTATTTAATCGAAGCAGAGAAAAACCAAAATTATGTTAGTTCACAATTTTTAGAAAAAATAAAAAATAATGTTTCAAAATTAGAATTTTGGGGTACGTCTAAATAACACAAATTGTTTAAAAATGTGGTTTTATCCCACACTAAAATGGAATGAAAGAGAGGGGAAAAACGTTAATTGTTAACGTTTCGTTTTAGTGAAGTCAGAAAGGGGGAAACCATGGACGAAGTAACCCATACCATACTGCCGAATAACGGCGGTTGGGGCGGTTCCGCGTTGGGCGCGGGTTTTGGCGGTTTAATTGGCAGTTGGCTCGGAAACGGGTTCGGCGGTTTTGGCGGTGCGGGAGCACGCGCGGGCATTGGTTACGATACCGGAGCAATTAACGGTATTGCGAATCAGTTAAACAGCGTTTCCGGTCAGATTGCCAACGCCGACCGTGATTTGTTGATGCAGACTAGCGGGCAGAATCAGTTTATTGGCAATTTGGTTAACGCCACAGGCGATGCAATCGTCGGAGCGGTTAACGCGGGAACATTAGCACAGACCCAGAACGCGGGCGCGACCAACCTCGCAATGTGCCAGGGGTTCGGCGGTATCAATTCGGCTATTGATCGCGGTTTCGGAGCGTTAAATCTAAACGTTGCCGAACAGGGAGCGCAGAGCAGACTGCAGGCGCAGGAATTGGCAGCACAGCAACAGGCATGCTGCTGCCAGGTTATCCGAGCCATCGAAACCGAGGGTTGCGCCAATAGGGAGTTACAGCGCGAAATACAGACACAGGCGTTACGCGATGTGTTAACCAATACACAGGCGGAAAACGCCGCGTTAAAGGCGCAGTTATTCCAGACCAACGCAATGAATGCCCAGACCGCGGCCATTATCAACGCGTTAAAACCAACCACCACAACCGCAGGCGGTTAATGTGATGATTCAGACGCCCGCAGATTCCGCGGGCGTTTTTTGTCATTTGCCAAAAAAGTTGGAACAAAGTTGGAACAAAGTTGGAACAAAGTTGGAACAAAGTTGGAACAAAGTTGGAAATGGAAATAATAACGATTAAAAAACACGGAACCGCCGTCCACGCCACGGAAGAACCGAAGAAAGACATATATAATAATAGTCCGGACGCGGAATTTATGAAAATGTGTCATAAATGGGACGTTACCCCACCGGAGACATGGAAAAATTACGATACAAAAACCGAAGCGGGTATTAAAAAAGTTATCGAAATGGAATACCGGGAGTTGGCGGACGCTAAAACCGAAAAAGACACCATGACGAATATTTATCATTTATCCGTAGCGTTATTGAGATTGTGGCGGTTGAAGAATGAACAGCATAAACAGCAACCTAATTAATAATTTATATCCAAACGGATTGGCACCCGATTTGAAGTTAACACAAATTGACGGGTGGGAACCCGTGCCCGAATTTGTGGACAGTGACGGGCAACGATGGAAACTGATTAAAGCGGCATCCAGTGGGATGGGAGAAATTCCCGACCCGCAAAGTGTTAACATAATTGATTATTGGAACCACGTTCACCCCGGAAGTAACAACAAAATTTTTATATACGTTGTTGAGGGCGTAAGAGTTCCGAAGACGGCACGGGAAACCGCCTGCCGTGTCATGTATTCATGGTTTAGCACCGTGGATAACAAAGGATTCACACCGCAGATGATTAAACCAAACGAGTGGTTAACCGCGAACGTTTACGCGTCAACGATCAGCGATGCACGCGTTAGCAAATTAAAATCATTATGCAAAATTTCGGACGGAGACAAACAGCCAACACCGCAGGAAACGGGAACAGGTTTCCCGCCACCAACCCCGTTAATCAATATGGAGATGTTACAGAATGACACCGGAACAAAACCAAGCGT
>JBGUTP010000031.1:0-12633 GCA_045133095.1 Candidatus Enterousia sp.
CGCGGTATATTTCAACCTCGGAAATTCTAAATTTAACATGTCACAGAATGACGCCGAAAATTGGGCGGTATTCCTGTTAATCTGGCATCCCGTGACGGTTAACGTTAATTCATCTTGTAATGTTTCGGTTTCGGGGTGCCACTGTCTGTATGTTAACAGGGTTGGTTTTCCGCTGTCCATGGCTTGCATGATATACGAATAACATTCGCCGTTTACGCCACAAATTGCGAAAGATAAATCACTAAACCCGTTTCCCGAACGTTCCGGGGTCTGAACCGTAAACGCCGCCGCATGATATATGACGCCGTTTAACCGCCTGTTATCCTGCGCCAACACAAAATTTAACGTGCCGATTTCTTCGTTATCAATTGTTAACGTTATAATCGGCAACTGCCCGCCGCTTGCGTAAATCTCGTTTAACGAATTGAGCATTAATCCCCCTGGTCTGCCACTTCGACAAAAAGGCCGATAACACCATTGTTAAGGCACACGTAATTTTTGCCGTTCAAACTGTAAACATTTTCGGCGTTCAGTTTTCCCGGTGTGTATCCGATTTTTAGAGGACTAGCAACGGCCGGATAAGTCATCGGAACATAGAATTTTTTGATATACAATTCGTTGTTTGCAATTCGTGGGAACATCAGCGGTCCCACTGTCGGCATATTTCCGCTCGTTGCTAGTCCGTTGCTGTCTGTGTCGACAAAATCAGATAACTTTGAAGATATAGTTCTTGCTGTCCCGATCAGGTGACATATAATGCTCGTTGGACTATATGTCTCGTCATTGAAATAACGCCACATCGCCTGATTTGACCTTTTAACAAAAAACGGACTGTATGACATTGCATAGCCTAGTGCAACATTGCTTGAGTAATTTGAATTACTTGCGTTAAAGCTATATGTATCTAGTGATATTAAAAAATCATCATCAAGACTAAAATGCGTTGCTCTATAATGATTGGTTCCACTTATTAATACCGTATATGGATCTTTAGATATGACTACATTCCAACCGTTGCACCTAATTACTAAAATGTTGCTGTTCTTCCAATATGTGACCGATACTGATAGTTCATTTGTGTTTGTCGGGAATGAACAAACAGCAACGCTACTTCTTGTAAGAATTCTATTATCTTCATCGGAACTTTGTTTTAATTTTCTCAACATAGCACACGGAACACGTGCGTAATTCCCCAAACTCCCCGAAAAAGTCAGATCATGTGTCGGTGTGTCGGTCAGTGCTATATACATGTTGTGATTATCAACACTCAAGCCTAGGCATTTCTTGGTAATTCCTCGCCCCAAAAAATAGAAATCCCCTGCCATGCTGTTATTATTGACGTCTGACGTTGCTCCGCTTGTTGAACAATAGAAAGGCTCGCCCGCCCACTTGCTTGATCCTATCTCGC
Organism: Candidatus Enterousia sp.; assembly: GCA_045133095.1. GTDB lineage: Bacteria > Pseudomonadota > Alphaproteobacteria > Rs-D84 > Rs-D84 > Enterousia. Next base: position 1,409 of record JBGUTP010000031.1, read on the forward strand.
ATTTTTCTTGAATTGAAATGCCAAGATTTTGCGCCAAGATGAATGTTACTAAATCGCCTAGTATCTTGTTTTCTGCTTGCACTCTGGCGGAAACTGTGCCGTCGGTATAATCTGAAACTTTGGCCGTGAACGTTACTGTTTTTTTGAAACTCATTTTTTCCCCTCGCGCTATTCTTCAATAATCGTATATGTGCCGGAACTATCACCGAGATCGTCAACATCGGAAATAATCTGCGCTGAATCGATAATCGTCACTTCTCCGGTTTCGTCGTCGCTTGCTCCTGCCGGTGGGGTTATCGGATCCCAGCTTCCATCGTCAACAACGGTATTTGATACGTCTAACGTCATTGTTAATTTATAAATGCTCCCCACCTTCGCCCCCGTGCTCTGCAATGCGGCGTTAACTTCTCCGTTCTGAATCCTCACATACTTGTATTGTATCGGTTGGTCTGATTCGGTTGATAATAACGGCATAATAAACCAATCCTGCCCACAACGTATATATGACTTGTACCACGTAAGGAACTCTTTATATTGTGATTCCGTTAAACAAATCCCCACGTTTACGGTATCGGGTGCGCCTTGATTTACTAATCTTTGACGGGTGTAACCGTCTGACATTGCCGTACGTAACATGTTTGGTTTATGTCTTGATGTGTACCCCGATTGTAACGGGCGGGGTAACGTCATTGGATAATATTTAAAATCACTGTTCATGCTTTGTTATGCTCCCCCGTAACGGTGTAATTGGTATGTTGATTCCATCGCCTGCGCCATCCTTCCGCCCCTGCGGATATTCGAAACAAAAATATTTATGACCTGTTCGCCGTCCATGCCCTGCGACGTGTCCACGGTTCCCGCTCTGGATGCGTCTTCGTATAAATTAACCTGGACGCCGTTTCCGGTTAACGCTGAACGGGCAAGATCGGCCGTGTCCTTTCGGCTTGTAACGTTGGCGGGACCTGTTACCAACTCGGGGCCGAATTCGCCAACGATGCCGATTTTACCCGCGCCAATTCTTCCGCCGCGGTCGTGCATCTCAACCCCTTTTAACTGCGTCAAAATGTTGGTTGTCATTGCAATGGCGTTGGCATACTGTGCCAACTTTGCTACCCATGAAACTTGTGTTGGATCTGATAATGCCTGTGACCATGCAACAATAGCGTTGGCTGTGGCACTCGCTACCGCAAACGCCTTTTGAATTGCAAATAATGCCTTATACTTCGCCCCGCTTTGGCTCATGCTGTTGGTTAAATTCTGGAACGCATCGGATAAACTGTTCATTCCGTCGCTGAATTCTGCAACCTGTTGTTGTTCTTCCTTACTGAAGAAATACGATCCGCCATCTTTTTGGCGTTTTTTTAACGCTGTTACCTCGGCGTTGTACTGCTCATATAACGCGTTTCGTGCTTCTAAAAACTCGGTTTCGCTCAACAACTGATCGGCGTGGAACGCTTCCAAATCTTCCATTTTTCGGGAATAACTGTCGCGGATCTGCTGTTCCTCATTCCCCACGGATTCGGTATAAAATGCGAGTGCCTGCTCCCTCAATTCCTTGATTTTCTGGGCGTGTTCCGCTTCCAATAATTCGCGTACGGTGTTTATTTCCTCGGCGGTTGCGGTCTGACTTTTTCCCGTCTGTTCGTCCAATTCGGCTAACTTGGAATAATATTCCGCATCAATTTTTGCGCGTTCCGTCATAGCTTCGGACTGCAATTCCAACATTTTGGCATAATACGCCCCCCATGTATCGGTGGCGGCACGGCTTGCGACATTTTTTCCGGTGCCCTCTCCGAATGACCGAGTAATTATGCCCGTATCTCCGGAACCCGCTGATCCTGCTAGATTTTCCTCAAATTCTTTTCTCTTGCGGTCGGCTTCATTTAAATATTCAGTATACTCGTCGGAAAATTTAACCAATTTTGCAGCGGTATCTTCGGGATCGAAAAATTTTAAAACACGCCCAAAAACGGTTGTTTGTTTATCGCTGTATTTTCTCTCTAAATCAACGATTGATTGATTGAATTTTTCAACCTCTGCGGTATATTCTGCGGAACCTTTTTTAATGTTCGCCGTGCGCTGATCAAATAACGCTTTCAGTCTTTCTTTCTCAGCTTTGTATGCTCTTTCTGCATCTGACCCGTTGAACAACTCGAAATATTTTTCCCCTGCGGTCTGCGCTATGGTGTCAATCCAACCGAAAAAACCCGGCGTGTTCTCTTCTTCGTTGCCGTTTATTTTCTGTGATGTCTCAAACCATGACAACATGTCGCGTTGTAACTGTTGAAAATCATTTCCTAATCGTTTGATGTAGTCACTCCACCGATTAAAAAACTCTTTGATTGGCTGCTTGTTGTCATTTATCCACGCGGTAAACCCGTCTAATGCGTTTGCACCAACTCGGATCGTGTCTGCTATTGCCTGCCCGAGTCCGCTTTCTGCTATACCGCGGACAAAATCCCCCCAGGCATTGTCCAAATGATTTAACGCGCCTGTCATTCCGGATTGTAAATAATCCAATGCGCCTTTATTCTGTTCGCCGATTTCTTTAAAATACCCCGCTAATGCCGCGGAATTCTTTTCGATTTCGGTCGTTGTACCTTTATACGTTAACGCGATTTTGTCGCCTGCGTCTTTAGCGGTAATGCCCAATTGGGTTAACGCTTTAAAACGGCCTTGCAACGCCGCGGTAAACGATGCGGTGACGGTTTCCAATGACTTCCCGGAACTTACCGCAATTTGGGAAAATGTTTTTAACTGCTCGGCACTTGGGGCAATTCCGTTACGGCGTAAATCCAATGCGGCCGCCTTTAATGCATCAAAAGGTTGTAATGTATCGCGTGCCGCCTGTTGCAACATCTCAAACGTGTTACGCGCTTCATCCACCCCACCCGTGGTTGTAATAAAACTAGCTACGGCGGATTCTGTGGCCTTCAATTCCTTAATGATGGCGTTTCCCAACGCTCCCGCGGAAATTGCACCCGCTACGGCCGCCCATGCTGATCCCATTGCTTTAAATGCGGCTCCCATTTCCTTGGTTTCGGCCTTGGTTTTCTTCCGCATTTTCTGCAGGTTTTCGTTGTATTTGGCGGTGTTTAAACTCACCTTGTTTAAAATGTTGTTAACAACGGCCATTTTTATTTAACCTCTGCATTTAACAATTTGAATACGTCCCGCGGGTTTATTTCCGCTTCTTCGTCGGAACCGTCTTCCGCTTCCGCTGCGCCGTTCATAATTTCCGCTTCATATCTGTAAACATCCGCCCATGTGTTCAATTCCGTTAACGGCATCGCCAAAACTGCCGTAATCGGTAAATGTATGTCCCGCGCAATGCGGGCACATAACAACAGGGTGGTGTTTAACCTTTTTTTTCGGGGTTGTCCTGCTCATTCAATCCCGCCAATGCCGCGTTTATGCGACGGAGTAAACCTGCGGGTATGCTGTCCATCAAATTAACGGCTTCGTCTTCACTCTGTAACATTCTTCCGCCGTCTTCTCTTACCAAACAATTGTATAACATGAATGCGGTTAACGCTTTTTCGCTGTCCCTAAATTCTGCATTTTTTAAACGGTCGATTAAATCCGCATGTTGTGCCCCGCTCAACTCACGTAATTTAATTTCTGCATCCTGTCCAAATTCCGGGGCGGGAACCAATACGGTTTTAAATTCAATTTTGCTTAAATCTGTAATTAACATTTTATTTCCTCGTTCTTAATAAAAAAAACGGGCGCATTAAAACGCCCGTTGCTCTATGTCTGGAACTATGTTCCAAAAACAATGGTTGGTTTTTCGGAAATTTTCCCCACAACGTCCCATTTTATGGTTTCGCTGAGGCTGACTTCCTGCGGGTACGCGGATTTTAACGCCACTTCCATGGTTAAATTGGTGCCGTCCTGGTACTCAATTTGGACGTCAACAACAGATCCGGAATTGGCCGCATTGATTAACGCCTGTTGGGTTGCGTCTCCGGTGTAATGGTGAATTGTAATCGTTAATTCCCCGCCATCGAATGCACCCGCAAGGTAACGCTTGGAATCTTCCGCAATGCATGATTGATCAATGTCTTCCACTGAACCGCCCGGGGTTGTGAATACTGAAACTCCCGGGATGGTTACAAAATCCGCTTCCGGGGTCTGGTTTGCCAAACGATAACCAACAAGGGTATTTTTACCCGATATGGCGTTCTTTTTGGTTGTTGGTGATAATGCCATAATGTTTACTCCTATTTATTTAACAAGGCCTTTGTCTATAATCTCAACTATTGATTGTTCAATATTTCGGATTATCTGTTTTTTGTGGCTTTCCCACTCGTCGCGCAAAATATGCCGCGGTTTTAAATGGATTGTGCCCAAATCCTGCCAAATACCGATATACGTGGCGGGTTTCGGCTTAATTACGAACCCCGTTCCGTCTTTCCTCATTTTCTTGGTGTGAATGTCGGGCAGGTTCTTGTCTCTCCATCCGAACGTGGTATATGCCACGCCCTTGGTAACCCTGGATTCCTTGGTTACCTGTTTAACGCTTCGGGCGGCGTAACCCGTATGCCGTTTAAATGCCGTTCGGGTTCGGTTTCTCAAACTTTTAACCGCGTCTTCGGTGGAACCTTTCAATACAATTTTTTGGGTCTGAACTGATAATTTTTTATCAACGTTTTGCATCCGCTTTAAAAAATCATCTAACATGGTTTCAAAATCGGCATCATTCCGGGAACCGATCAACGTCTCGGTAACGTGCCCCGTGATGTAACTAGCCATTTTATTTATTCCTCAACGTCCCAAATATCACAGCTTAAACTCATAACAGAATATTTGTCGTCCGGGTCATCGGTTCCGACATATTCCAACGCGTCTAACATTACGTATTTAATGCTTCCGTTGCTCTGGTCGCTCAAACCTTCCGCCATTTCGATGATTTCGTCTAAATCGCTGTCATTTTTAGCAATAAGCATTAAATTAAAATGTAATACTTTCCTATAATGTAATTCTAAATCATTTTCATAATTTAAAACTAAATTCGTTATAACTGCCGCTTTCTCGGCTTCCATCGACGTGGCATAATCGAACGATACGTTAACGCCAGGTAAACAATCGGAAACCAATTCCAATAAATCGGCCTTTATCTTCTGCATGTTACTCATGATCCCACCTCTTGGGTTATGCTGTTATCCAATTCAACGCCGAGGATCATGGTCCCCGTGGTTTTATCCGTGTTAATGGTAATAATTCGATATTTGTTCCCGTTCTGGAACTCAACCCGCCATTTATTAGTTATACCCTGTTTATATCTCATGTAAATGGTGTATGTCTCGGACTGTAATTCGACGTTGGTTTTCATTATTTCCCGCAGGGTTAGCTGCTTAACGTTCGCCCAAACGGTATATTTTAATTCGTATGTGGTTGTGTGCATCCCGCCCGATACCGTGCGGGTTGGTTCATACAATTTGATTTTTTTGTCTAATCTTCCCGCGCCCAAAATCATTTTTTACCCCCGGGTATAATCAATATATTGGTCTAGTAAATGCTCAAAATAGGTTGTGTATTGTTTTTCCTGTTTGTTCTCACGGTTGCGGTAAAAATCGCCTGCGGTTACAAGGATATACTGTTTAATTAACGCGGGCACTTTCTCCGGGTCATCAGTAACGGGGTTGTCTTCCGCATTATCGGAATAAATCGGACGGTGTAATCGGGTTTCGGCGTCTTCCTGGGCGGCTTCGATATACTGCGCGATTAATTCGTCTTCGGAATCGTCGTCAATCCTCAATTGCGCTTTAACCGTTGCCACGGTTACATATAACATTTTTCTTATCTCCAAAAAAAAGCGGGAACCTGTTTCCGTTCCCGCTCCTCAACTTCGCTATTTTAGATTATGCCGGAATTGCAAAATTGCCGTAACATACGGCCTTTGGCTGCATAACTGCAAAATCTAAACGGCGTTCGACGCGTAATGTCATGAGGTTCTTTGTAAAATCGTCCTGTTCGCGATCCATTTCGATGGATAAATCTTCACGTTCAACGATCTTTCCGGCTTCGGCAAAATTGCCAAGGTAGAACTTACCGGACGCAACAAACGGACTTGTTACAACCGGAACGCCCCAAATGGTCTTGGTTGGAACGTCGATAATACCAGGGATTAAATAATCCTTGTTTACGTTCTTTGCGCATAAAACATCGCACCAATCGGACGGATTCAGTAATAACATCACGTTGGTTACGCCTGCGGCTTCCATCTTTGACTTTACACGTAATACTAAATCGATCACGGTGTCGTCATTCTTGAATACGATTCCGTTGATGTAATCAACATAATTTCCGGACTGATTTAAACCGCTGAAATTACCGCTTGAACCGTCGCCGTTTAAAATCTGATATTCGATGTTCTTGGCCAACTGATAAGGTAAATCGTCGTTAATAAAATTAACGATGTTTGAATCATCAGCGATCATCTGCTCGGTTAACTTTGTCCATGTTGCGATGGTCTTAATGGTTCCGGTCTTAATTGTACCGCCGTAATTTGATTCTGGCTTGGCTGCACCTTCGGCCACAGGTGCGGGACCTGTTGCAGTTTCGGTGGTCTTGAAACCATAACGGATATATTCATATGAATTAGATGCGATCTGAATTCTGCCGAATAAATCCGCAATGTTTAAAGCCTGTCTTGGATCGGTAACTAAACCTAAATGGCCGGGTAATGCGAACGCGGTTCGTGAATAGCTGTTTGATGCCTGGGTTGTTTCCGGTGCGGCTGCCTTAACGGCTAAACGGTATGATGCGTTTTTGTCGTTCTTGGCACGGGTTAAAAATTCGTGGTAATCGGCGGATTTAACGAACTGGGTTCCCGCGTCCATTGGTTCGGACTTGGTTTCCACGGTGCTATTGCTCTGCTGCAGAGCCATTAACTCTCTACGGATTGATTCGTTGTCATTCTTTAAACCGTTAACGGTTTCGGTAATGCCCTTCACGGTTTCGGCGTTGCCCTTAACCATTTCGTTAACCTCTGCGATGCTCTTAACCGCTTCGGCTAAAATGTTTTCCTTTTCTTCCATATTATTTGTTCTCCAATATGTTTTTACAAATTGCCTTAATGTCGGAAAGCTGTTTAACCTGGGCGGCGTCTCGCTCGCTTTGTTCTGCTTTCAATAATACCCGCTTGGCCATGCTGATCAATGTCATGGCATCGGATTTCGAACACCCCGCATCACGCAGGTTACGCTCAAATTCTTTAATACTGTTTATATTTTCGTCTTTTACGGATTTAAAATCAACCATGCGGGCGCCGCTGTCTGCCGGAAAATTAACTATTGAAATTTCCCTCATGTCCTGCACGTTGGTTATATGTCGGATTAACTTATCATCATAAAAATAATCGTTGTCGGCCAACTTGATGCAGATTGATAAACCATCCACGGAACCAAATTTAATGGCTTCGTATAACTCCGCCCCCGCCGTCATCTTCAGATTTAATCTGCCATATGCTTTTAATCCCACTTCGTCAACTTCCAATTTATCCCATACGCCAACGGGCATATCATAGGAATTATGGTTAAAAAACATTTTTGGCATCTTTCCGGTGCTTAAAAAATTGTTGTATGCGGTCATTTCGATCGTATCGTCGTACGAATCCACGCCGTTAAACTTGGACGCATACCCGACAATATAACCCGTTTCGGGTTCCTGTTCTTTTGCGGTATCTACTGCAATTTCTGATTTCTGATTTATATAAAAACTCATGTTGGGAACTCCCTTCTTTACTGTTTAATCGGCTGTTCACTGATCGGGGTCTGCGGCGTCTGTGATGCGTCACTTTGCCCCAACTTATCCAACGGATATAAATTGTTTTGGGCGGTCAATTCGTCCGCGCCGTCGATTCTGTGCAGGCCGTCTTCCTTTCTCAACTCGTTACGGGTACGTAAACCGTTTTGTACGTATGACGTCTGCATACTTACGCGGGTTTGGTCGGTCATGCGCTTTAAAATTGAGGTTCTGAATTTAACGGTTAAATTCGGGTCTTTGATTATTTTCTGTTGTATCACCTGCTCCAATTCAATACACATCGGTAAAATTGTCGTTTCGTAAAAATAATTTGATAATTCTACCAAATCGGAACCCGTTTCCCCTGTCAAAAGTCCGTACGGGATGCCGAACCAACGGGCGAATTCCTTAACAATAAACTCGCGGGTGCTCAATAATTGCGTTTCCACCGGTGATAAGGCTAAACTCTGAAATTTAAACCCCGTTGGTAACAACGGAATACCGATCGGTGCTTCCGCCATTTCCTTGTAACGTGCTATAAAGTCTTTAGCCTGCTTATCATTCATTAACGGGGTTTCGGCGGATAAAATGCCGTTTAATTTGCCCTTATTGCGGAAAACGTCAATTGAGGCATCCTGGGCGGAAACTGCTTCCGTTAACGTGGTTGATGCGAACGCCGTTGTTGAAAAACCAACCAATCCGTTGCCGATCCCTTTCCAGTGTAAAATGCGGTCGGCTTCGTATATTTCGATTTTGTCTTTATCGGAATAGTATTTATAAATAACCTTACCGCCCACCAATTCGGTTTTGACCTGTTCGGCGTTTAACGGAACCAATGCCGCGATATAATCCGCACCGCGGGCGTAATCAATTCGTACGAACGCGTTTCCGTTAATTAAATAATTCATCGTGATTGTTTTTAAAAAATCCGATGTTGTCATATATGCATTGGGTTGGCGGTTTAACAGGGTGTATAACGGCCCCGTGGTTATCGCTTCCGTGTTTCCCTCATCATCAACACGTTTTAATATGTCGATGGGTAATCCCGACATACTGCGGGTTATTTTGGTTACGCATTCCCATATTGCGGGGATCTGTAAAATGTTGTTTACGGTCGCGGGTTTTGTGTTTGGCACGATTGGGGCCAATGGTTTTGTAATCTGTTGACCTTGGTAATTCCCCATCAAGCCTTTAATCCAATTCCACATTTTTTTAATTCCTTAAAATAATTTAAAACTGCTCCAATCCGGGGCCGCCGAATCCCGTTTAATGTATTCGTTTTCCACGTTAAATAAAATAGCCTGGTTAAATGCCATTATTAACGCCACTATGCCATCTATTTTATTTTCGTTTTTTTCTTTTCTCGGGTAAATGTTTTCCTTTGCGTCCACATGTGCAACCACATTGGCGGCGTTCCAATGCATAACCGGATTATTGCAGAAATGAACCCGCCCGCAATATATTAACGCTTGTAATTGCTTCATTGGTTCCGATAAATTTTTTAAATTCTGCGGTAATTCGGTCATTGGCACCCCCTCAGAAAGCAACCCCTGCGCCATCTGGGTGGCTTGCATTGGGTCGTATGCCACGGAAATAACATCGTATTTTTTACAATCTTCGGTTAAAAACTCTTGGATTTCCGTTAAATCCGTAATTGCTCCCTCGGTAACGTGTAAATATCCGTCTTTTGTCCACGCTTCATAATTGGAATTTGTGGCCGCCTTTACGGTTTCGGATGGTAAATAAAAATCCGTCCACACGTAATAATGTATTTGGTTGTCGTCTTCGTTTAACCGCCACCATAATTTAACGACAACGGATAAATCCAACTTTGACGCCAAATCCACGCCATAAATAACGTAATCATTTTGGAAATCATCCGGCGTAAATGTCGAATCAATACACGCGTTGTATTTCTGCATATCTAACCATGCGGAATCACTGTTTACCCAAACATCCAAATGTTTGGTTAAATAGTTTTTCTGTGCCGTGGTGTTTACCAATGCGTTTTTTAGTCTGCTGCGGATAATGTCGGGATTAACCGAAACGCCCCAATTTGGATTAGCTTTAATTGCCGCTTCAATCGTGCGCCAATCGTCTTCCTTGTCAATTGTATATATAATACAAAAAAATGATTCATCAATAACTGAACCATCCAAAACCTTGGCCGCCGTCCGTCTCCGTTCCATGCAGATTCCATCTAAAATAAAACCTGCGGTTGTAATACTAAAAACTAACGGTTGGTCACGTTTTCCAATTGACGTTATAACAACATCGTAAACATATCGTGTTTTATGGGCGTGCAACTCGTCAATAATCGCAAAATGTGTATTTAAACCGTCCAACGTGTCGGCATCCGCTGATTTTGCCAAAAACTTGGAATTGGTACCCAACACAATAATGGAATGATTTAAACAGGTAACGCCGAAATAATCGCGTAAATCCTTGTTCCCTCTGGCCATGGCCAACGCGTCATCAAAAACGATCTTGGCCTGTTCGCGGGTTGTCGCGAATGAATAAACATCCGCGCCCTTTTCTCCGTCCGCGGTTTCCATGAACAGGCCACAACCACTTTCCATTGTACTTTTTCCGTTTCCGCGTGGAACCTCAACATAACTTTCATTAAATCGGCGTTTGTTGTTAGCTGTTTTTAACCATCCCCAAACCGTGGTTAATATGAAACATTGCCAATCTTCCAAATGGATGTTTGTTCCCGCCAATGCGCCTTTAACATGGGTTAAATTTTCGATAAATTTACATATTTTATTTGCGGCTTTTTTATCGAATTTAAACGGAAAATTTGCGGTATTTTCACGTTTTAAATCGTTAATTTGTCGTTCACAGGCTTGTTTAACGAATTTACACGCGGGAATTTTCCCGTTTAACACGTTCTTTATGTATCGGTTTGCCTTTGCAACATAATCCATTACTAAACCTTGTTTTTATCGTTTTTTATTATTCAAAATCGGAAAATTTGTTTTTTTGCACGTTTTCCGCCCGTACTGTTGTAATTTTCGATCTTGACGCCGGGGTAAAACCTAATTCGTTTTCCAATCCTCTTAAAATGGCCGTGGTTTTCAGTATCTGATGCAATAAATCATTTACACGTTTAACGCCCCGCCCGTCCGTCTGAACCGTGCCACCCTCTTTCATGGCTGCGGTCATGGTTATAAACGCATCGAAACAAACAACCCATTGGGTGAATATGCCAAAATCCAAATTGGTTAATAAACCTTCCGGGGCGTTTTCCAATGCATAACGCCAAACGTCCTTGGCCGTTTCCGTCAAATATGGCGGTGGCACCACGTTTTTTAATTCGCCCTTCGGTTTGGGTTCGTTCGGGTTCGTCCTGCATTTCTGCAGTGTTCCCTGCAACGCTTTAACCGCTGTCGGTTTCCTCGGTCTTCCGCCCATAAATTTACGTCATTTTAAAAAATCAATTTACAACATCCATTTTTGAGATAAAAATCCCAAAT
>JBGUTP010000032.1:0-2295 GCA_045133095.1 Candidatus Enterousia sp.
CCGTTCTGACACGCAGTACAGGATGTCTTGCCCGTGGTATTGGTGTACGAACCCTCGGCGCACGCTGTACGCCCCTGTACACTGCCGTTATATGTATAGGTCTTAGACGACGACGGACAATAATACCCCGCCGTACATGCCTCACAAGACGTCACATTTAAATATTGTCCAGCAGCACATGTATATGTACTTGACTTCCACACTGCCGTAAGATTAATATTGCCATTATGTGTCAGGTTTGTGTTAGTCACTAAATCTCCTGGCTGATATGTTGTGCCGTTATTTCCCCATCCGCCAAACGTATAACCTGTCGGCGCATTTCCGCAACTGTTTGTTGAATAGTTGGCTACCGTAAAGGTCTTGCCGTATTTAACCGGGTTGCCATACAAGATAGAGTCCGTGCCATTGTTACAATCATAACGTGGGGTTGATTCAACCAGTTGTGCCGAAAACTCAGCCTTGCTTGCTAAATCCCAGGTTAAAACCGTATCACCTTTGACGTAATCAAAACTCTCTTCAAACCAAGTATTAGAATTATAACCATTATTTACACATGCCGTGTATGAACTGGTTTTTGGAACGGTCAGCGTGCCACCATATTCAACCATTACCGTGGCCACTTCCGTTGCTCCGCATTTAAACGTTGCCGTATATGTGTCCAAACCCCACGTTGCTTTAATTGTAACACTGCCGCTTGTTACCCCCAGTGTTGTCTTGTCACATCTAATTGTGGCGCCTGCCTCCGATATGCTGCTTTTGGTTTTCCATCCAGAAAATGTGCTGCCGGTTTTTGTGGGCGCGGCTGGCAATGTCAGTGTGCCGCCATACGTACATGACCCCGAACTGACGCTTGACCCACCATCTGAATTATAATTAACGGTGATACGGTTGCCCGACCAACACGCATACGCAACAGTGTTGCCCGCGCTTTCATTCGCAGTAAGGGCATCAATCGTACCAACTGTTGATGTCGAGCATGTTGCTGGGTCTGCTTTCCAGCTGGCTGTTGTATATCCCTCGCGTTCAAGATAGTCAATGTCAGTACCAAAAGTCAGGTTTTTTCCATAATACACTTTTCGAGCATATGTTTCTGAACCTGACAAGCCGTAATCGTTGGTTGAAATCCAACTTCCACCATTTGGATACAGTGTCAACGTAATATAACAATTATTCTTGCTTTTTGCCGTAACGCCACCGTCACTGGTATAGTCCTTGGCAATTTGTTCTGAACATTTATAAGTGCTTGAAACATAGCCGTAATAGACATTTCCGCCTGGGCAATATTCGCCGGCTGGACATGCAACAGGTGCCGCGTATTTCTCCTTAACCTTATAGCCAGGCTGAACTTTAACATAGCATGCTGATGACCCACCATTGTTATCAGCCTCACTATATCCATACTCACTACTGCCCAGGTCTGAACACATTTTACATGTTGTTCCTTCTACATAGTAGTCTGCCCCTGCGTACAGGTTACTTACAACTGTCGAATTTCCCCATGTTGTTGCGCTGTTTGCGACCTGTTGTATTTTACCCGCGTTACAATTATCTGGTGTTCGTTGTTGCTTACAGTCTGCGTATGATGTCCATCCGTTGCCTGAAACAAGTGTCCATCCGTTGGTCACCGTCGGACAATACGTACAACTGGTTGCGCCCTCGCTTGAATACGAATTTGTACAGGTTGTACAGGCATCCGCGCTTATAGAACCTGTGTCGGCGTTATATGTTCCCGCCGGGCATTTCTGCGGTGTTTCCGTTCCGCCAGGACAATAATGCCCCGCCGGACATAGTGTACAAGTGCTGCCGTTAAGGTAATAACCCGCCTTACACGACGTGTAAATCTTGTAAGTATCACAATAATAACCTGTCGCCGCCCACGCGTTGGCACCTAAAAACATAGTGAATAAAACTGCTGTCAGCCCCAGGAATCTGCGAATTCTTCCCATTTCTTCCTCTCTTTTATAATTAATGGTAGAAAATTTACCGCCACCTATGCAAGGGAAAAATAATAATATGTCATCCCGGCGCCTAACTTACGCACCCAGGTCATGTAATCCTTATTAAATTCTCACTGCCCTGGGCGGACAGTGTCGTCCCCCCAGGACGACGAGGGGTGGCTTTAACCATACATACTGTCATCCCGTGGCTTGACCACGGGACCCAGGTCATGTAATCACCCTCTGTCATCCCGTGGCTTGACCGCGGGACCCAGGTTTGGCAAATTTAAAAAAGCCTGCATCCAGTACTGGGGTGGTCTTTTAAACTTCGCACCTTACTGCACTACACACACCCTTG
>JBGUTP010000033.1:0-9927 GCA_045133095.1 Candidatus Enterousia sp.
CTCGGTCTCGGTCATGATAGTGCGGATTTCGTCCGCCGACAAACCGATATAACGAATGTTTTGTGCAACCTCGTTCAGGCGATTATTTGCATCTTTGACCGCGGTTTCGGTTTTGGTATAGCGTGACAGATTTGCCGAACACGAACAACGCCCCTGATTATCGTCCAGTGCCTTACAAAACTGGTCCATGCATTCTGTGTACTGTTCCTGGCAAGACTTTTTCAGTGACGATTGCGTTGTTAAATTTTCGATAATTTTTTCAATTTCCGCCTGCCCTTGCACAGTCGCACGTGCACGCGTTGCCCGCGAAGAACTGGCGGCACCTGGCACCATACTTTGCCGTTTTGTTGCCACCCGCGCGGTGGTCACACTACGTCCTTGGGGGGGGGGGGGGGTAAATCCCGTGTAAAGCCCGGTGACACTGGCTCTCACGCCTTTTGCGACATCTGATTTTACACTTCTGTTTGCCGTGCGTGCCACGTTTGTTGTTGCCACCCGCGATGCAGTTGCCGTGGCGGTACTTTTTGCCGCCGTCGCCCCACCACGCGCATTTGCAACACTGCGCGTTGCGGTCGCACTGCGTTGTGTTCGTGCATTTGTTGTCCGCGAATCGGAATCAGCATTGGCACCACGACGTGCATTCGCGCCTGCTGAATTTTCATTTGATTTTGCGCCTTCGCGCGCGACCACCTTTGGCACTTCACGCGTGTCAACGCCCCGCGAATTTTTACTCTGCCCTGCACGGTCCGCGGTATTGCGGGTGGTTTCTTCTGACCTAACAGAATCCGCCACACTGCGCGACGGCACAACACGCCCAGCCGCCATCGCAACCGTCGTACACAAATTTAACGCAGCAAAAACACTTAAAATTTTTAACATTTACAACTGATTTTACCACATTATAAAATTAAATCCTAGCCCTATTTATCATCCCCCAAACCGATTGTATTTTTTATCGGTTCAACAATAGTTTCCTTGGCACTGTCCAAAGTTCGTATCAACGCACGACGAATTTTACCACTGATTGTCATTGGCAAACTGTCAACGAATTCGATTATACGCGGACTTTTATAGTGCGCCGCACGCGACTTGGCATGGTCCTGCAACTGCCGAACCAGAACATCACTTGGTTGAAAATATTTATTCAAAACGATTGTCGCCTTGACCGCCTGACCACGCGCCGAATCTGGAACGCCAGTCACCGCAACCTCTCGCACCGCCGGATGTTCCAGCAAAACAGATTCAACTTCGAATGGACTGACACGATAACCACTGGATTTAATCAAATCATCATTACGCCCCACGAACCAGAAATATCCATCTGCATCACGATATGCCACATCCCCTGTATGATAGTAACCATCACGCGCAACCGACGCGGTCATTTTTTCATTTTTATGATACCCCTGGAACAACCCCAATGGCCATCCATTCTTTAACGAAACACAGATTTCCCCAACGGTACCACTTTCTGTAATTGGTCGCCCACGTTCATCCAGCAACTGCACATTCCATCCTGCCGCAGGCATTCCCATCGCCCCTGGCTTTGGTTCAATCCACTGATTTGTGAACAGCATGACACAAGTTTCCGTCTGCCCAAAACCTTCGCGCATTTTTACACCTGTCTTTTCCAAAAAACGTTCATAAACTTCTGGGTTAAGTGCTTCACCTGCAATATCTGCTTTCTTCAATGAAGACAAATCATACTTTGTCATATCCGCATGTATCAGCATTTTATACGCCGTCGGCGGCGCACAGAACGAAGTTATCTTATTTTCACTGATTGCGGTCAACAAATCATGCGCGGTAAATACACGACTGAAGTCAAACACGAACACGGTTGCCCCCGCCAACCATTGACCATACATCTTTCCCCACGAACACTTTGCCCAACCAGATTCAGACAACGTAAAATGAATATCGCCGTCTTCTAAACGCTGCCAAAACACAGCAGTGTTTATATGTCCCAATGGATATACAAAATTATGCGCAACCATCTTTGGCATATCTGTTGTCCCACTGGTAAAATACACAACCATAGTTTCAGTATTACCATTTGGCACACGTTCCATTGTCACAGGATAAGAATCACACGCACGCGCCACATCAACACAATCTATCAGTTGAATTTTATCATTATCACCAATCGCGCTTTTAATTTCATTTAAAATCACCCCATCATCAAACACGACGACCGCCGCCACATCCGCTGTATCCAGTCTGTATTTAATATCCTTGGTCTTTAACTGATTAGTTGACGGAATTGGAATTATCCCCAACTTGTGCATAGCCATCATCAGAATCCAATATTCCCATCTACGACGCAGGAACAACAACACAGTATCGCCTTTTTTCAACCCACGTGCCGTCAAGAAATTCGCAACCGCATTTGACCATTGCGACAACATTTTAAACGTAATTGATTTCTTTTCACCGGCATCATTTGTCCACAGCAACGCCACCTTATCAGGGTTTTCTTCTGCTATAACATCCACGACATCGTATGCAAAGTTAAAGTTTTCTGGGACACTTACTGTTGCGTTTTGAATATAATCATCATAATTATCAAATTTTTCCTTTACCAGGAATCTTTTTGCAAACATCTTTTTTCCTTTTTTACGCACTAATAAATATGATTCACACTTGACCAAATTACAAGAAAAATTATGAAAAAAAATTCGGCAAAACGCCGAATTTAATTCCTGGTCGGAGTGACGGGGTTCGAACCCACGACCTCTACGTCCCGAACGTAGCGCTCTACCAGGCTGAGCTACACTCCGCAAACTGAAGAAGATTATGCACACCTGCGGCACAAAAATCAACTGTAAAATACAGACATGCCGACAACATAGTGTACAAATGCCACACAGGTTGTCGGCACCGCTTGCAGATACGCCCTTTTATTGAACTTTTCTAAGGACAATACTGGCATTGGTCCCCCCAAAGCCAAACGAATTACTTATCGCAACATCCACCTTACGCGCCTTGGCCTTATGCGGCACTAAATCAAAATCGCCAACCGCATCTTCTGGATTATCAAGATTTATAGTCGCAGGCACAATACCATCGCGAATTGCCAGCACACAGAAAATCGCCTCTACCGCACCGGCTGCACCCAACAAATGCCCTGTCATTGACTTAGTCGAAGACATTGACACAGGCACACCTTCAAACAAAGATTGAACCGCCGCCAATTCACCAACGTCACCCAACCCAGTTGACGTTCCATGTGCATTGACATAATCAACATCCGCCGGCACCAATCCTGCATCTTTCAACGCGGCCACCATTGCACGTTTGCCACCTTCACCATTTGGCGCAGGTGCCGTGATATGATACGCATCACCAGACAATCCATAACCCGCAACTTCGGCATAAATTTTCGCACCACGTGCAACCGCATGTTCATATTCTTCCAGAACCAAAATCCCGGCACCTTCTGCCATAACAAATCCATCACGATTTTTATCCCATGGACGCGATGCCGCCTGTGGGTCATCATTACGTGTACTTAATGCCTTCATTGCCGAAAACCCCGCCAATCCGATTCGACCAACTGCGCCTTCGGTTCCACCACAGACCATAATATCTGCGTCACCATGTTGAATTAAGCGGGCGGCTTCGCCAACAGAATGCGCACCTGTTGCACATGCCGTTACGACGGAAATATTTGGTCCCTTTAATCCATATTTAATTGACACATGCCCTGCCGCCATATTGATAATACCTTTTGGAATAAAGAAAGGATTAACACGACGCGGACCACCTTCATGCAATTCAATACAATTATCATAAATAGTATTCAGACCCCCAATACCACTGCCAATAGAAACACCGATGCGTTCTTTATCACCATCATAAACGTCCAAACCTGCATCTTTAATTGCTTCATCTGCTGCGACCACTGCATAGACAATACATCTATCCATCTTTCGTTGTTCACGTGGTTCGACCACCGCATCAGGATTAAACATCCCCTGCTCTGTTCCCTGCTGTGGAACCCCTGCGATTTGCGATGCTAAATCACTAACATCGAAAGAATCAATCTTGCGCACCCCTGACTTTCCCGCCAGGATATTTTTCCACGCACATTCCACCCCAGTTCCCACCGGCGACACAATTCCCATACCGGTAATAACAACTCTTTTCATAATTTCTTATCCTTTATAAGTATTACATCCAACTAACATACGCCAATATAATAAACATTTTATTAATTAAAATACAGCAAAAAAATCCGTCAGTGTTTCCACCGACGGACCTATAACTATTTTTCACAGAAAAACATTTGATTAGTTCTTTTTATTTTCATCAATATATTTTACTGCATCGCCAACTTTTTCCAATTTCGCAGCGGCGTCATCTGGAATAGTGATATCGAATTCTTTTTCAACTTCCATAACGAATTCAACAACGTCCAAAGAATCCGCACCCAAATCATTAACGAATGCTGCTTCTTCTGTTACCTTTTCTTCTGGCACACCCAGTTTTTCGGCTACAATTTTTTTTACTTTTTCAAAAGTTGTCATATTCTTTTCCTTTATTTTAGTTAAATTGTTTGGTCCTTACCATGACCGTCATTATTCAATAAACTATCATTTTATCACCATTGTGTCAAGGAATTATAACAAACAATAACAAAGTTGACAAAAATCAAAAAAACTATTCTTCTGCATCCAACAAATCATCCAGCAACGAATTCATATTGCTGCGAAAATCTTCTCTATCCGGCATCCACACAATTTTTCGCATTAAAAATTTATACACATCATCCATGGTCAGTGTTGGAATTCCCGCGCGATTTGCGACACGTTTCCACGCGGTACGCGGGTCAATTAAGTGCGTTCCACCACGCCCCTGGAACACCCATTGCCCATCCTGTGGCAAATCCTGCAACAACACAATAGCCCTGTCTGACAACGGCCACCCATTCCACATATCATGATTAAAATCTAAATCTTCCCACGCCATAGAAAAAACTTTTGAACGCGGCACAAACCCATAAATCAGCATCAAGAACGCAGCACGCAACATTTGATTTTCTTCGGCATTTATTGCGTTTACCAACCGCACCAATCCATTTTTATTCAGCGGTCTAACACGACGATTTTGTTTTATCTTTTCCAATCCCACCACCGGATTAGATTTAGCATACCCTGTCTCAATCGCAAAGTTAAACACACTCTGCATCAGTTCTTGCATACGCGCCGCGATTGCCGGTCCCGCAATAGCATCAATTGTTGCCCGAACATCAATCTGATTAACATCTGCCACAGGCTTATGAAACAGCCCTTTCAAATGCCGATTAATTGCCCGCACTAATTTAACGTATGAATCCTCTGTCCGTCTGACCTTGTTTTGCAGATACAAATCCAACAATTGTTTAAAAGTTATTTTCTTTCTGCGTACGGGTGGTTTTTTCATTGCCTCGTCCAAGATAAGTGGCACTTTTGCCCGTGCATCTTCTATATCAACATTTGGATAATTTCCAATTAAAATTCTTTTATCCTTGCCATGCACACGCTTGCGCACAAAGAAAGTCTTTATCCCACGGCTAGTCACATACATACGCAAACGCGGTTCTGAAATATCCTGAACTACGTCAAAGCCCTTCCTTGGTGCCGGCAGATTATCCAAGATATACGGATTAAAATAAAATTGGTGTGCCATGTTGGCTCTCCCTTTTTTAATTTTTTTTTACGATACCTTTAATGCATTAATAAACGCAGACTGCGGAATTTCTACATTACCAAACGACCGCATACGTTTTTTACCTTCCTTTTGCTTTTCCAACAACTTACGTTTACGCGTAATATCCCCGCCATAGCATTTTGCTGTTACATCCTTACGATATGCCGCAATTGTTTCACGTGCAATAATCTTGCCACCGATTGCCGCCTGCAACGGAATTTTAAACTGATGTCTTGGAATCAAGTCTTTTAACTTTTCAACAATCTGACGACCACGTTTTTCTGCAAAAGACCGATGACACATAAACGACAACGGCTCAACATTTTCTTCATTGACCAAGATATTAACCTTTACCAAATCAGACGCCTGATATCCATAGACTACATAGTCAAACGATGCATATCCCGACGAAATAGATTTCACCCTGTCATAGAAATCAAACACAATTTCCGCCAACGGCAACTGATAAACCAACACTGCACGATTACCAACGTATGAAATATTTTCTTGCACACCACGTCTTTCTGAACACAGCGACATAATCCCGCCCATATACTTATCAGGCATCATAATCGTCGCCCGCACCCATGGTTCTTCAATTGATGCAATTCGTGTGGCTTCTGGCATATCGGCTGGATTTTCCAAATCAATAACCGACCCATCACGCAAATGAATTTTATACAGCACACTCGGCACCGTATTAATCAGATTCAGATTAAATTCACGCGCCAATCTTTCACTGATAATTTCCATATGCAGCAGCCCCAAGAATCCACATCGCAACCCGAACCCCAGCGCAGAAGATTTTTCCACCGTAAACATAAAGGACGCATCATTTAATGCCAACTTTTCTGCGCTTTCACGGAATGTTGGATAATCATCTGCTTCGACCGGAAAGAACGACGAAAACACCACCGGCACAGACGGTTTAAACCCTGGCAGCATTTGCGCATTATCATATTTTGAATCAATAATCGTATCACCAACTTTACAGTCATGAATCGTCTTCATTCCTGTAATAATAAATCCGATTTCCCCTGTACACAGTGTATCAACATTCACCATTTTTGGCGTAAAGTACCCAATTTTATCAACCACGTATTCTGCGCCTGTTGCCATAAACTTAATCTTCTGACCACGATTTAAATTACCATCAACCACCCGCACTAAAATCACCACGCCCAGATAAGAATCATACCACGAATCGACCAACAGCGCGCGCGTCGGCGCATTTTCATCGCCATGTGGTGGCGGTAATTTATTTACAATTTCTTCCAACAGTTCCGGCACCCCATCGCCCGTCTTTCCCGACACTGCCAGCGCATCATTCGCATCCAACCCAATAACGTCTGCAATCTGTTCACGCGTCCCGGCAACATCACTAGACGGCAAGTCAATCTTGTTTAACACCGGCAGCATTTCTAAATCATTATCCAACGCCAAATACGCATTTGCCAACGTCTGCGCCTGAACTCCCTGTGTCGCATCGACCAAGACCAATGCTCCTTCGCACGCCGCCAACGACCGCGACACTTCGTATGAAAAGTCCACATGCCCCGGTGTATCCATCAGATTCAACTGATATGTTTCGCCATTTTTCGCCGTATAGTTCAATCGCACTGTCTGTGCTTTAATTGTGATACCACGTTCACGTTCAATATCCATAGAATCCAAGACCTGGGCCTTCATCTCACGCGATTGCAACCCACCTGTAAATTCAATCAGACGGTCCGACAAAGTCGATTTACCATGATCAATATGCGCTACAATTGAAAAATTCCGGATATTAGACTGCTTCATACAAACTCACCTATGCTTATGCGGCAATGGTAAACCAGTATAACAGATTTTTCAAGGTAAATTTATAAACTTTTAATCATTTTATTACTCTGCCCTAACCTGGCATAACCCTGCTTTTGATAAAAATCCAAGGCTTGCTTTGTTGGTCTTGACATCAACGAGAAAGATTTTACCCCTCTGACATAATTATAATTTTCATACGCCTTCAATAAAGCCGCCCCAATTCCCTGGCGTTGCGCATCTGCGTTAACATAAAGATTATTTATCACCGCTACTTTTTTACCCTGCATTGCGCCGATTAAGAACCCTTTTATTACACCATTTACTTCATGAACAAACATGACACTATTTCCGGAATTAACTTTATTTTGCACCGAATAATAAAAGTCAGACGCATTTCCCATAAAATAAGAAACAATATAATAACAATCCCGCATCATTGAATCTGTTAAATTATAAACTTGCCTAATCATTACCCGTATCCAAGTTATTCAACAATTCATCAATTCGTGCTGCTTTTTCCAAAGTATCATCGTATGCGAACTTAATATCCGGCACATACTTTTGATTCATACGCGCTGCCAATTCAAATCGCACAGTCCGTGTAATATCGTCTAATTTTTTCTGCACGGCATCCACATCTGGATTTCGCGAATAAAAGAACAATCGCACGAACTGCAAACCACCATGCGCGACACTACCGACCAGTGACACCCCTGCGACAATTGGGTCATCTGAATAATTATCTCGCAAGATTTCTGCAACGATTGTTTGAACTTTACTTGCGACACGTTCACCACGATTAGAATTAAATTGTTTTTTTGCCATCTATAAATCTTTATTTGTATTAATATACATTGTAAAATACAAAATAATGAATTACAATCAAGTAAATTTTTAACACCAAAAGGGAATGGGAATGAAATT
The DNA here is from genome assembly GCA_045133095.1 of Candidatus Enterousia sp. Lineage (GTDB taxonomy): Bacteria > Pseudomonadota > Alphaproteobacteria > Rs-D84 > Rs-D84 > Enterousia. The sequence goes on from JBGUTP010000033.1 coordinate 8,419, forward strand.
TTCAGAATTTATCTTACAAAAATCGGAATCACGGGCATATTCATGGGTTGTATTTTTGCTAACTGTATGTGAATCGATATTTTTATTTATCCCCCCCGAAGTCTTCATGACCCCACCCATTATTGCAAACAAACGTCGCGCGATACCAATTACGGTTGCTGCATCTCTTGGTTCGATTGTTGGTGGCGCAATCGCCTATATGATAGGTCTATGGCTATACGATTCTGTGGGCGTATGGTTAATTGAAACATTTTCAAACCCCGAATTAATCGAAAGCACAATCAAACCCATGTTTACCGAATATGGGATATTAATCATAGTCCTGACCGCTGTCACCCCAATACCATATAAACTACTTGCGATATGGCTGGGTTTTATCGGTTATCCGCTATGGTTATTCTTGGCAGTATCTGCCGTATTCCGCACTGGTCGTTTTGCCATAACAGCCACCTTACTGTATTTTTTCCAAGAACGCGCGAACGCGATTGTAAAAAAGTATTTTTGGCCCTTAACCATCGGTGCAATTATCGCCGCCATTTTCGGCATCGGATTAATCAGTTTATTTTAAGAAAATTTAAAACCACAGAAAGCACAGAAATAAAACAACTTAAAATACTCTTGTCATCCCGGCGCATAACTTACGCACCCAGGTCATGTAATCACCCTCTGTCATCCCGTGGCTTGACCACGGGCCCCAGGTCATGTAATCACCCCCTTGTCATCCCGCGGCTTGACCACGGGCCCCAGGTCATGTAATCACCCCCTTGTCATCCCGCGGCTTGACCGCGGGACCCAGGTCATTCATTCAACTTTTAATTCTCACCGCCCCGAGCGGACAGTGTCGTCCCCCAAGGACGACAAGGGGTGGCTTTACCCCCCTTGTCATCCCGCGGCTTGACCGCGGGACCCAGGTTTGGCAAATAAAAAAAAAGCCCCCATCCAGTACTGGGGTGGTCTTTTAAACTTCGCACCTTACTGCACTACACCCCCCTTGTCATCCCGCGGCTTGACCGCGGACCCCAGGTCATGTAATCACCCTCTGTCATCCCGTGGCTTTTTCGGGCCCCGCAAAAATTAAAGATTTTTGTGGGTGAATCCCCACGGGACCCAGGTTTGGCAAATAAAAAAAAGCCCCATCCAGTACTGGGGTGGTCTTTTAAACTTCGCACCTTACTGCACTACCCCCCCCCCTCTGTCATCCCGTGGCTTTTTCGGGCCCCAGGTCATGTAATCACCCTCTGTCATCCCGTGGCTTGACCGCGGGACCCAGGTTTGGCAAATTTAAAAAAGCCCGCATCCAGTACTGGGGTGGTCTTTTAAACTTCGCACCTTACTGCACTACCCCCCCCTGTCATCCCGTGGCTTTTTCGGGACCCAGGTCATGTAATCACCCTCTGTCATCCCGTGGCTTGACCGCGGGACCCAGGTTTGGCAAATTTAAAAAAGCCTGCATCCAGTACTGGGGTGGTCTTTTAAACTTCGCACCTTACTGCACTACACACACCCTTG